>JAYTUE010000186.1:0-54429 GCA_043744715.1 Verrucomicrobiota bacterium | reverse complement strand
AAGGACGAGCCGCGAAGCGGCCTCGACAAGGTAGGGCAGTGCAGCTTGCCTGCCCATGGCGCTGCCGGCCTGAAATCAAACAGTGCGGGCCGATCAGGGCGACGGAAGCTCCGAGAACCCTTTGTTCAGCACGGGGCAGGCTGGAAGCCCGCCCTAGCTTCTACGCGGTCAACCGCGACAGCGGCGGGACGTTAAGCGGGCGGGTCTTCTAGCGGTATGATTTCGGCGGCGGGGTGTCCCGTGGCGGTGTCCAGAGTGGCCCAACGCATCCCGGCTTGTGATGCGAGGTTCGCCATGTAGAAGTCGGTCGTCTTGGAGCCGTTGGGAGCGGGTGAGCCGTCCAGGGCGGACATGTCGCACGGCAGAAACTCCATGTCGGACGTGCAATCGGCCAGGATTTTCCGGCAGGAGTCCATTTCCAGGCCGTAGGTCCGGGAACCGATGCGCAAAAAGGCCAGTTGCGAAAAAGGGCAGACAGCCAAGTCCCGGCCGGAGGCCCATTTCCGCACAGCGCCATGGTGCGAATGATCCATGATGCCCAAGGCCAGAAGGGTGGACGCGTCGAGAAGGTATTTCATGGGAAGTTCGCCAGTTCTTTCTTGATCTCTTCCGCCGTCACGGGACGCCCCACGGAGATGAGCAGACGCCCGTTGACCCGCACCAACCTCGCCTTTGTCCCTTCAGGCACCACCATTTTGGTCAGAACAAGGCTGCCGTCAGGCCGTTCTTCAATGTCCACCGTGTCCCCTTTCGTGAACTTGTCGGGCAAAACAACCCGCCGCCGGTCATCGACTGTCGAAGTCATGCGGGGACTATCCCACATTTCTAGCCCTTTTCAAGCCTTCTGAGGTGGGACCGCGTTTCCCCGCAAAACCACCTCTTGAGTCACAAGCGGCGGATCTGGCCAAGTCCAACGCGCCTCAACCGCCCTGGCCACTCGTTCGATTTCTCTAGGATGCACCTGGATCATGCGCCGGCTGAAGATTCGGCACCTCACGCAATAGGTGCGGATATAGCGACGAGCAGCGAACCGTCCGGCATGAAGTCGATGTCGGTCGGCCAGAGGTTCCAGAGAAATTTCTCGCGCTTCGCCACCCGATAGCTAGCCCCTCGCCGTTCCACGGTGAAGGCCCAGATACCTCCGGGGAAATCGCAGACGAAGAAATGGTCCTTCCACCGCGCGCCGAGTCCGCCCCCGGGATTGAAGGCCAGTCCGCTCGGTCCATGGGCGGCGAGGCCGGCGTAGGGCAGGGTGCCGTCGATGCCGCCCCGCCACACGTTCTCGGTGATCCACGGGCCGAAGCCGGGTGCGAACTGATACGACGCGGAGAAGGTTCCGCGATGCCCTTGAAGTAGGCCCAGTCGTCGCCGATGCGGATCAGCGGCTGGGACAATGCGGCCATCGTCGAGGCGATCAGCATCATCAGGATGCAGGCTGTTCGGGACATGCCCGTAGACTGGTAAACCCAGGTCAACCGGTAAACGGCGATATGGCCAGCCAAGGGGCGTTGAGCCTTGTCCCTTCGCCCGCATTGACGGGCCGTCGCGGGACTGGGATGAATCACTCCGGCACCCACCTATGAAAACCACGCTCACCCGTCGTTCCGCGATCAAACAACTCGGCCTCGCCGCCGGCACCGCCGGTCTCGTCTCCGCCCTTCGGCAGACGGTGGACGCCGCCGAAGCCGCCGGGCTCAAGGGCAAGATCAACCACTCCGTCTGCAAGTGGTGCTACGGCAAGATTCCGTTGGAGGAATTCTGCAAGGCCTCGAAGGAAATGGGCCTCAAGTCGGTGGAGCTTCTCGGGCCCGCCGAATGGCCGACGCTCAAGGCCCACGGCCTGACCTGCGCGATGGTGAGCAACCCGACCGTCGACGGATTGGGCGGCATCAACAAGGCGTTCAACCGCGTCGAGCACCACGACAAGCTCGTCACGGTCTACGAGGATTTGATCAGCAAGGCCGCCGCCGCTGGACTGGAGAACGTCATCTGCTTCTCCGGCAACCGCGCCGGGTTGGACGACGAGAAGGGCATCGAGAACTGCGCCGTCGGGCTGAAGCGCCTGATGAAGTTCTGCGAGGAGAAGAAGATTACGCTGGTCATGGAACTGCTCAACAGCCGCGTCGACCACAAGGACTACCAGTGCGACAAGAGCGCCTGGGGCGTCGAACTCTGCAAGCGCATCGGCTCCGAACGCTTCAAGCTCCTCTACGACATCTACCACATGCAGATCATGGAGGGCGACGTCATCGCCACCATCAAACGCAGCCATCAATACTTCGCCCACTACCACACAGGCGGTGTTCCCGGCCGCAACGAGATCGACGAGACGCAGGAGCTGTATTATCCGGCGATCATGAAGGCCATCGTCGCCACCGGCTTCAAAGGCCACGTGGCCCAGGAGTTCATCCCCAAGCGCGACCCGCTCACCTCGCTCAAGCAGGGCGTGGGGATCTGCGACGTGGGCTGAACCAGCTTTAACGAAACGGAAAGGGCGGCCAACTTGGCCGCCCTTTGCTTTTGAATTCGGTGCGCTGTTCGCCCGGCGTCACTTGCCCAGCTTCGCGACGGCTTCCTGCATTTCCTTGAGATGGACGTCGGCGGATCCGGTGTCGGTCACGTGGACGATCTTGCCTTCCTTGCTGATCAGGAAGCTGACGCGGCGGGACATCTTCTTGCCTTCCATCTGGGTGCTGAACTGCGCGGCCAGCTTGCCGTCGACGTCGCTCAGGAGGGGGAAGTTGAGGTTGTGGTCGGCGATGAACTTCTTGTGGCTGTCCGCCGTGTCCATGCTGACGCCGAGAACCTCGACGCCGCCCTTGTTGAGATCGCCGAGGCGGTCGCGGAGGGCGCAGGCCTGCTTGGTGCAGCCGGGGGTGTTGTCCTTGGGATAGAAGTAGAGGATGACGTTCTTCTTGCCGAGATAGTCGGCGAGTTTGTGGGTCTTGCCGTCCTGGTCCTTGCCATCGAAGGCGGGCGCCTTTTGTCCAACCGCCGGAGTGGCGGCCTGGATCGATGAAGTGGCGGCAAGGCCGATGGCGATGATGAGCGAGAGAAGTGTTTTCATGTGCGTGCTGGAGGGACGATTTCCGCTGGATCGGACGGAGTCAACGGGCTTCCTGTTCAACCGCCTTCCAAAGTTCGTTTGCCAACTGGCGTGTCTCGCGGATAACTCTCCCCGTCCTGAATCATGAAGAAACGCAGTAGAATCTGTCTCTGGCTGGCGTGTGTCCTGGTAGCCGCCGGCTTCGGCTGTGGATCGGCGGATGCCAAGCGCCCTCCCGTCGTTCTCCGCCACCAATTCATCGGAGCACAGGCCGTCTCGGCGCTGGAGAAGGCGCCCAAGGCGGTCGAGCTGCTGGCCTCGACCAATGCCCTCTCCTTCCGCAAGTTGACGGCGGATCGTTTTGCGAAATGGCTGGCGGCCGAAGCGGGCAAGACGGACGCCGCTTCCATCAACAGCCTGTCGGACCTAGTTTACCTGCTGATCTCCGCGGACGCTGCGCTGGAACTGCGGCAGGGCCCCGGATCTTGGGAAGCGACCGTGGCGGTCAAGGCCGGGCCAACCGCTCGACCTGGTCTGGAAGAACAGATCAAGAACACGGCCAAGTCTCTGGGACGGACGATCTCGTTGGAGTCGACGGGCGATTGGTTGCTCGTCGGTTTTGGTTCGAAAGACTCTGTCCCGTTGAATGAAGTGAGGTCCGCCATCGCCTCTTCCGGACGGCCTTGGAAGTTGGATGCGGGAGCGTTGGTTTCCATCGAAGCGGATCTGCCCAAGCTGTCCGCATTCTTCGGATGGCCGGCCGCGCCCGTCAGGCTGGGAAAGGTCGCGCTGACGATCACGCCCCAGGGCGAGAACCTGAAGACGACGGCCAAAGTGACATTCCTGGAAACCATCGCTCTGGGCAACGAGGCGTGGAATGCGCCGACCAATCTGCTGCGCGATCCGTTGGTAAACTTCACCGCCATCCGCTCGCTCGGCGTGCTGCTGCGGCCTGGTTCCTCGATCGACGCGGTCGTCGGCCGGCAGATGGGCAAGTCCCAAGCCTACATCTGGACGCTTTCGCAGGTGCCCTTCCAATACTACTTCGCGCTCGCGTCATCGTCGCCCAAAGCGGAACTGGACCGGTTGGGTGATGTGATTCCACGCGAGTGGAATCCTGTCCTCAAAGCCTCGAACTCGGGAGAGTTCGGTTGGAACTCGAACAAGACGCAGATCCAGACGAAAGGCGGGGCGCTCCTGGCGCCGTTCGTCCTCGCCACCAACGCCGCGACCGGCGGCTGGATCACCGGCGGATTTTTCCCCTTCGTTCCGAACCGACAGCCCGCCCCCAAGGAACTGCTGGATGAATTCCAGAACCGGAAGGATCTCGTCTATTATGACTGGGAGATCAGCCAGGAGCGGGTCGGGTTCTGGCGGGTAATGGGGCAGGTCGCCCCGGTGTTCGGCCGGAAGGTCGCCGTGGACGACATCCGTGAGCAACGCCGGCGCTTTTCCACTACGGAGCGGTTTCTTGACGGAGTCGCGGGACAGCTTGGCAACACCGTCACGGAGGCGGTCGAATCAGGGCCGAAGGAGTTTTCCGTCATCCGCAAATCCCACCTTGGCTTGAGCGGATTCGAACTCGTCAAGCTGGCCCGGTGGCTGGCGGATTCCCCGTCTGCACTCACGCCCATGACGTCGCCGGACGTCCCAGCTCCGGGCACGGCTCCCGTGGTGGGGAAACCCTAACGGTTCATCGGGAAACCATGCTCAAACTCGGCGTCAATATCGATCATGTGGCCACGCTCCGTGAGGCGCGTTACCGGGGGCGGTCCCGGGGTGAACCGAGTCCCGTGGAGGCGGCTCTCCTCTGCGAGAAGGCAGGAGCCCACGGCATAACGGCGCATCTCCGGGAAGACCGGCGTCACATCCTCGACCGTGATGTCCGGGAGCTGCGCGAGCGGATCACCACGCGGCTCAACCTCGAAATGGCCATCGCACCGGAGATCGTGGACATGGCCGTGGCGATCAAGCCCGCCATCGTGTGTTTGGTGCCGGAGAAACGCGAGGAAGTGACGACGGAAGGCGGCCTCGACGTGGTCGGCCAGGAAGCGGCGTTGAAAAGCGTCTGCGCGCGCTTCCGCGATGCCGGCATCGAAGTCAGCCTCTTCATCGCTCCGGACCCGGTTCAAATCGAGGCGGCGGCCCGCGTCGGCGCGCAGTTCATCGAACTTCACACCGGAGCCTACGCGGAGCATTTCCACCAGAAACTGGAACGCAATGCGGAGATCGAACGGCTGGTGGCGGGAGCCAGGCAGGCCCACGGATCGGGCCTTCAAGTGAATGCCGGACACGGATTGAACCTGGAAAACCTGCCGTTGCTGCATGTCGTTCCCCACCTGGTCGAGCTGAACGTGGGGCACAGCCTTGTCAGCCGGGCTGTGTTTGTCGGGCTGGAGCGGGCGGTGAAGGACATGCTCGAGGTGATGAAAGGGTATCCGGGCTGAGATGATCCTGGGACTTGGCATCGACCTGGTGGACGTGGCGCGGATCGAGCGGGCCTTGAAGCGTTTCGGGCCGCGGTTTCTTGATCGTATCCTGTGCGACGCTGAACAGCGCCATTGCCAGTCGCAGCCTGCTCCCGCGATCAGCGTCGCCGCACGGTTCGCAGCCAAGGAAGCGGTCTCCAAAGCGTTTGGAACGGGCATCGGAGTAGAACTGGGCTGGAAGGACATCGAGGTGGTCCGCCTGTCATCAGGGCAACCCTCGGTGCAGTTGCACGGAGCCGGAGTTGAACTTTTGAAGAGTCGCGGTGGTCGGAGCATCCATCTGAGCATCACCCACACGGCCAGCCACGCTTCGGCCGTGGCGGTGATCGAGGATTGATCGGGTGCGGGTGGTCCGGTTGAGCATCCGAGACAGAAGCTGGTTGAATTTGAAACACTTGGCGGATTGCCAAGAAGCGGGGCGATAATACAGTCGGAGTCGTTCATGAGCACCATAGGGGCGGAAACAGCGGAGCGAGCTGGGGCATTGGGTCCGGTCAAGGTGGCCTGGCCTGCGGCAGCCATGATCATTCTCTCGTGGCTGTGGGCGTTCAACGCCTTCGCCGAATACTGGCTCTACTTTGAGCAGTATGCCTACGGCTGGCTTGTTCCTTTCCTAGGCGGATTCTTCTTCTGGCGTCGGCTCGGCCTCTACGCGTCGAAGAACGGGACCGCCGCCTTCCAGGTCCGTCCACGGGACAATCTGAAGGGAGCGGTCATGCTGGTGCTGCTCGCGGCCTGCGTGGTGCCGCTGGAGTATGCGCGCCAGAGAAGCCCGCTTTCCAGGGCGCTCGTGTTGCTCATCGGGGTCAATGCCGTCGTTGTCACGATGCTTTGCCTGGGCTGGATGGGCGGCCGAAAACTTCGGAGGGAGATGCTGTTCCCCACGATGTTTTTCCTGATGGCGGCACCTTGGGTGTCGGCGATTGAACAGCCCGTCACAGCCGGGCTGGCCGAGAAGGTCTCCGCGATGATCACCGAGATGATGCACTGGCTCGGAATCCACGCGAAACGCAACGGCGTGACCATCATGATGAAGCCGGGCCCGGTGGGCGTGGACGAGGCGTGCTCCGGGATCCGTTCGCTCCAGTCGGGCCTGATGTATGGCGTGGCTCTGGGCGAGCTGTTCCTTCTGTCTGTTCCGCGACGTTTGCTCATGTTCGTGGCGGCGTTCGCCTTTGCCGTGTTCCTCAATGTCTGCCGGACTTTCATCCTGTGCTGGCAGGTCGATGCCAAGGGCATGGATATCTTGGACAAGATCCATGATCCCGTCGGAGGGGTGATGTCCGTGGTCCTTCCGTTGATGCTTTTCGGGTCCGCCTGGTTGCTGAGGAAGGAGGAGATCGCCATGGGGGAAAAAGGGAGAATCACTTTGGCGGCGGTGTCCCGTCCTGTTGCCCGGGGGGCGCTCCTTCGGTTTGCGGTGGTCGTGCTCGTGGCCGGCTTCATGGCGACCAACGGGTGGTTCTGGTATCAGGCCCTCAAGGTGCCGGAGCAGACCTGGCCGAATCTGGCCTTGCGTGAATCCGTCACCAAGGAGCCGGTGCCCGAGGCCACCCTGAAGATTCTCCAGCCGACTCCCGAGATCGGGCACTACGCCTACTTCCGTTCCACGGCGGTCAGGGGGAGAGAACTCGGGGGCTACTACTTCTTTTGGCAGCCGAACGCCGCGAACGTCTACCTTCTGGGGCACCGGCCGGACGTCTGCATGGCCGGGGCTGGCTGGAGAAAAAATGGTGAAGTTGAGGTCGTGAAGCTTCCGATCAGCGGAAAAGAAATGGACTTCTACAAATTCCTCTGGAAACGCGGTGAGCAGAAAGCGGTTCAAATATGGGGGATTTGGCGCAACGGAAACCCGGTCGAGATCAACTACCAGGAGCTGGACTCTGCGGCCCCGGTTTCCTGGCTGGGCCTGGCGGGGAAAAGGGGATCGGCAACCGAACTGGTGTCGATCAACATCCCCTATGAAGACTCGGTGCCGGACCTCAAAACGATCGCGGAAGCGATGAACGACCTGGTTCAACATCGGGGACAGGCTGAAGCCAAGTGACCATGGATGCTCCCACTCAGCAGGAACAACGGCCGCAGGAGCGCGAACATTCCCGCAAGCGCTGGTCTTGGAAGAAGAAGCTGCTCATTGGCGGAATTGCGGCGCTGGTGCTGATCATCGGTTACTTCACGGTGCCTCCGGCATACGATGGTTTGAAGGCGATGAGGGCCGAGTCGTTCTTCAACCGGGGCCAGGAGTTTTTCGCGCTCGGACAATGGACCAACGCCCTCGACCGATACGAGCTGGCGATGCAGATGGATCCCGACCAGACGCGGTTTCGGGGAGCGTTGGCCAAGGCTTCCGAAAAAATAAGCCTAGAGCAGGCGTTCCGCTCTTGGTTCGAGATCCTGCGTTCACCCAATGTGACATCGGAAGAGCGTCAGGACTTCACTGAGTTCGTCCTGGGACTGGGACGCCTGGACTACGCCTCCGAGCAGATCGCGACGCTCATGCGGAAGACCCCTCCTGAACCGAGGAGCCTTTCATTGGCGGCGGAGTTTTACCGGCTCCAGGGCGACAATGAGCAGGCAGCTGTTTACGCCAAGGCCGCCCTAGTCAACTCCCCCGACGAGGAGAAATTCCAGTTCCAATACGGGGTTTTGTTGATGGCCTCGGATTCGGCCTCGGAAAAGCAGGAAGGACGTAAGCTCGTTTGGGAACTTTCAGGACGCACCAACCGCTACCGGGTCGATGCGTGGCAGAGACTGGCCGGTGTGTCGGACCTCAAGCCCGCCGAATCCCGACAGCTCATCACCTGGCTGGACTCAAGCCCTGCCGCATCCACCAATGCCATCCTCCGGGCAAACCTCCTTTGGGTGACCGACAGCACGGTCCAGACCCGTCGGGAAGCGCTGATCACCGAGACGGTCAATCGGACGGCGGTCACGAACGATGCCGCCCTCCAGGAACTCGTGGTCTGGCTGAACTACCGGAAGGCCTACGATTCGACGCTCGTGCTCATCACGGACTCGAGGATGGGAACCAACCTGAATCTCTGCACGTCGAGACTGGAAGCCCTTACCGGCCTCAAACGCTGGGAAGAAGCCGATGCCCTGATCCAGCGGGCCGATGTTCCCTTGGGCCCGGTTTTCCGCAAAGGCATGCGGGCCTACCTCAAGTCGCTGCGCGGAGACACGGAAGGAGAGACGCTGATGTGGAATGCGGTGCTCCGCGAAACCTCCACCAACTTCCCCAGCGCCCTCATCCTTGGAACCCTCGCTGAACGAATCGGCCGGAACGACATCGCGCTTCGGGCCTATGCCCCCTATTTGAACCCCGCCGTTCCCAACGCGGTCTCGGCCCGGGCCAATCGCCAGACCTATTCGATCCACATGGGGCAGGGCGACCTGAAGGCGGCCCGCGACGCCTTGGGAAGGATCGTCGTCGGGCAGCGCGTCGATGAGCGGACGAAGGTAGATTTCTATTACTTGAACCTCCTCGTGGGCGACCGTGAACTGGTTCGTCAAACCTTGGATGAATGCCTCAGGGAAATCAGGGTCAAGCCGGACCGGCAGAACTTCCGCGTCCTCGCGGCCCTCGCCCATGTGAGACAGGGAGACTCGGCCGCCGGTCTCCAGATGCTCCAGAGCCTTCCGATCAGTCCGACCATGTTGCCGGCCCGATGGAGAGCCGTCGCCATGACGGTCTATCGGTTGAACGGCAAGGTGGCGGAGCAGGTGCAGCTTTCCGAATCGTTGTCGAATGCCGGCTTCAACAAGACCGAGCTCCAGTTCCTACAGTCCATCGGGCGGAAGTGACGGACGGCGTCGGGCTTGCCTCGTCAACCTTCACCGCTAAGGTGTCGCCTCTTAAAATTTGGAACAACCATGAGCGTTCGCGTCCGTTTCGCCCCCAGTCCCACCGGCTACCTCCACATCGGAGGCGCCCGCACCGCCCTTTTCAACTGGCTCTATGCCCGCCACATGGGAGGCATCTTCGTCCTCCGCATCGAGGACACCGACCAGGCGCGCAATTCCCAGGAAGCCGTGGACGTGATCCTGAACGGCCTTCGCTGGCTCGGCCTCGATTGGGACGAAGGCCCGACGACGGGGGCGGTAACCGGTCCCAGCAAGGGCGACTACGGCCCCTACTTCCAGTCCGCCCGCGGCGAGATCTATAGGAAGCGCATCCAGGAATTGAAGGATAACGGCTTCGCCTACGAACACGAAGGAGCGGTAAGGTTCAAGATGCAGCGCGAGCCGGTGCTCATCCCCGACATCGTCGTCGGCAACGTCACCCGCGAGCTCACGGATCGCGAGAAGATGGACCCCGATTTCGTCATCGTCCGCAGCGACGGCGTGCCTGTGTTCCATCTGGTCAACGTCATCGACGACATGGAGATGAAGATCACCCATGTCATCCGGGGCGAAGACCATCTCAGCAACACCGCGAAGCACATCGCCCTCTTCAAGGCCTTCGGGGTCGAGCCGCCGAAATACGCCCACATCCCGCTCATCCTGAACAAGGACAAGTCCAAGATGAGCAAGCGCGACACCGGGGCTTCGCTGACCAACTACATGGACGAAGGCTATGCGCCCGAGGCCGTGCTGAACTACCTCTGCCTCCTCGGCTGGTCGCCCAAGGGCAACCGCGAGATCGTCCCGCTCCAAGAAGTCGTCCAGCTCTTCGATCTGCCGCAGATCATCCGGCACAACGCCGGCTTCGACCTCGACAAGCTCCACTGGGTGAACGGCGAATACATCCGTGTCATGGCACTGGATCGATTCGAGACGTTGGCCCGCGCCGCATTCGCCAAGTCCGGCATCAGCCTCGACGGCTTTGCGCAGGACTACATCGGTGGCGCGTTGAAGTCGTGCCAGGAGAAGATTAAACACTTCTCCGAACTCCCGCTCTTCGGCGGATTCTATTTCAAGGAAGTCGGCGAATTCGACGCGGCCGGTGCGGCCAAGGATTTCGTCGCCGAAGCCAAGCCACGCATCCAGAAGCTCCGCGATGCCTTCGCCTCTCTGGCTGCTTTCGACGCGGCCACTCTCGAAACGACCCTCAAGGCCGTGGCCGCTGAAGCGGGCGTCAAGACCGGCGTGCTTGTGCATCCGACCCGTCTCGCCACCACGGGCCGGACCGTGGGCCCGAGCTTGTATCACTTGCTCGAAGTCCTCGGCAAAGAGCGCGTCGTGAAACGGCTGGACGCCGCCTTGGCCACGATTGTCTGAGGCTTCCCTGGTCGATTGATCCGTCGTCCGTTGGAAAATCATGCGTTAGTTCCACTTGCTGGCGTTGGGCTGACCGCTAATTTCACATCCATGGAACTGGTTCTCACACTGCTCATCGCCGGGATTCTGCTTCTGGTGCTTGAGACCGTTCTCCCTGGCCTGATCGCGGGCATCATCGGGTTCTGCTGTCTGATCGCCGGAGTGGTGGTCGCCTATGGCCGGCTCGGCACCGAGACGGGGAGCGTTGTCCTGATCGGGGTGGTGGTTTTCTGTCTCATTGGGTCGATGGCCTACCTCAAGTATTTCCCGGGATCGCGTTATGCCCGCCGGTTCACCCTGACCCGCACGATCGGGGATATCGGCGTGGAACGCCCCGAGTTGGTCGGGCAGAATGGGGTAGCCTTTACCAAGCTGCGTCCCTCCGGAACAGCGTTGATCAACCATCAGCGTGTCGACGTGGTCGCGGACGGCGTAATGATCGAACAGGGCACCCCCATCACCGTCGTCGCCGTCGAAGGACTCCGGGTCGTCGTCCGTCAGATCTCCGCCACATGATCCACTCTCCAACGCTTTAATTCTTCTATGACTGATTACCAACCCATGCTCGCCGAGTTGCCATTTCAAATCTTGCTCTGGGGCGTCCTGGGCGTCATCGGACTCGTCCTTCTCATCTGGGCGGGAAACTTCTTTTCCATCTGGCTGCGGGCCACGTTTTCCGGCGCACCGGTCGGCCCGTTTGAATTGATCGCCCTTCGCCTGCGGAGTGTTCCCGTGGGTGTCGTCGTCGATCTACGCATTACGGCGGTGAAGTCCGGCATCGATCTGACGATCGACGACCTTTCCACCCACTTCCTCGCCGGCGGCAACATCGAGATGGTGGTCCTCGCCCTCATCGCCGCGCGCAAAGCCGGCATCCACCTCGACTTCGACCGCGCCTGCGCCATCGACCTCGCGACCAAGGGCACCGGCAAGACCGTGCTCGAAGCCGTGAAGACGTCGGTCAATCCCAAGGTCATCGACTGTCCTGCGGCCTCCTCCGGCAAGACCACGATCGACGCCGTGGCCAAGGACGGCATCGTCATCAAGGCCAAGGCCCGCGTCACCGTCCGCACCAACCTCGACCGCTTCGTCGGCGGCGCGACCGAGGAGACGATCATCGCCCGTGTCGGCGAGGGCATCGTCACCACCATCGGCTCGTCCAACAGCTACAAGGACGTGCTCGAAAATCCCGACCGCATCTCCAAGACCGTCTTGGGCAAGGCGCTCGATTCCAACACGGCCTTCGAGATCCTCTCCATCGACATCGCCGACCTCGACGTCGGCGAGAACGTCGGTGCCAAGCTTCAGGCCGAACAGGCCGAGGCCAACAAGCTCATTGCCCAGGCCCACGCCGAAGTCCGCCGCGCCGCCGCCGTCGCCGTGGAGCAGGAGATGACCGCCCGCGTCGCCGAGATGCGCGCCCGCGTCGTCGAAGCCGAAGCCCAGATCCCCATGGCCATGGCCGAAGCCTTCCGCAACGGCAACCTCGGCATCATGGACTACTACAAGATGAAGAACGTCCAGGCCGACACCTCAATGCGCGAGACCATCGCCGGCGGCAGCCAAACTCCGACGCAATCGAAGTAATCCGCCGCCCCCCGCGCTGCATCAACGAACGCCTCCGCGATGATCGACCCGCTCAATCCCCTTTTCGGCACGGCCGGCCTTCTGGCCATGGGCATCGAGGGGTTCCTGCTTCTGCTCGTCATCGCGGGAATCTCGAGCGCGGCGGAATGGCTCAAGAAGAAACGCCAAAGGGAGAAGGCGAAGGAGGATGCCACCCTGGGCAACTGGCCCACTCCGACCGAGCGTCGGCCTTCGGAGCCAACCACTCAGGCGACCAGTCCAGCCGGGAAGCCCCTCAGCCAATGGGAGGAAGAAATCCGGCGCATGCTCCAGGGATTGGATCCCCAGCCACCTGCGCCGCCTCCGTTGCCACCACCTCCCCCGATTGTTCGGCAGGCACCTCCACCACCACCTTCCTATCAGAGCCGGCCTGCGGTCGTGTCAGTCGAAGAGGGTGATTCGGAAGAGCCTGTTCCGACCTATCTGAGTTCGATGAAGACACCGGATGGCGCCTATCGCCGCGCCGCCGGTTTGGAACAATCCGTCGAAGGCCGGATGGCAAGGACGTCGTCGCTTGGCACCGCAAAGGAGGCTTGGCACCGGGCCGGGTCGATAGATGCGGGGATTCGGGCCCAGCTCAGGGAAGCCTCGAACCTTCTCCACCACTCGCCCGTGGGGAAGGTCAACAAACCGCGTTCCGCCGAGGCCGTCCGGCTGGTGGCGCTGTTCCAAAATCCTGCGACTTCCCGTCAGGCCCTGGTCACGTCGTTCATCATCGGTCCGCCGAAGGCCTTGGAAAACTGACTGGCTTCCCGGTGTCAGGCCGGATTCAGACAGCGGCCGATGAACTCGCGGAACAGCCTGACTTCGTCGTCGACGATGGTGTGTTCCTTCCGGAATTCCCTCCACTCCAGCGGAACCGCCGCCGCCTGGAGCGCCGCCATCTGCAGACGCGCTTTCGCACAGGGAATGAGCGGGTCCAGCGTGCCGTGGGTCACGAGGACGGGCCTTGATTTTGCACCCGGCGACATCTCGCGGACCAGTCGCTCCGCATCCGTCACGTAGCCGCTGACCCCGATGAGCCCCGCCAGTGGATGGATCAAACGAAGGCCGGTTTCCAAGGTCATCAGGCAGCCCTGCGAGAAACCAAAAAGCATCGTTTCATTCGCAGGGAAACCTTTCGCGGGCAATTCCTCGAGCAGGCTGGTCAGCAATTTCCGGCTCCGTTCCACTCCGGGAAGCGCGTCGCCGGCGTAGTCATACCATGAGAAACCACCGTAGTATTGGTCGGGAGCATCGACCAGCAGGATATTCAACCACGGGAGATTCAATGCCGCCGTGAGCCAGCGGTAGCCTTCCCGACTGTCGCCGAGCCCGTGAAGCACAACCAGGAGCCTGCGACTGTCGTGTTCCTTGGCCGGGATGAGTTCCGTGTTCAGGCCCATCTCAGGATTCCTCCCTGGCGGAGACGACCGCAAGACAACCGGCGGCACACGCCACTCCCAGCGCGAGCGAACACAGCAACAGCCTTTCCATTGAGGGAGCCGGTGCCTTCATCAGGGCAAAGGCCAGTCCCATGATCGTGGCATCCGCGAGCAGCAATCCCAGGGGGACCAGACCTAACGCGGGTGCCCGGCGTGAGGACATCGGCGCTGGACGGAACCGTTTCGTAGGCGCCGTTGGCATCGACGAAGGAGATGAAGGAGATGAAGGAGATGAAGCCGTTTCGGACATTGCCTCGGTCGAAAGAACCTTCCGGCCGACGCTGACCTGGACGAACTGGCGGAGACCGGGGCCAGCGGCCGATGCGGAAGGAGAGGCGTTGGTGCGATCGTCGCCAGCACGGGCCTCGCTGGGCTGGAGGTCGGCGGCGTTCGCGCGTTCCATGAGGGAACCGAGGCCTCTTCCTAAGACACGTTTGGACACGGGCGGAGGCTCCGACAGTGCGGCGTGCGAGTGCAAGTCCACGATCTTCACAGTCGCCGACATTTCACACCGCGCCGTGCTGGGTGGCGAAGTCCCGGATCTTCTGGGCCACTCGCCGGACGGTGGCGCGGCGGCTTTCGGCGAGCTGCTTCAACACGGCGAGCTCTTCGAGGAACGTCGGTTCATGCCCGGCGATCTCGGCCGGAGTGCGGCCGCTGTAGACCTCGCAGAGCAGGCCGACGAGAGCCTTGAGCGTGACAGCGTCCGAGTCCGAGTGGAACCAGCACCGGCCGTCTTGGAACACAGGGATGAACCAGATCCGCACCTGGCAACCTTCGACGTGATGCACGTCCAGCTTCAGCGCATCCGGGAGGAGCGGACGCGCCTTGGCCATCTCCACCAACCGCGCCAGCCGCTGCTGCGGGTCGCGCACGGCGAGGATGGGCGAGAGCAGACCCGATACGAAAGAGTCGATGCACTCATGCCGTTGTGGTGTCGGGAACATCTCGCCAGAAGACAATCGGGCTTTCGCGATCAGCCTTCGGGATGCTCGATGAGTTCCTTCAGACGCGAACGCAGCTCCATGGGCAGACGCTCTAGCCAAGCTGCATCGACCAGACCCAGTTCGATGAGATCGCGTAGGTGGGTGCGGTCCTTGTCGCGGAAGGCCGTCAGTTTCATCCGGACCAACGCTTCGAGAGAGACGAGGCGGAACTGGTCAGCTGTCTCCGATTCCGAGACGTCTGGGGCGGGCAGGGGATTGTCTGAGCGCACTTTCTCCCCTGCGAATACGATGTGCAGCGCGTCGCGGACTCCGGCCTCTGGACCATCTAGGAAGACTTCCATGCCGCCGGGCTGTCCCAGGCTGGAAACCCGCCGATGGATGAATCCAACGGATGCCAGGGCGACCTTGGCCGCTTCGAGATCGGCGCGGCGCAGGAGGATGTCCACATCGCGCGTTGTGCGGACGGCGGCCTCGTCCACGGTCGATACCCACGCGGCCACCGCGTCGTCTCCCGCCACGGCGTAGGGGACGCCCGAAGCGTTCAACGCGGCTGCGGCCCGCAAAAGACGTTCACGCACCTTTTCCACGGCACGGATCATCCGGGACCAAGAAACAGGTGCAAGTATCGCCTCCATGCAATTTGAGAAGCGGTCAATACAGCCATTTCCCGATCTTCCCATCGTTCTCCAGCACGACGCCACGTCGGCGGAAGGCCCAGCACATGTAGCTGATGCTGACGAAGAACGAGGCGGGCAGGCGGTTGATGGCGCAGATCTTCGTGCCGAGCAGCGTGGTCTTGCCGCCGAAGCCCATCGGGCCGATGCCGAGCGCGTTTGACGTCTCGGTGATGTCCTTCTCCAGCGCGGCCAGTTTCGGGTGCGGGTTCACGTCGTCGAGGAGCCGGAGGAACTGCTTCTTGGAATACTCGTAGCCGGTGGCGCGGTCGCCGCCGATGCACACGCCGAGGATGCCGGGGCCGCAGCCCTTGCCCTGAGCCTGGAGCACGGCGTCGAGAATGACTTTTCGGCAGCCGTCCAGATCGCGGTTGGCGGCGAGCTTCTCGATGGGCAGGGAGTATTGCGCGCCGACGTTCTCGCAACCGCCGCCCTTGAGCGCGAGGCGGACTTCGAGCGCATCGCTGCGGTGCTGGTGGAAATGGAGGATGGGCGAACCGGGTCCGACGTTGGTGCCGTCGTTTTTGCCGGTGAGGGAATCGACCGAGTTCTGCCGGAGATAACCCTTCTTGGTCGCGGCCGTCACGGCTTCGCGCGTGGTCTCCTCGAAGGCGATCTGGTCGAAGCCCACGGGGCAATCGATGTAGAAGAGGATGCTGCCGGTGTCCTGGCAGATGGGCTGCGACTTGCGCTTCGCCAGCTCGATGTTGCGGTCGATGATCTTGAGGGCGGACTCGGCGATGGTGCCCTTCTTCTCGGTTTCGAGCGCGCGGATCAGCGCGTTGTTGACGTCATCCGGCATCTCGGCCGAGGTGCGGCGGATCAGCTCCACGAGCGAATCAAACAGGGCTTGCATAGGTTGTTGTAACGCTAAGGAGCGGAGGATGGGGTGTCAATTTGAGGGGCTGTGTCGTGGTCTGTTCACCCGGCCAGGAATCGGATTCCCGCGCGTGATGAACGGATCATACTCGGCTTTGTCCTGGCCGTGATCGGCTCCTGTCACATCCCTTGCGTCGGGGGCAACCCATGCCCTGACGCTCGGGCGTGGTTTGGTTGATCCGTTCCAGAAGCCAATGCCGTAGCTGACGAGACAGATACGGTTGCAGGCGAAGTGAGGACCAAGTTTGTTCCTTTTTGGTTCGATTGTTGAAGAAGCAAGGCAGGTATTGGTCGCAGATCACGGCTTGGCAATTGGCACGACGACCGAAACGGTGACCGTGTCATGCCAGCCGACTTCCGCGGTTGTGGCCGTTGGCTTGGGCTTCTTGCGAGTGGGTGCGGCGGAGGACGACGCAGCGGTCACAACCCTTACGCCGAGTCCGGCCTTGTCGTCGGAAAATGCCTTCAAGCGGATCACCCGGATCTGGCCGGGGGTGATCGACGGATCGATCATCAAGCGGAGTTCGCCTTCCTCTTTTTTATCCGGGATCTGTCCCGTGACTTGAATTCCGGAGACCGGGTGGGCGAGTTCGATGCGGATGGGCCCGTCGTAGTCGGCGCGTTTGGCGAACACCTTCACCGTGTTTGTTCCTCCGAGGGTCGCTTCGACGAGATCGCTGTCGACCCGAACGACCATCTTCGGTGAGGCACTCTCAACATCGATCTGATAACTGAAACCAGGTCCGCCGAACCGGTTCAATTCCTCGACCTTCAGCCGGTAGATGCCGGTCTGGGCGATCCGATTGGTGAAGGTCCCTTCGTCGGCCGCGCTGGGTTTGGTGCCCGCGATCCGTTTACCGGAGGAATCGAAGAGTTCGATCGACAGGTCGCAGCCAGAACCGAGGCTCCGCGTCTGGCCGTTGACGAGGACCTTGTCGCCGGACTTGGCGGCGAATTCATACCAGTCCACATCCTCCGGCTTCTGGAAGCGGCCCTGGATCGAGCCCGGCCAGACAATGCGGGTCGCGTTGGATGAAGTGTTGTTTGGTTCCGTTTCGAGCTGGATGGGAAGATCGCTGACGGGAATCGAAACGATCCCGGCAGGTCCAGCACGACGACCTCTTGCTGTGAAATTGCCGACAGGAGTCGGCCCCGCATCATCCGGCATCACGAGGCTGATACGCGATTCTTCCATGCCGTCCCCGGCGAGAGTGGATGTCAGTTTCTTGCCGGCGTCCCCAGCCATCGGGAAGGGCGCGCGCGCGAGGGGGAACTCCCCAATGCGCATCCGGTAAAACAGCTTGTCGCCTCCGGCCCATGCGGTGTCGCGCACTTCGGCGATGAAGCGTCCCGTCTCGGGCGCGGTGAAGGAGAGCCGGCTGTCGGTGCCGCCGATCGGGTCGTCCTCGGCGTAGGCGCGTTCGCGGCCCCGGCTGTCGAGCACGCGGATGAGCGAATCGATCTGGCTGCCCAGCCGTGCGCCGAAGATCTCGAAGGACACCCGTTGGCCTTTCTTCAATTGGAAGGCGAAGTAGTCGCTGCGGTTCTCTTCCGCGTTGCCTTCGACGGCGATGGGCATGGCGAGCAAGGCGGCGTTGGTCGGAGAGCGATTGGTCGACATCCGTGGCGCGGTCTCGATGTCGTCGACGAGCACGGTGAAGAGCGGGCTGGCTCCGGAAGGGCCGGCGACTCTCAGGGCCGCGACCTGGGGAACGACATCCTTGGCGAGCGTGACCTCGAACTGGCTGCGCGAAGAGGAGTTGGTCAACAGACGGATGGATGCGGGAACCGACAGCCACAGGTTGGTCGCGCCGGCGAGGTTGCTTCCCTCCACGGTCACAACGGTTGCCGCGCCCGTCTTTAATCCCAGCGGCGTCACGCGGTTGACCTTCAGGCTCTGCGCGGAGCAGGGGAAAGCGGCGAGGAGGATCATCGTGGCGAAGAACAGCAAGGAAGTGCGCTTACGTCGCCGCGCAGCGTCACTGGCAAGGTAGGGCAGTGCTTCCAGCCTGCCCACAGAGCTTCTGGTGTGACCAGGTGTGACCACAGTTGGATCAGGCGATGGCCTCGTGCAGATGCTTCGGTCGGGACGGGGCAGGCTAGAAGCTCGCCCTACCTTGAGTTGGCGTCGCTTTGATCGACCCGTGCCGTCAGAAATCACGCGATCACTCCCTGGATGGGATTCCCGTTGGAGATCGGGAGCGGGCGGTTGCCGACGTCGCGGACTTCCGTGTGCGGATCGATGCCGAGCAGCTGGTAGACGGTCGCGGTGAGATCCTCGGGACGGACGGCGTTCTCCGCCGGATAGGCGCCCTGCTTGTCGGACGCGCCATAGACGAAGCCCCGCTTCACCCCGCCGCCCGCGAGCATGACCGTGTAACAGTCCGGCCAATGATCGCGGCTGACGTTGTCGTTGATGCGCGGCGTGCGTCCGAACTCGCCCATCCAGATGACCAGCGTGTCCTTCAACAATCCCCGGCTGTCCATGTCTTCGAGGAAGGTCGGCAACGTCTGTTCGGTGATGGGAAAGTGGCGTTTCTCCACGATGGGGAACATGCGCGTGTTGTTGAACCCATGGGTGTCCCAGCCGCCGGTCTCGGTGCTCTGGCCGCCGATCGACG
This sequence comes from Verrucomicrobiota bacterium, assembly GCA_043744715.1. Lineage (GTDB taxonomy): Bacteria > Verrucomicrobiota > Verrucomicrobiia > Limisphaerales > CANJSG01 > CANJSG01. The sequence continues at coordinate 35,464 of JAYTUE010000186.1, read as the reverse complement.
CGTCGAAGTAGACTGTGACGAACTTGCTCCCGGCCTCGATCAAGCGGCGGGCGAGCAGGCAGCTCTGGCCATAGCTGTGGCGGCCGTAGGCTTCGCGCATCTTGTCCGACTCCTTCGACAGGTCGAAGGCCGTGCGGAGCCTGGGGGAATGGAGCATCGCGAGCGCCTTGTCGTAATACGCATCGAGGCCGCGCGCGGCGGCCGAGTGGTCGAGGAGACGCGACTGGGCATCGACGATCTTCTGGAGTTCGCGCCGTCCTTCGAGGCGCTCGTAGCTCATGCCGGCGGGCAGGCTGAGTTCGGGCAGCTTGAAATCGGACGCGTTCGGATCGCGCGTGACGAGCAGGGGATCATGGACCTTGCCGAGGAAGCTGGCGAACTGGCCGGGCGTGCGGGAGCCGTCGCTGATGATGTGCGGGAAGGAAACCGAAGTCGGCATCTCCGGCGTGCTCAACGGGGCGAGGCGGTCCACCACGGAGCCGAGCGCGGGATACAGGTCCAGCGTCTCCTTCAGCCGGATGTCGTCCACCGGCGGCTGGTGCCCGGTCAGCGCGTAATAGCCGGCCGAGTTGTGGTTCTTCATCGTGTGGTGCATGGACCGGATCAACGTGACCTTGTCCATCACCTTGGCCATGCGCGGCAGACGTTCGCTGACCTGGATGCCGTCGGCGTTGCTGGAGATCGGCTTGTAGGGTCCGCGGATGCCCTCGGGCGCGTCCGGCTTCATGTCGAACATGTCGATGTGGCTCGGGCCGCCCCACTGGAAGAGGAAGATGACGGATTTCGCCTTGGCCTTCAGCGCCATCTTGACGGCCATATCCTCGGCCTGGAGCAGCTTGGGCATGGTGATGCCCAACATGCCGAGGCCACCGACCTTGAGCGCGTGCCGGCGCGACATGTGGGTGCGGTGAAAGCTGGCGCAGGCGGAGGAAAGGATGTGGTTGCTCATCGGAAGGGCCTCGGGGTTTGAACCGCAGATAACGCGGAAGACGCGGAAGGGAAATCGTATCGGGGCCTCTCAGGAAATTGGGCGGCCACCCTCACCCCGGCCATCTCAGCGAACCAGCGTGAGGTAGGGCGCGTCACTCCGTGCGCGCCGCCTCGTGGCCAAGGGATGACTGTCCAGTTACTCGTGGAAAGCTTGGAGAGAAGAGCATTCTTTCTGAGGAGCCGCTGAAACCTGGGCGGGCTTCGGAGACCCAGCGGCGGCGCGCACGGAGTGACGCGCCCTACCGATGACAGGCGGCGCAACGATCCGCTCGGAGGACATTCTGTGTTGTTGATGGATCGCCGGATTTTCATCGCATCAGTGACGAAGGATGAACTCCTTCGAGTTGAGCAAGGCCCAGGTCACGTCCTCGAGGACGGCGCGCTTGTCCGTCGCGTTGACGAGCAGGCCGGAGGTGGTGGCCTTCTCCTTCTCGTTGGGCGGGCGCGTGAGTGTCGTCCAGTAGAGCTCCTCGATGATCTGGGCGTCGGAGCGGCCGGACTTCAGCAAGTCCGTCAGGCGATTGTCCTTCGCGGAAATCTGGCCGTTGATGAGCGGGCCGCTGATGAGCTGGAAGGCCTGCCCCATCGACGTCTCGGCGGAGCGTTCGCATTCGCAGGTGAGCAGGCGCGGCGGGCGGCCGAACAGGTCGAGGTAGCGGTCGCCATCGGTCATGTTGCGCCGGGCGCGCATGGACTGGACGCCGCCGACCTCGGCCGCGCGGGTGCCTAGCGGATAGCCGGTGAAGTTGACGGGCGTTCCGGTCACCTGGGTCTGGGCGTCGAGGATCTGTTCGGCGGAGAGACGGCGGATGAGGTTGCGGGAGAAGTTCGTTTCGTCGTCGGCGTTGGTCTCGTTCGGCTCGGACGAAAGCTGGTAGGCCTTGGACGCGACGATGAGCCGGACAATGTGGCGGAGGTTGTAGCCGCTCTTCACGAACTCGCGGGTCAGTTCATCGAGCAGCTCGGGGTGGCTGGGCGGATTGGTCGCTCGGAAGTCGTCGATGGGATCGACGATTCCCCGGCCCATCAGGTGGAACCAGATGCGGTTCACCTGCGCCTTGGCGAAGAACGGGTTCTTCGGGCTGGTGATCCATTCGGCGAGGCGTTCGAGGCGATCCGGTTGGCCCGTGTCGGCCGAGTTGTCGCCGAGCATCCGGGCCGGGACGACCTTGCCGGACTTCGGATGCTTCATGTCGCCGGTGCGGCCGGAGACGACGACCTGTTTGCCGACGAATTCGTGGCTGTCGTTGTCGTCGCGGCGCTTGTTCTCGATGACCTTGTAGTCGATCTGCGAGAAGACGCCGGCCCATCCGAAGTAGTCGTTCTGCGTCCAGCGGTCGAAGGGATGGTTGTGGCACTGCGCGCACTGGAGCCGCGTGCCGAGGAAGAGCTGCGCGATGGCCTCGGAGCGCATCGCCGGGTCGCGGTTGGCGCGGTAGAAGTTGGCCGCCGGGCTGTCGTAGGTGCTGCCGCGTCCGGCGACGATCTCACGGGCGAAGCGGTCCATCGGCATGTTGTCGGCGAAGGCGCGCTGGAGCCAATGGTGGAAGGCCTGCACGCCTTTCTTGTCGAGAGGCCGTTCATCGATGCGGAGCAGGTCGGCCCACTTGAGCGCCCAGAAGGTGGCGAACTCCGGCCGCTCCATCAGCTCCTCGGCCAGGCGGGTGCGTTTGTCGCGGTGCTTGTCGGCGATGAAGGATTTCGCCTCTTCGGCCGTCGGCGGTGCGCCGGTGAGGTCAAGGTAAAGGCGGCGCACGAAGGTTTCGTCGGCGACGCCGGGAGACGGGTTCAGTTTCAAGCGGCGGAGCTTCGCGAAGATCTGTTCGTCGATGAAGTTGGCCGGCTTGGTGGCGTTCCACTTGTAGTCCGGGCGAGCGGCTACGAAGGCGAGACGGACGGGCTTTTGCTGGTCCAAGTAACGGACGAGAACGGTCGTCTCGGTGGGTTTGTCCGCGCGGACGCCGCCGTCGAGGGCGGGTGTGACGAGAGGGTTGGCGGATTCATAGACGGCCAGCCGGGTGACATCGCGTGATGTGCCGTCGGCATAGCGGGCGGTGGCCTGGATCTGCGTCTGCCAATGCGGCTCTGCCAGGAATTCTTCGCGCGGCGTCACTTCCAGGCTGAGGAGCTTCGGAGCGGTTTCACCGTCGTCTTCGGCACCATCGACGATCCAACGCCGGAGAATGCGGAATTCCTCCGTTTCCGGCCCGAACCGCTTGCCGCCTTCATGGGCGAGTTTGGCGGTGGCTTTCAGCAGAAGGAGGCTTTCGTCGGGGAGCTGTGGATTGACGCGGCGTCCGAAAAGTTCACGGGTCAGCACAAGATGGTCGCCGGCGGGATCTTCGCCCCGGAGCGAGATCTTGAAGCCGCCTTTGCCGCTGGCGTTCCCATGGCAGGCACCGGCGTTGCAACCGGCGCGGGAGATGACCGCCATGACGTCGTTCCGATAGGAGACCGGCATCCCGGCGTCCCGCGTGTCCGCAGGCGCACCGACTGCGGACCAAGGTAATAACGCCAACCCGAGGATGGCCGGAAACAGGATGGCTTTTGGGGCAAACACAATGTCGGGGACGGGGTTTACCCGAGAGTAATTCAGCGAACGTGTTGTGAAAGCGGTTTCTTCGCCGGAAAACGCGTCGCGTCTGCTCAGAGCGGGGGTTTTGCGACGGGATCGACCGGGGTGGAGTCGATCCGGAACCGGCGGTTCATGTAGAGGTCGTCGGCGACTTGGAACAGCGCGGTTGCGTCCTTCTCCAGTTCCTTGCTGCGTTCGTCGGGGGAGTCGTCGCGGAGCATCTGGGTCGTCTTGGGGTTTCCCCGGAAGTATTCGACCGTCTTGTTCAGGCTGAACGTGACGAGCCGTTCGTCGGCGTAGATGCCGATGGAGCGGTTGTGATTCAGCAGGACGCGGCTCGGGACATCGTGGTCGCGGAGCAGGTCGTGGCCGAAGAAGACGGTTTCGTAGGGACGGCCGATCAGTCCGAGGATCGTCGGGGCGACATCGAGCTGGCAGCCCAGAGTCGAGACCCGGCGCGGTTCGGGCACGACGGCCGGGCCGACCACGAGGACCGGCACCTCGTAGGACTGGATCGGAATGGTCTGGCTGCCATAGACGCGCGCGCCGTGATCGGCGGCGACGACGAAGATGGTGTTCGTCCAGAAAGGTTCCTTGCGGACCATGTCGAAGAAGCGGCCGAGGGCGTAGTCGGAATACTTCACGACGTTCTCTCGCCGACGTTCGTTGGGGTCCTCGGCGATCCGGCCCTTCGGATAGGTGAAGGGCTTGTGGTTGGAGACCGACATGGTGGTGACGAAGAAGGGCAGGCCGCGTTTGTGGCGGTCGCGCATCTCCTCGATGGCGCGGTCATACAGGTCTTCGTTGCATACGCCCCAGATGGTGAGGAAGGCGGGGTTCTTGAAGTCTGTCAGCTCGATGAAGTTCGTCCAGCCGTTGCGTTTCGCGAAGGAGCCCGTGCCGTCGAAGACGCCTCGGCCCGCATAGAGGAAGGTGGTGTCGTAGCCGTCCCGCTGGAGAACGCGGGCGATGGTTTCGACGTTGTCCGAACGATCACGGGCCACGATCGAGTCGCCCGGCAGCGGTGGAAAACTGCTGAACACGCCCTCGTAGCCCCGGATGGTGCGGTTGCCGTCGGCGTAGATGTTGTCGAACAAAAGAGCCTCATTCCGGCAGATTTCGTCCATGCGCGGGGTCAGGGTGTTCGTCCGGCCGAGGACGCCCCAGAACTCGGAGCCGAGGCTTTCTTCGAACAGGAGGATGACGTTCAGCTTGGGCCGCGAAGCGTCTCCGGCCACACGCCGCTGGAGCGAGCGTGGATCCCCGGTGAAGGGCGCATTCGAACTGGTGAGAAGCTTCCGCGTCCGGGCGTAGGCTTCATCCGGTGGCAAGGTCGGATAGAACGCGGAGTAGTCGAGGTTGCGCGTCAGGGCGGCGGTCGTGACGGAGACGAAGGTGTTGTTCGCCAGTTCATTGACCGTCCGTTCCCTGGAAAAACGGGCCGACTCGATGTTGACCGAAAGCACGAGCCCGAGGGTCACGGCCAACCAGACGAAAGCGTAGAGCGGTCGGCGCGGCTGCGGGGTCAGGGGATTCTTTTCCCGAAACCCGCGCGAGAGCACCCAGGTCATGACGACACCGACGGTGGCGCACCCGGCAATGATCCAGCCTATGGGATAGCTCTCGCGGATGTTCACGAAAACCTCATGCGGATAGATGAGGTAGTCGATGGCCACCGTGTTGTAGCGGGACCGGAATTCCTCGAAGAAGAACCCCTCCGCGACGAACAGGAAGGTGAACACGGCCGACGCGATGAAGAGCGCGCCCAAGAGAACCGCCCGCCATGCCCTGGATTTCCAGCGCTTCTCCGAAACCAGCAGGCACCACAGGGCGATGGGGATCGTCAGAACAAGGATGGCCGTCAGATCAAACCTCAGACCAACGGCGAAGGCCCGGACGTAATCCGTCCACGGAACCGAAGTGGGGCCCGGAAACGAGATCGCGAGGATGGTCCGGAGCAGGGTGGACGCGATGAGCAGAGCCGCCACACAGATGAGAGGGAGCTTTAGGCGCGAGGTGATTTTCGACATTCGGATCTGTTGTGAGCCTTACCCGTGCGGGAAAGCGGATGATATGACTGGCCGACAGATAAGAGCCGATGGACGCCCTCAGTCAATCCACGGAGAGGATGTCCCCTGCTGAGCGGCCCGTTCGCGGCGGGTCAGAGATCCGAAGCAGCCTTCTTGGCCTCCTTCTTTTTCGGAGCCTTGGGCTGGGGTGCGGCAAAGGTCGGCAGCTTTGAGGCTTCGGGCGCGGCTTTTGCGAGATTCGGTGTCACATCCGCATCGATCCGGTGCGTCGCCCAGTTCAGTCCGCCGAGGAGGACGTCCTGGAATACGGGATTGGTCCAGACGTCTTCGCGATGGCCCATGTTGGTGTAGAAGACGCGGCCCTTACCGTGCATCCGCGCCCAGGTGGAAGGGTAGGGCGGCCGGGCATACTCGTTGCCCTTCATCCCGGCGGTGTCCTGCGTGAGGATGACGTGGAGGTCCGGCGAGAAGTTCTTCAGGGAATACCATTCCTCCTGCGGGCCGAACCCGGCGGGAACGGACTTGGCTCCGGGAAAGGCCGGATCGTTGCAGACCAATTTCGTCGTCTGCTGCGCGCCGTGTTTGATGAACTCGCCGCCGATCATCGTGATGTAGGGATCGACGACCGTGTCGCCGGTGAAGCGGGCTTCTCCGTTCGCCTTGTTGCCCGGCGAATGGAACGTGTCGGTCGCGCTGTGCGTTCCGACGAAGCCTTTGCCGCCTTTGATGGCGTCCAGGAAGGCCTGCTTGCCCTCGGGCGACATGGGCGGGTTCTTGTCTGTGCCCGCTTCCGTCAGGTCGCCGGTGGTGTAGAAGAAATAGGCGTCGAACTGGGCGAGGTAGGCCGGGCTGAAGAGGCTGCCGTCCTTGCGGAAGGTGAACTCGTAGCCGTGCTTGGCGCCCAGTTCCTTCAGGATCTGCTCGGCGTAGGCGGGCTGTCCGGCGTTCCGTTTGATGACGGAGTGCTCGAAGCCGGAGGACTTGGAGAAGAACAGGATCTTTTTGGCCGCTTCGGCGGCGGTGGAATGGAGAGTGCCCGCCAGGACGATGCCGGCTGTGAGGAGCGATGTGAGGACGCGCATGTGTTTCTGGGAAGAGGAGAACGGGCTGGCTCGGGTTACAGGTTTATTCGCCCGGCGTTCGGAAGACGAGCAGGTCTGGCCCATCACTCAGTAGTCTATGCGGACACGGTAGAAGGCGGGGGAGTTCGCCGAGTTGGTGTCGGTAAGCGTGAAACGGCCGCCGGTGCCGTTGGTCGTGGCGAGGGTGATCCACGACGGGGGCAAGTTGGTGGTGTATTCGACGCGGTTGAGGCGGTTGCTGACGCTGTTCCACGCTATGCTGCGCGAGCCGCCCTCCGACGGGGTGACCGCGACCTTGAGCAGGGTGATATCAACATAGATGAGAGCGTCGTGTATCAGGTTGGTTCCGATGTAGGGCAGTTCCGTCAATGGCCCGCCGATGTTCGCCTGGTGGATGGAGTTGGTATAAGGGGGGCGGAACTTCTCCAGCGTGTTTGTTCCCTGAACGACCCTGCCAAAGACCGTGAAGCCCCCGTCAACCGAGTCGAGAAAGGAGTTGTCGGCCAGGTTGATGAACCACTGGGACGTGGCCGAGTTTGTAATGCCACCCGCGCGTGCCATGGCGATCGTGCCGTAGACGTTGCTGTAAGTGGGACCAACTGAGTATTCGTTGGTGATGGTCCCGAAGGTCGGCAGGTAAGAGATTCTCTGGTTGGTGGCGTATCGGTTCACAACAAAGAAACCACCACCCTGGATGACGAAGCCGGGACCCCACCGGTGGATCAACTGGAAATTCGTGTAGGCCGGGGAGTTCACATAGCGGATGAAGTTCTGGACCGTGACCGGCTTGGCCTGATCAAAAAGCTCGACGTCGATGTCGCCCACAGTTGTTCGGAACTGAGCCAAGGTCCCGGCGCTTCCGCAAGCCGCAGACAGGAAGAACAGGGCACCGAGCAAAGGCAGGATTCCTATCGAACGTTTCATCTGTCCGATACTGCCTGAATATTTGATTTCGCGCGAGCCAGTTTCCATTCGGCCGCCCATGCGGCGATGACCGACAAGCAGAGCATAAACCCCAGCCAACGCTGCGGCCCTTTCACAAAGACGACGGCGCCGTTGAAGGCCATGAACCAGAAAATTCCCCGCATGAGCCACGTCATCGAACGGGGGCGTCCCGCGTGGCGGATTGGAGCAAGACAAAGCCACGAGGCTTCCGCACACCAGAGCACAGCGAAGGCGTAGTTGATCCATAGCCCGATGCTCCATTCGAGCCCGGTCACATCCCGGGTCTGGCGTCGGACATCGGCCAATGCGGTCGTCTGGGACCAATCGTAGAAGACGTGGAACGCGAGGATGACATGGGCAAGGAAGACGGCGGCGGAAAGCCCGAAGAGCCATTGCCGAAGGCGGAGTTTCTTCGGATTCAGCGCGAGCCACTCGGAGGCCAGCCAAAGAACCAGCGCCAGCCAGACGGAGATTCGGGTGGCGAGTTCGCCGAAGGGCATGGCGGGTTCAGGGCCGGAGGAACAACTCGGCCGCCCAGTCGGCGTAGCGAAGGCCTTGCCGGGTCAGCTTGAAGCGATCCGGGGTCAGCTCCGCATATTCGAGACCGACGAGCTTGGCGATGTCCTCCCGCCATTCTTCGGTCAGGTCGAAGCCGGTCTTCTGCTTGAACAGGGCCAGCGGCCAGCCGGCGTTCATGCGGAGGCCGAATGCGGCGGCTTCGCCCGCTCGCGCGAGCTGGCGCAGGGCTTCGGTGGATTCGATGGCGCGTTTCCCTTTCTCCAGCTCTTCGCAGTAGAGCTGGGTGTTGGACCAGTTCTTGGTGCGGACGCCCCGGACGTAGCCGGTCGCGCTGGGCCCTAGGCCATAGCTGTCGCCGCTGCGCCAGTAGGTGACGTTCTGGCGGCAGGCCTGGGACGGAATGTCGGAGAACATCTCGTCCGGTGGAAAACCGGCGGACGGTGCGGTTCGATCCGGCAGATTTCTGGCGAAGTTGGCTACTTCGTATTGGTGGAATCCCTGCGCGCCCGCGTAGTCGATCAGTTCCTCATACATGGCGGCGGCGAGTTCCTCGTCGACGTCGAACTTGCCGGCCTTCAGCTGTTCGTAGAGCGGGGTGTCGTCCTCGTAGATCACCTCGTAGCAGGAAAGGTGTTCGCTACCGAGGGCGCAGGCTTCGGCCAACGTCTTCTTCCAGATGTCCATCGTCTGGCCGGGAATGGCGAACATCAGGTCGATGTTCACATTGTCGAAGCCCGCTTGCCGAAGAGTGTCGAAGCTGCGGAAAACCATGTCGCGGCTATGGACCCGGCCGATCCGGTCGAGCAGTCCTTCGTCCAGCGACTGGACTCCCATGGAGATCCGGTTGACGCCGGCGGATTTGAGGAGCGCTGCTTTGTCCGCAGAAACGGTGGCGGGGTTGCATTCGACGGTCCACTCGGTCGCTCCCATAAGCCCGCTCCGGCGCATGGTTTCCAGGACCTGCTCCCACTGCTTCAGCGTGAGGAGAGATGGAGTGCCGCCGCCGAAGAAGATCGTCTGGGGCTTGAGGTCGGGCGACACGAGTTCCAGCTCGCGGCAGACGGCGCCGACGTAGCGTTGGATGAGGTCGCCCTTGGCCGGCCCGGAGTAGAAGGCGCAATACTCGCACTTGTGGGCACAGAACGGGACGTGGACGTAGAGACTGCGAACAGATTCCTGCATGACGCGGCCGGGAAGCTAGCCGCACGGGGCCATGGCGCGAACGAAATCCGCCGGGCGGGCTTGATCCCTGTGAAATCGATCCGGACCTAGGCGGTCCTCTGGACGTGCTGGGCCTTCCGGCCCTTGTCGCTCTCGATCAGCTCGAAGGCGACCGTTTCCCCTTCCTTGAGGGTCTTGTAGCCCTCTCCGTCGATCGAGGTGTGGTGGACGAAGACGTCCTTCCCTGATGGGTCTGACAGGATGAAACCGAATCCTTTGCGGTTGTCGAACCACTTCACTTTGCCGGTGGCCATACGAATGCATCCTGAGGGTTGTTGGTTTGGAGCTGCGGGCAAAAAGAAGGGAATCGACACAGTTTTCCCTACACGGCATTTGCGCCTGCAATTTTTGGGGTCGGATCCGGTTGTAAACCTTTGACCACTTCGGTCAAGCGTCGGGGGTTGTGGGATCGTGCTTCCGGGCTGCCGGACGGCCAGCGCCTTCGCCCTTTCCGAAAGCGCCGCGACCGTTCTAGTCTTCGGTCGAATGTCATCCATCACCAACAGCACCAGCCAGAGCACCCCGATCCGCGCGGATGGACGCGAACTCTCCCGGCTCAGGTCGATCCGCTTCCAAAACCACATCGCGCCCTACGCCACCGGGTCCACCCTCATCGAATGGGGCAACACCCGCGTCATCTGCGGCGTCAGCATCGACGAAGGCGTGCCGCGTTGGATGAAGGAGCAGAGCGTCAAGGGCGGCTGGCTCACGGCGGAGTATTCGATGCTCCCTTATTCGACGCTGACCCGGAAGGCCCGCGACATCTCCAAGGGCAAACTCGACGGGCGTTCCCAGGAGATCCAGCGCCTCATCGGCCGCTCCATCCGCGCGGCCGTCGACCTCGGAAAACTCGGCCAGCGGACCATCTGGATCGATTGCGATGTTCTTCAAGCCGACGGTGGCACCCGCACCGCCGCGATCACCGGCTCCTTCGTCGCCCTTTCGCTCGCCGTCCGGAAACTGCTCGTGGAGGGCAAGCTCAAGGAATCTCCGATCCTCCACGGCATTGCCGCCGTCAGCGTGGGCATCGTCGGTGGACATCCGATGCTCGACCTCTGCTACGTGGAAGACGCGGCTGCGGAAGTGGACATGAACCTCGTCATGAACGACGACGGCGACTTCATTGAACTCCAGGGCAGCGGCGAGGAATCCACCTTCAGCCAGGACCAGCTCGATTCCATGCTTGATCTGGGCAAGGAGGGCATCCGCCAGCTTCTCGACATCCAACAACAGGCTCTCGTTTGAGCGAAAGGTGACAGACTTGCTCCCTTTTCCCCCATGACCGAACCCGTCACCCGCCTGTTCCTCTGCCGCCACGGCGAAGTGGAGGACCGTTACCACCGCGTCTTCGGCGGACGCATCGACATGGACCTCTCCAAGCGCGGCCATGCCCACGCCGCCGCGCTCGCCGCCTACCTCAAGCGCCACACCATCGACGGCTTCTTCGTCAGCCCGATGGTCCGCGCCCGCGACACCGCGAAACCCATTGCCGACCTCATCGGCCAGCAACCCACCGTGATGACCGGCCTGCGCGAAGTCGATTTCGGCGACTGGACGGGGCTTGCGTGGTCGCAAGTCATGGAGCGCTTCCAGGTCTCCGCCTTCCAGTGGCTCGAACAGATGGAGACCTCGGGTTTCCCGAATGGCGACTCCGCCCGCACGTTCCACGGACGTGTCGCCCCGTGCCTGTGGGAGATCCTCGAGAACCATCGCGGCAAATCCGCCGTGATCGTCTGCCACGGCGGCGTCATCCGCATGGCGCTGTCGATCCTTCTGCAGCTTCCGCTGAAGACCTTCGCGCACTTCGAGGTCGAATACGCCAGCGTCACGGAAGTCCACATCAGCCCCAGCAAGACCGAGGTCCACGTCCTCAACCTGACGCCCTGGCGCGACATCGGCTGATCTTGGGGAGGCCACGATTGCTTTGATTGATCTGGTTTCCTGATTCGTGTGAATTCCTGTCCATCCGTGTTTCGACCCATCTGCAAATGAAATCCCTTCTCCACATCGCCATCGACATCCACGCCGAGGCCGAGGATGCCGTCAGCGAACTCCTTCTCCGCATCTTCGGCATCCCGCCGTCGATCTACACCGACTACGAGTCCGGCCTGACCCGCGCCCAGCTCTATCTGGAAAAGACCGCCGCTTGGAACGCCAAGTCCCGCGCCGCGCTGAACGCCGGCCTCGACGACATCCGCCGCTCCGGCCTCGAACTCGGCTCCGGCCAGGTCGCCATCAGCAAGGTCAAGCGCGAGGACTGGGCCGAATCGTGGAAACGCCACTTCAAACCCATGGAGATCGGCGACGCGCTCCTCATCAAGCCGAGCTGGGAAAAGCAGAAGCCGAGGCGCGGCCAGGCCCTCGTCATCCTCGATCCCGGACTCAGCTTCGGCACCGGCCAGCACGCCACCACCTCCTTCTGTCTCGAACAGCTCGCCGCCTTCCGTTGCCCCGGTTCCAAACAGTCCTTGCTCGATGTCGGCTGCGGCTCGGGAATCCTCGCCATCTCCGCCGCGAAGCTCGGCTATTCCACGGTCAAGGCCTTCGACTTCGATCCCGAAGCCGTGCGTGTGGCCAAGGCCAACTGCGCCACCAACGACGTCTCGGCGCAGGTCAAACCCACCCGGGCCGACCTCACCAAGCTTTCCGAGAAGAGCGCGACGAAGTTCGACCTGATCTGCGCGAACCTGCTCTACGATCTCCTCCTCAGCGACGGCCAGAAACTCATCGCCCGCCTCAAGCCCGACGGCCGTCTCGTCCTCGCCGGCATCCTCATCACCCAGTTCCAGAAAGTGCTGAAGCAGTATGAACGCTGGGGCATGACCCTCACCTCCAGCCGCGTGGAGAAGGAGTGGATGTCCGGCACGTTCCGCTTCGAGGATTGAGCGCATGGCCAAAGGCAAGTCGTCCTCTAGCCGATCTCCGAGTTCGCCTGTGCGGCAAGGCCCGCAGGGCCGAAGGAGATTAGCCAGCCACAAGGTGGCTGGTCATCGTCCCAAGAAATTTCGTCCCGGAGGGACGGGGGAAAACGTGGCTGGTTCCGGCCTCCCTCCGGGAGGCGATTCCGTATCACCCACAATCCAGCCACCTCGCGGCTGGCTAATATCCGGTGTCGCTCCGCGACGCGGTAAGTCCTCCCGTTGGGAAATTAAACTGGTTCGCAAAGCGCCTCGTCCGTTGCTCGAAATCGACACACTCTGCATCCAGCGCGACGGGACGAAAATCCTCAGGGAAGTCGATTGGTCCGTCCGGCCGGGAGAGCACTGGGTCATCCTTGGACCGAACGGTTCCGGGAAGACGTCGTTGCTGGCGGCGTTGACCGGCTACTTCATGCCGACCTCGGGCGACCTGATGTTGCTCGGGCAGAAGTTCGGCGAGAGCGATTGGCGCAAGCTGCGCGAGCACATCGGCATCGTCAGCTCCTCCATCCGCCAGCGCATTCCCGACTACGAACCGGCCACCGAGGTCGTCGTGGGCGGCAAGTATGCCATGATCGACTTCTGGGGCACGCCCAAGCCCTCCGAAGCCCGCGCCGCGCGGCAGCTTCTGGCCGGCCTCGATTGCGCCTACCTCGCGGACCGCGAATGGGGCGTGCTTTCCCAGGGCGAACGCCAGCGCGTGCTCATCGCCCGTGCGCTCATGGCCAAGCCGGAGCTGCTCATTCTCGATGAACCCTGCGCCGGTCTTGATCCCGTGGCGCGCGAACGGTTCCTCAACTGGCTCGACCGCCTCGGCCGCGCGTCCAGCCGTCCCGCGCTGGTCCTGGTGACACACCACGTCGAGGAGATCATGCCCGCCTTCAGCCATGTGCTCATGCTCCAGGACGGCGCCGTCGCCGCGACCGGACCGATCAAGGAAACGCTGACGTCGGCGAACCTCTCCAAAACGTTCGCCACCCGCATCCGCCTTCAACGCAAGCTGGGTCGCTACACGTTGGTCCTGCCGCGAGAAGGGTTCTGAGACGTGCGACGTGTAGCGCGGAGCATTGCTCCGCACGAGTTGATCGAGGAGAACTCCCCGACTTTGGCGTGGCTTGATTTCAGTCCAGCCGGCTGTCCGGGCGGAACGATGCTCCGCGCTCCGGCAAATCCTACTCGCCCGGGTTTGCCAATGGGATCGGAGCCGTAGATTGCGGTGGCGGCAAGGGCGGCGGGATGAGCCGGGTTTCCAGCCGTTGAATCCAGAGGCTGCGGGTTTCCGTCTCGGTCACGACCTGGCGGAACTTGCTGAAAAGGAGCCGGCGCGCCCAAAGGATCCACGCGACCGATAGGCCGCCCCCGATCAGATGCGGCAGGGCTCCCATGAGTGATTGGAGCCCGGCGGGTGGCGTGGGCCCCTTCATCAGGTTGAACATGATGGCCATCTGGATAATCACGAGCAACAGCCACTTGAGGAGGCCCGTGACTATGACCAGCATGACGAAAGTCTTGATGGTCGCGCCGGAGGTCCTGGTGGACTTGAGCCCGAACCACATCCCGGCCCAGACGACACCGGCCATGTAGAGCGCTTCCGCCGTGAGCGTCGTCGCCAGGACGACAAGCCGCACCCAAAGCGGATCGGCAGAAGTGTTGCCGAACATGCCCGAACCGCCCCCGCAGAACAGGGCGATGACGGCTCCGATCGCCATGATCACGTAGACCCAGAGCAGGCCGTTCCGAAGCATGTGCCAGAGCGTCAGGACCAGCTCGCGGTCTGTCACGGGCGAGGTCATCAGGATCTCCATCTCTCCCGTGTGCCGGGCATCAGCGAAGACCCGGCAGGCCATGTAGATGAGGATCAACTGGGACGCCATGAACGCGAAGAAAACCGGAATGCCAAGGATGCTTAAAATCATCACGCCTCCCATCCCGCCGAGGAAGGCGTTGAGCACGCCAAGAGCGACGATGATCAATTGGAGCAGCACGAGGACACCGATCCAGCGTGCCAGCTTGATCCGCCCGCCCAGTGTGCGCGCGAGTGGCGTCGTGCCCATCCCCGCCAACCAGAGGGGCAGTTTGATTTCACGCCTCAATCCTTTTTGGGGACTCGTCCGATCCGCCTTTCGCCGGACGGCGTCGACAGTGGAGGTGAACAGGGAACCATCACGCCAATTGGTCGCAAGACGCATGGAGCCCGCGATGGCGAAGACTCCGGCCATCGTCAACTGGGCGAGCGTCGCATACCAGAACGGGCCGGCATCAGCGTAGTAGGCCGCGTCGCTGCCGAGGTTCAAGCTGATGAACGGACTTAGCCAACCGCTCCAATGCGTTTCAGTGATCGTGGCCGACGACGCGTTCAACAGGCTCACGAGGACGAGCGGGCCGGTCGCCATTATCGCCGCAAGTCCGATGCCCGTTAGCAGAGCCGGCAGCGTCGTCCGGCAGAGCGCGGACGCCAGGGTGCCGCAGCCCAGCGCCAGCAGGAGCGCGGCGAAGAGGCTGATGAGTGTCCGGAAGACTTCGCCGCCCGTCACGCCGCCGAGCAGGACCGGGATGGCGAAGAGCGGGGCCACGGCCAGTGCGCCGTAGATCGAGGTCAGCGCGCCGCCGGCCGTCTTTCCCAGGAGCACGTCCCAGCTCCGCAGATTGGTGAGGAAGAGAAGACCGAGCGTGCCGTCGCGGCGCTCGTCGGGGATGGCTGAAGCCACGCTGCGCGCCCCCTCGAAGAGGGCGTAGATCAGGAGCAGATAGCGCAAGGGCTCGAAGATGATGCGTCCACTGCCCATGCCTCCGCCGTTCATCGAACCCATGAGCTGGGCGGGAATCGTTAGCAACGCCACGAGCATCAGGGCCAGCAGGAAAATACCGAGCCGGATCCAGGTGGTGGATCCCCGACGCGCCCTGACGAGCAGCTCCCTTTGCAAAACCGGCGGCAACACAGCGGCGACCGTCCCCGTTGCCGGGTTTCACGGCAAGCGTCCGCTGCATCCGCAGCCGCCGACGTGGGGAGGCGGAAGTCCGAGGAGTCCGCCTCCCCACGTTGGCGGCTACATGGCAATTCTCCTTGGGCGCATCGGGTCGTGTTCGGCACAGTCCTACCCGATGAGTGATGTCCGGTTGTCAGACCAGTTCTTCATGCAGGCCGCGGGTTGGGAAGCGATGAAGCAGGCCCGCAGCCTGCTGGAGCGGGGCAACGTGCTCTCGTCGAATTGGACCGCGCCCGTGCTCAAGGGCGTCGTGCAGGAGGGATCGATCTCCTATCGGTCCGGCATGGTCATCAAGGGCGAGTCGGACATCGAAAACCTCTGCAGCTGCCGGCAGTCGCGCGAATCGGGCTCGATCTGCGCCCACGCCGTCGCGGTGGGGTTGCATCATTTGAAACGGAGCGCGCCGGTTGTTCCCACCAAGGCCGGAGTGGCGAAGCTGAGCGAGCAGGGGAGCAGGAGTGAAAGTGGGCATGGGAGGGCGGTGGTGACCAAGTTGAAGAGGAGTAACTCGGGGGAGGAAGTGGAATTGTTCTTCGTGCTGCCGCCGAACATGGGCCCGGCGTTGGAACGAGGCCGCGTGATGTTGATGGTCGAAGCCAAGTGGGCCCGTGGCCGGATGCCGATCAATTCGCTGCCGCTGGCGACTGCCTGGAAGTTTACGCCTGAAGATCTGGCTCCGCTGGAAGTGTTGGAGGAGATCACGAAAGGAGAACCGCCCGGGATGATCCAGCTTACGGCGGCGGAGCTGGCCAAGGTTCTCGGCAAACTTGTGGAGCATCCTCGCGTCGGCATGGGGCGGTCGACCGAACTGGAGGTGAAACGGGAGCCGCATCGACTGGCGATCCAGGCGACATTTGAAAAGGACGGGCAGATCGTCGTAGGCCGGGCGTCCTCGCCCGGCCAGTTGGGCTTGGGAAGTTCCCCTATCGCCAAGAACACCAACTGGCCGGGCGGGGACGCCCGGCCTACGGAGGTGGTGCTCGTGCGGGGCGAGACGACGTGGGTCTTCTCGGGCCAGACGTTTCGTCCAATCGGATTGCCGGCCGGGTTCTCCGATCTGCTGACGAAACCCGTCGTCATCTCGCGCATCCGCGTGCCGCAGTTTCTCATGCAGGATTGGGGCCGGCTCGTCGCGGGGTGCGACGTGGAGGCGGACTTCCGTGTCGAAGATTTCGAGCTGGAGCCGAGGCCTCCGAACTTCCTGCTGAACCTCGCCGGCGGCATCGCGCAGCTCACGGCCCAGCTGCAATGCGCCTACGGCCAGCGGATCATGACGGTCGGCGTGACCGATCCGAACGAGTCCCATTGGCTGCCCGATCCAAACAACCCGAGACGCTACTCGACGCGTGATCTGGCGGCGGAGCAGGGGGCTTTGGGCCGATTGACCAAATATGGTTTTCGACCGGGGAAGAACGCCGGTAGCTACGAACTGCAGGGGCAGACGCCGGTGTTGACCTTCTTCGCCCGCGAGTTTCCCAAGCTGGAGAAGGAATGGAAGGTGACGCTGGAAGAACGGCTGGAGCGCAGCGCGGCGAACAACCTCGAACGCATCGAGCCGAAGTTCCAGATCACGCCGTCGGGCGTGCAGTGGTTCGATCTCGCCGTGTCGTTCGGCACCAAGAGCGGCGAACTTTTTTCGCAGGCCGACATCCAGCGCCTGCTGTTGGGGGGGCAGAACCACACGAAGCTGAAGAACGGAAAGTTCGCCATCATCGACACCGGAGCGGTCGAGGAGCTGCAGGAGGTCCTGCTTGACTGCAACCCGATGCAGACCGGCCAGGGCTACCGGATGAACGCGACCCAGGCGGGTTTCCTCGACTCCACGCTCGTCGAGAACGGCTGGCAGGCCGCTGCGCCGCAGGCTTGGCGCGATCGGGCGAAGGCGCTCTCCGGCGTGGCCAAGCTGGAGTGTCCGCCCCTCGGGACTCTCGAAGACGTGCTGCGGCCGTATCAGAAAAGTGGTGTGGCGTGGCTGGATTTTCTCCGCTCAAACGGCTTCGGCGGCGTGCTGGCCGACGAGATGGGCCTCGGGAAGACGCTGCAAACGCTGGCGTTTCTGAGATCCGTAGGCCGGGCGTCCTCGCCCGGCCAGGGGGATTTGGGAAGTTCGCCTATCGTTAGGAACACCAACTTGCCGGGCGGGGACGCCCGGCCTACGGGTCGGAAGCCGCACCTCGTGGTGTGTCCGACGTCGCTGGTGTTCAACTGGGTGGCGGAAGCCGCGAGGTTCACACCGGAGTTGAAGGTGGTGGCGCTGCACGGGCCGGACCGCCACGCACGGTTCGCCCAGGTGGCCGGAGCGGATCTCGTGGTGACGAGCTACGCGCTCATCCGGCGGGACGCGGAGAAGCATCGGGCAATCGAGTTCGACACGGTCGTTCTCGACGAGGCCCAGCACATCAAGAATCGGCAGACCCAGAATGCCCAGGCTGTGAAAGCGATCCGGTCGCAGCACCGCCTCGTGCTGACGGGCACGCCGATGGAGAACTCGGTCTTCGACCTGTGGTCCATCTTCGACTTCCTCATGCCGGGTTATCTGGGCACGGCGCAGGATTTCAAGGAGCGCTACGAGCAGCCGATTTCGCGGGAGAAGAACTCGGAGGCGCAGGTGCGGTTGGCGCGGCGGTTGAAGCCGTTTCTCCTGCGCCGCCTGAAGCGTGACGTGGCCCGGGAACTTCCGGACAAGATCGAGCAGGTGTCGTTCTGCGAGCTGACTGAGGAACAGGCGCAGGTCTACAAACAGGTGCTCGACGCGACGCGGCGCGAAGTCGTGATGGCGGTCGATCAGCAGGGGTTGGCGAAGAGCCGGATGATGGTGCTGAGCGCGCTGCTGCGGCTTCGGCAGATCTGCTGCGACCTGCGGTTGCTCCCCGTAGGCCGGGCGTCTTCGCCCGGCCAGGAGGATTTGGGAGATCCGCCGACAACCGGCAGGATCGACTTGCCGGGCGGGGACGCCCGGCCTACGGCCCCTTCGGGCAAGCTGGAGATGTTCTCCGAATTGTTGGAGGAGATCCTCGACGGCGGACACCGTGTGCTCGTCTTCAGCCAGTTCGTGGGGATGCTGACCCTGCTCAAGGAACGGCTGGCGGAGGAGAAGATCGAGTATTGCTACCTTGATGGTTCGACGACGGATCGCGGGGCGGTGGTGGATTCCTTCCAGCGGGGCAAGGCGCCGGTGTTCCTCATCAGCCTCAAGGCGGGCGGTGTCGGCCTCAACCTGACGGCGGCGGACACGGTCGTGCACTTCGATCCCTGGTGGAATCCGGCGGTGGAAGACCAGGCGACTGACCGGGCCCACCGCATCGGCCAGAGCCGGGTAGTCACGAACTACAAGCTGATCACCCGGGGAACGATCGAGGAAAAGATCCTCCAGCTTCAGGCGAAGAAACGGGAGATCATCGCCGCGACCTTGACCGGTGAAGAGGCCTTCACGAACACGTTGAACTGGGACGAGATCCAGGAGCTGCTGGCGTGAAGCGTGATGCAGGATGGTTCACTTGGCCTTCACGAACCACCAGGTCGAGATCTGGCCCCAGACGAGCAGGGCACCGATCTCGGTCCACGGCCGCGTCCGCGCGATGACGCGGGGGAAGAAGAAGCCCTCGGTCTTGGGCAGGAGGGCCAGCTCCAAGAGCAGCGCGGCGATCGGGATGAGGGCGATGACCAGGCCGCGTTTCGAAGGGTTTTTGATGTTGAACGGAATGAGCTGGAGGAATCCCCACAGTCCGCCGATCAAAACGAAGTGCGCGATCCAGACCATGGAAACCCGCACCGTGGATGCCCAGATGGTGTTCCGCTGAAGGATGGCTTCCGCCACGAACCAGAGGGAAACGGCACCGACGGCTCCTCCGGCGCTGCCGGCGGCAAATGCGACCGACAGATTGCGGAGGAGGATCTTCACGCGGGGAACAGGGACGGCTGCTGGGGTTACGTCGTCTTCCGGCCAGCCAGGGTGAATGTGGCGCTGGGCGCTTCCTGCGAGCTGACTTCCAACGCGACATGGTTGGCTCCGAGCACGGTGAGGCATTTCTGCACCGTGGAATGCGCCAACGCGGGCCGGTTGCAGTCGCCGCTGAGGTGGCCGAGGTAGATGTGTTGCAGTTCGGAGGTGACGATCTCGGTGGCGACCTTGCCGGCGGCTTCATTGGAAAGATGGCCGTGGCGGCTTTGGATGCGCTGTTTCACGGACCACGGACGCTTGGTGTCCTCCTGCAACAGCTTCGGATCGTAGTTCGCTTCGAGCACGAGGACGTTGGCGGGACGGACACGCTCGACGACGAGCTTGGTGGCGTGGCCGAGGTCGGTGAGGAAGCCGATGTTGCCGGAGTGGGTGCGGAGAAGGAAGCCGACCGGGTCCTGGGCGTCGTGGGGGATGGAGAAGGTGTCCACTCCGACATCGCCGAGATCGAAGCTCGCTCCGGTTTCGAAGGTTCGGAAGTTCAGCTTCACCTTGAGGCTGAATTCGATGGCCTCGCGGGTGAGGCGGTTGCAATAGACGGGGATGCCGGTCTTTTCGGCGATGATGGCCAGGCCGCAGATGTGGTCGGAATGCTCGTGGGTGATGAGGATGCCGGAGAGCGTTTCCGGGACCCGTCCGAGGGTCGCCATGCGCTGGCGGATCTGCCGGCCGCTGAAGCCGGCGTCGATCAACAGGCGGGTTTCGCCCGCTTCAAGGTAGGCGCAGTTTCCGCCGGAACCGCTGCCCAGGATGGTGAACTGAACGGACACGGCGCGACGGTAGGACCGGGCAAGATGGTGGGAAGAAGATTCGCGGCGATTTAGGCGATGGTTCCTCAAGGAAGCAGGGATGATGCCGAGTAATTCCTTGTCGCTTGGCATACCTCACCTAAGAATCACATCACATGGCTCAAGGGATGCATTTGTCGCAGAGAATGTCGCTGTCGCAGGTGCTGGCACCGCAGCTGCAGCAGTCGCTCGCGTTGCTTCAAGCCGCGACGCTCGAGCTCCGGACGCTCGTGGAGCAGGAGCTTTCTCAAAACCCGCTTCTCGAGGAAATCCCGGCTCAGGACACGGACCAGACCGAGGGCAAGACCGACGATTCCTCGGACGAAGGACCGGCTGCTTCCCTCGACTCGGCGGAGCCGCCTGCCGACACCCAGGTGGACACCCAGACGGAAGCCACCGCGGAAAAGGAAGGCAGCGAACGGCAGGACGATTTCCAGGCGGAGTTCGAGAAACTGGTCCAGGAAGACCAGCAGTGGCGCGACGTCTTTTCAGCGAGCAACGGTCCCGTCCGCCAGTCCGAAGAAGCGGAGGAGAAGCGGCAGTTCATGTTCGAGAGCCTGACTTCCACCACGTCCCTGCAGGAGGACATGCTGGAACAGGTCCGCACGTCGGATCTGGCGGAAGCCGACTGGCCGCTGGCCGAACTCATCATCGGGAACATCGACGAGCGCGGTTACTGCCGGGTGCAGATGGCCGACCTCGCGTCCTTGACCGGGCAAAAGGCGGACAAGCTCGAGGAGGTCCTCAAGGTGATCCAGACCTTTCAACCCGCCGGAATAGCGGCCCGCGACATCCGCGAATGCCTCATGCTCCAATTGGAACGACGGGGGAAGAAGGAGTCCCTGGAGTATCAGGTGGTCAATGAACACATGGAGGCCCTGCTCAAGCGGCGCCTGCCCGAGATCGCACGCGGTTGCGGGGTGGAGGTGGACGAGATCCAGGATGTGCTGGAGGAGATCGGCAAGTTGGAGCCCCAGCCCGGCCGTCAGTTCCTGCCCGACGAGAACCGCTACATTGTTCCCGAAGTCTTCGTCACGCGGGTCGGCGATGATTTCGTCGTCTCGACCAACGAGGAACACATCCCCCACCTGCGGATCAGCAATGCCTACAAGGACCTGATGGCCCGGGGAGATTCCGGAGCCGAAGTCCGCGAATACATCCGCGAAAAGATCCGGGCGGGAAAATTCCTCATCAAGAGCATCCACCAGCGGCAGCAGACGATCACCAACATCGCGAAGGAGATCGTCAAGCGGCAGTGGGACTTCATGGACAAGGGCGTCGCCTTCCTCAAGCCCCTCACCATGGTCCAGGTCGCCGAGGTGGTCGGCGTGCACGAGACGACCGTCAGTCGGGCCGTTTCCGGCAAATACGTGCAGACCCCGCAGGGCATCTTCGACATGAAGTATTTCTTCACGTCGGGGCTGCAAACGGATGACGGGGCGGGCGTGTCCAACACTTCGGTCAAGGACATGATCGGCGACATCTTCAAGGAGGAGAACACGGCCAAGCCGTTGAGCGACCAGGAAGTGGTCAAGATGCTCAAGGTGAAGGGCATCATCCTCGCACGCCGGACGGTGGCCAAATACCGGGGCGAGCTGCACATCATGCCGTCGAATCTGCGGAAGCAGTATTGAGCCGCCCGAGGTCCGGCGGGTTGTCCGCTGAGGTCACTTCTTCGCCAGCGCCTTCTTGGTCGCAGCCTGCAGGGCGTCAATCTCGGGACGCACCTCCGCCTTCTCGTCTGCCGTCATCCGGTCGATGAAAAGGATGCCGTTCAGATGGTCGACCTCATGCTGGACGCAACGCGCAAGCAGGCCCCCGGCCGTGAACTTGACGGGCTTACCCTCGACGTCGATCCCCTCGACCTGCACGCGCTCCGAACGCACCACATCTCCAAAGACCTCGGGAAAGCTGAGGCAGCCCTCGGCGCCCGCGATCTGCTTGCCGGAGGGCGTGACCACGGGATTGATCAAGGCCAGCGGCATGTGTTTGTCGGGTTCCACCTCCACTCCGTCGATCTGCATGGTCGAAGGCCGGTCCTTCATCCCGCGCACGTCGATGACGGTGAGCTGCACGGCGTGGCCCACCTGCTGGGCGGCGAGGCCGATGCCGCGCGAGTCATACATCGTGTCGAACATGTCCGACACGAGCCTGCGGATTTCGGGCGTGGGCTGCTCGATGCGCGCGCCCTTTCTGCGGAGGACGGGATCGCCGTAGTGGACGACTGGAAGGACCATGGACTTGGTTGTCTGTTCGTTAAGCTTGCGGCCAGTTCTTCATCAAGGCCGCCACGTCGGAGGCGGTCGGGCTTTCGGCCGTCCGGACATAGTGGCCGCTTGTGCTCACGCCGCAGAGCACGCTCTCCGCGTTGTCGAGTCCGAGCAGCTTGCCGAAGCAGAAGCCCGCGTTGAAGTGGTCCCCGGCTCCGGTCGTGATCTTGGGCTTGCCGCAGGATGGCCCCGCGACGATGGAGGCGGCACCGGCCGAAACCGCCACGGCGAACGTCACGGGATGCACGACCAGGGTTTCGACGGGAACCCGTTTTTGAATCTCCACCACCAGGCCGGCGAGGACTTCCGGATCGACCTCGTCCGGCTTTACGCCCGTCTTTGGCGGCACCGGCAGACCGAGGACAACGCCGATCTCCAGGGCCTCCTTCTTGTTCAGGCCGAGGATGACGTCGAACTTGGACTGGAATTTCAGGATCAGATCCAACGCCCTGAGGATGTCCTCCTGCGTGCGCTTCTCGGGGTCGGCCAGATCGAAGAAGATGCGTCGGCGGGGTCCGCCCAGCACGGGCATGAGCTCCTTGTGGATGGATTCCCAGATGTCGCTCATGAAGGGCAGCATCGTCCAGTTCACGAAGCCCACGAGGTCGGCCGAACCGAAGCGGCGGGCAAACTTCTCAAGCCCGTAGCGGCCGCAGATGTTCTCCCAGTTGACCTCCTTCAAGGTGTAGTGCTTCCCGACCATGATCTTGCCGTTGCCGAACTCGAGCGCGTCCGTCAGGCCGGGACCGCAGATCGACGCGACTTCGGCCTTCTTGGAAAACCCTTCAAAGATGGGATGCAAACCCGGATAGCCGAGCGATCCGAGATACGAGACCTTGAGTCCGAGCATCGCCAGCGCGTTCGCCATGATCGGGCCGTTGCCGCCGAGCTTGGTCATCTTGCTGACAAGTTCGATGTTGGTGCCCGCGCCGTCCGCTGCGACGAGGCGCCGTCCGAGTTCGCCGATGGTCGGGATGGCGTCGTAACGCGAGGCATCGTAGCGCGTGTCGACCACTTCGAGGATTTCATCGACGAAACCGTCGAGGCCGACGAAGGCGCTCAACGTCTTCGCCCGCGATGCCGCGGACGTGAGGCGGTCGGCGGTCTGGTTGTGGAACTCTTGGGAAGTGATCATCTCAGTTGGAAAAGGAAATCATGCTCGGGCAATGAACGAAGGCGCATCCGAGGACGGATGCGCGCGGGCACCTAGTCGGCCTTCACACCGACGATTTCGAGGATGCGTTCCAGCTCGTCGTCGGAAAGGAACCGGATCTCCAGGGCGCCTTTCCCGGCCTTGTATTTCAAGGCGACCCTGGTTCCGAAGCGTTCCAGGAGCCTGTGCTCAAGATCGACGATGTGGATGTCCCGTGATGCGTCGGATTTTCTGCGCGGCGACGGAAGCGATCCGGGTTTGGCGACGGCCGCGGCCAACCGGCTGACGAGCAGTTCCGTTTCGCGGACGCTCAGGCCGTCGCGGAGGACGCGTTCGCAGGCAAGTTCCTGCTGTTGGGCGCTGGCCAGCCCGAGAATCGCCTTGGCGTGGCCGACCGAGAGACGGCCCTGGCGGAGATGCGTCTGAAGGGACGATGGAAGATTCAGCAGGCGCAGGGCGTTGGCCACGGCGGCACGGCTGCGGCCGACCTTGGTGGCGGCCTGTTCCTGAGTGAGGGAGAACTGCGAAATCAGCTGTTGGAAGCCCAATGCCTCCTCGACGGGGTTGAGGTTCTCGCGCTGAAGATTTTCGATCAGGGCGAGTTCCAGGACGGTCGCGTCGTCCGCCTCGCGGACGATGACCGGCACTTCCCTCAAACCGGCCTGCTGCGACGCGCGCCAGCGGCGTTCCCCGGCGATGATCTCGAACTTGTCGCCCTTGGTGCGGACGACGAGCGGCTGAATGACGCCCTGTTCCCGGATGGACGCGGCGAGATCGGCAAGCGCCTGTTCATCGAAGTCTTTCCGGGGCTGGAAGGCGCAGGGCACGAGCCGTTCCACGGCGATCTGTTGGACCGTTTTTTGGCCTGGAACCACGGGCAACGCCGGGGCCGACGGAGCGACGGAAGTCTGTGAATCCAGCGGCGACGCGGGCAACGGGACCTGCTTGGGCGGATTCCCGCCGAGCAGCGCACCCAACCCCCGTCCAAGAGCCGTTTTCGACATGCGGGCGAGGTTGCGGAACGGGGAAATGAATGTCGAGAGGGAGTTGGGTTGGTGGGAAATGACGAAGGCCGAAGGCCAAATTGCGAACCTGCGGGAGCGATGAATGCGCTGGTTGGCACCCGTTTTTGGCTCCCCTCAGTATCCATTCCTGAAGGCAGTTGCGGAAGGAGCGGGGCCTGTTGGAAGCTCCTTCGGCATGAGCAAGAAAAGCGCGAAGATCGCCGCGATGATCGCGAGCCTGGAGGGCCGGGATCTCGCCGCGCACTACCTGGGCTTCTTCGAGTGCTTCAACCAGGGGCTCTTCTTCGAGGCGCACGATGTGTTGGAGGAACTGTGGTTGGCGCAGGGCAGGACGGGGGCGAACTACGGCTTTTACAAGGGGATGATCCAGTTCGCCGGCGCCTTCGTCCATCTGCAGAAAGACCGGCTCGACCCGGCACGGCGGTTGTTCCTCCTGGCCCAGGCGAACCTCCGGCAATATCCGGCGGTGCATGAACGGTTCGAGTCGGGCAAGGCGCTGGCGCAGATCGCCCAGTGGATTGATCTGCTCGAGAAGCCCGCGGCCAACCCGTTTCCGGCTAGACCGGCTCCGACGTTGCGGGTTCTGGCCAGCTGAACGACGCAGCCGCGAAGTTCGGCTCAACCCAACGCAGCAAGGCTCTGCTTGCGGCCGTCGAGGAGGAAATCGAGGTAGTCGCTGAGGCGTTTCTTCATCTCTAGGCGGGGAATCAACGCGTCGACCAGGCCGTGTTCGATCAGGAATTCCGAAGTCTGGAAACCCGCCGGCAGTTCTGACTGGGTCGTGTCCTTGATGACCCGCGCGCCGGCGAAGCCGATCCGGGCCTCGGGTTCGGCCAGGATGAGGTCGCCGACGCTGGCGTAGCTGGCCATGACGCCGGCAAAGCACGGGTCCACCAATACGGAAATGTAGGGCAGCCGTTGGCGGGCGTGGTAGGCGAGGGCCCCGCAGGTCTTGGCCATCTGCATCAGGCTGAACATGCCTTCATACATCCGCGCGCCGCCGCTGGTGGAGATGATGACGACGGGCAGGCCGCGGTCCGTTCCGGCCTCGATGAGGCGGGTGAGCTTTTCGCCGACGACGGATCCAAGGGAACCGCCGAGGAAGCTGAAATCCATCACGGCCAGCGCGACGCGGTGGTTGCCCAGCTTGCCGATGCCGGTCACCACGGCGTCGTTCATCATCGGGAACTTCTTCTTGGCGGCGGCCAGCTTGCCCTCATAGGACGCGGCCCCGGTGAATTTCAGGATGTCCACGCTCTCCATCAACGGATCCATCTCCTCGAAGGAGCAGGTGTCCACGAGGGAATGGATGCGTTCGCGGGAGCCGATGGGGAAGTGGTGCGAGCACTTCGGGCAGACCTTCAGGTTGTCGTCGAGCTCCTTGTCGTAGATCAGGTTCTCGCAGCCCGGGCATTTGGTCCAGAGACCCTCGGGGATGTCCTTCTTCCGGGTCTTGGAGGTGCCGATCTTGGGCTTCCTGAGGAACGTGGTGGCGTTGTGCGGCGGCGGGGTGACGGCGGGCTCAATCGTATCAACGCCGGGAACCTTTTTCGTAAACGTGGTCGTGGCCATCTTGGGTGCTCTAGTCGGACAGAATCAGGGCGGAACGATACCCGTGAGGTCCGCCTTGGCAACGGGAACGTTCGTGCGGTCCCGCTAACGATTCCGCCTCGTGACTTCGACGGTCACGTGCCGCGTGCGACCGTCCAGACGATGACTTCTTCGGCTCCCGCACGCCGTAGGACCGCCGCGCAGGCCGATGTGGTGGCTCCGGTGGTCAGCACGTCGTCGATCACGACTAGGCGGAGTCCTTTGAGGTTGGGCCTGTGCCTGGCCTTGAAGGCACCCCGCATGTTTTCGCCCCGCTGGGACCGGGTCAGCGTCGTCTGCGTGCCGGTGAAGCGGGCCCGCTCGATCCAACCTGTCCTCAGCGGAATGCCGGTCGCCTTCGACAACGCTGTTGCGAGGCGCTCGGCCTGGTTGAATTCACGTTCACGCAGACGCGTGGGATGGAGCGGAACCGGCACGAGGCCATGCCACGAACCGTCCTTCAGTTCCGGCGCGGCGGCACGGAGCAGCAGCTCGGTGAGGAACGGTTCGAGGAAGAGCGCATGGCCGTATTTGTAGCGATGGATGACATCCATCACGCCGCGTGTGGCGTGGACGGCGGACCGGGCACGGGAGAAGGCGAGGGCGAGTTCGGAGCAATTGCCGCACTGGAACTTTCCGGTGATCTCCCCATCGTAGGGGAGGCCGCAACGTTCGCAGAAAGGTTCCCGGACAAACCGGACCCCGTCCGGCCGATGCCAGCACGCCGCGCAGACGAATCCCTCCGCAAAGTCCGCCCGGTGTTCGCCGCAGAGTTGGCAGACGTTGGGATAAACCAGCCCGAGCCCGCCTTGAACGGCTTCAGACAGCCGATGGAAACCCGGCCAACCCTTCATTTTCCTGCTCCCGGTGTGGGCCGGCTTTTCCAACGGATGATCCAGAGGCAAAGCAGGCCGAGGACGGCCGCGCCGACCCATCCGTCCGACACCTTGTCCGAGCCCAAGAGAGGCAGGTCGGATTGTCCGTCAATGGGCGCGAAAGGAGCCGCCAGCCGGATCGCAAAGACCCACCCGGCGTGCAGCGCGACGCAGCCCCAGAGGTGCCGTTGGCGTTGGTAGACGAAGCCCAGCGCCACACCGGCGAGGGCGAGCGTCAGGAAGGCCGGAACGATCAGGGTCCGGTCCGTGAAGGCGGTCGCCATCTGCGGGAGAAGCTCGAAACCGGACGTCCAAGTCACCGGCCCGTTCCACCGTGCGGCCGACAGGAAATGCACCGCCGAATAGACCAGGCTGCTCAGCGTCAGCGCCGGCAACCATCCCAGCGTCCGACGGAAGCCGGAAAGGATGGCTCCCCGGAAGAGCAGTTCCTCCACCAGCGCGATGCTCAACGCGCCTCCGGCCGCCTTCAGCAGGAAGGAACTCCATCCAATCGACCCAGCGGCGGGTTCAAAACTCCGGCCGCCCCCGATGACCGCGACTCCGATGACCACGGCGATGGAGCCGAGGCCGATCAGCAGGCACAGGGCGAAGTCGCGTGGCCAGCGCGCTGGAAAAACCAGGCCGATCTCCGAACTGGAACGCACCCCGAGCCGCCGGACAAACGGCACCATTCCGGCCAGCGCGAGGATGATCAGGCAGCGGTTCAAGACCCGGTGAAAGGGCACCCCGCTCCACGACGAGAAGAAGCCGGAGTGTTCCGCCAACACGTTGACCAACCGGAACGCCCATGGCGCCAGCAGCGCGCCGCCCGCGAAAATCCAGATGATGTAGCAGCACAACGCGCTCAACGGCCGCATGGTCGTGGGAAACTAGAAACCAGCCTCCCCATCGCCAAGTCCCGACTGTTGCCAAAACGACACGACCCCCTGAAGCTCCCAACCGGTCAGCCGTAAGCAACATGAGTTCAGACGATCAAAGCACTTCCCGCCCCGCCGGACCCATCCGGTTCGGGCCCTATTTGCTTCAGGAGCAGATCAATGCCGGTGGCACGGCCGAAATCTGGACAGCCACCAACGAGGACGGGGAAGTCCTCGCCATCCGCAAGATCCTGGACAAACACCGCTTCAACTTCGGCCAGCGCGGCCGGTTCAAGAACGGGGCCGACATCCACGAGCAGATCAGCCCGCACGAGTTCATCGTCGGGTTCATCGAGAACGGCAAGATCGACGGGTCGCTCTTCGTGGCGATGGAGTTCTTCGAGTGCTCCAACCTCAAACTCCTCCTTGCGCGCCAGGACGAGATCCTCGGCGAGATGATCGGGAACATCCTCGTCGACATGGCCAAGGGCCTGGACTACGTCCACGACTGCGGGTTCATGCACCTCGACTTCAAGCCGGAAAACGTCCTCGTCTCCCGCAACGGCACGGTGAAGCTCTGCGACTTCGACCTGTCGCTGCCCAAGCCGGAATCGCCCAAGAAGTTTGGCAAACTTCCCGGCACGCCGGCCTACATGGCCCCGGAACAGCTCCGGGGCGAACCGTTCGACCAACGGGCCGACATCTTCGCCTACGGCGTGTCCGCCTACGAGCTGTTGACCGGTCAGAAGCCTTTCATCGGAGACACTGCCGAGGGAATCCTCGCCTGCCATGAATCCGGCGAGATCATCGCGCCGCGGGAGCTGAACCCCGCCATCCCCGGCGGCATGGAATCGATCCTGATCAAGTGCCTCGCCGTCGAGCCGAACGCCCGCTACGGCTACGTCAGCGTCCTGGTCCGCGATCTCCAGACCGTGCTCTACGTGGACGAACCGCAGGGCAATGATGGGGACGAGAATCCGTTTTCGTGACGAGGACGGCCTGAGATTAGTGGCACAGGCACCCTCGCCTGTGCAGGACCGGCTGCTTCAACTTCCAAAAGCCCGTATTCGGTTTCTGGTCTCGCGTTGATCGTATTTAGCGGCGGCGGGCCGCAGCCCCATTGCCCTTACGGCCGCTTCACCAGCTTGAGCGATTCCGGGTCGAACCAGACCGTTCCCTTGTTGGCCCGCAGTTCGGCCACCAGTTCCACCTCGCCGCCGTTGGCCAGGCTGAAGTCGTAGCTCAGGGCCGTCCAGTCGCTGGAACCGGAGAGCTTGTTGGCCCTCGGCTGGACGTTACCGCCGATGCGCAGGCCAGCGCCTTCCCCCTTTTCACTTTTCACCGCTTCGACGTCCTTGGCTTTGGCCCGCCCTTCCAGCGCGTAGCGTCCGGCCGGCAGGTTGAGGCGTGCGCGCCAGGAACCGGCGGAACCGGGACTCGCGGCCACGACCTGGAACGCCTTGCGGCCGTCGGGCGTCGTGACCGCGTCCAGCCGGGTGTTCCCGGATTCCTGGCGTGGCTGCCAACCGCTGACGACCGCCGCGCACCGGGCGTCGAACCGGAGCGGCTTGGGAAGCGAGGCGAGCTGCTGGTGGATGGAGCGGGAACGGTTCAAAACCTTGTCCCGGATGTCGCGGGAGTTGTTGGGGAAATCACGGGCCCAGTTCTTGTCGAATTCCTCCAGGCTGGAACGGATCCGGGCTTCGAGCTGGGCGACATGGTTGGTCACCCTCTCCATGACGAACACCTTCTCGGCGATCTGCTGGAACCGGTCCACATACCGCGCGTGCATCTCGGGAATGGCGAAGGTTTGCCGCGCCACCATGCCGTTGAATCCGGGAGTGATCGGGTAGTTCGAGTCCCAGAACATCTGGTCCATGCCATGGGGGATGAAGGTGAATTTGCCGGTCTTGGGATCGTGGTAGAGCCGGTAGTTGTTGGGCTTGGCCGCATACCCGTCCCAGTCCGAGGTCAAAACCTGGAGGACGCAGAAGGTGGTGAAGCTCTCCAGGTCGAGGATCTTGCCCAAGCGCTCCAACCGGTTGGACATCGGGGAATTGGCCGCCGCGATGAGGGCCTTGAGATCGGAACGGTTCGTCTGGCTGAGGCCGGAACTCATCTCGATGTTTCCATCGATGTCGGTGAGGAACCCGCCATCGTAGAGGTTGCCCTTTTTGCTCTGGAAATTCCGACTAAGCCACGTCTTGTCGTAACCCTCCTTGAGCACGAAGAGCCCAAGGTCGCGGCCGTTGAGCCACACCCGGGCATGGGTGCCACGGGCGGTGGGCACGCCGGCCCTGCGGTAGAGGTCGCCGCAGAGGATCTCCGTCATGAAGGACGGATCCTGCACGGAGTTGTTGAGGTGGAACTTGTCGAGGCCGTGGAAGCTCTGGCCTTTGACGAACTTGTCCATGTTCAGCGTCAGGGCCGGCTTGTCATCGATGCTCCTCGTGCTGCCGGCCGCGCCTTTGACGTGGATGGCCACGTTCTTCCAGGTGTTGGTGCCTTCGCTGACGGTGGCTTTGACGCTCTTCTTCCGGTCGTTGCGGAGGGACTGCATCTCCTCCTTCGGGATGTCGATCCGGATCTTGGGAATCTGCCCGGCGAAGAGTTCGTTGGCCGTTCTGTCGGCGGCCGATTCCTTGGGTGGCTCAACCTTTTTCTTCGCCGGAGGCTTCGTTTCGGGGCTGGTAGCCGCACCGCAGCCCACACCGAAAAGGACGGTGAAAATCAGGGTGGCGATCAAACCCCGGAGTGGTCTTGGGAGCTCCATCCTTTTCTGCCAGCAAATCATGCGGCTTCGACCCTAGAGCCCTCCGGAGTATTCAACCAAGCCCGAAGCCTTCTGCGGGAAACAAAAACGGCGCGTCCGAAGACGCGCCGTTGCGAAATTGTTTTGGCGAGAATCAGGCCTTGGGCGCGATCATGCCGGTCTGGCGGGCGTAGTTGAAGATGCCGCCGGCGTCGACCACGGGGCGGACGTCTCCGAGGTCCTTGAACTTGTAGACCACTCCCGTGCCCTCGTGAACCACGGTCAAGGCGTCGAGGTCGACGGTGGCGACGTCTCCGGTCTTGAAGATGTCACACAGGCGGTCGGCGCATTCGCAGGGATAAAGCTCCCCGGTGGCCACGCAGTTGCGGAAGAAGATGCGGGCAAAGCTCTCGGCCAGGACGAGCTCGCAGTCGGCCGAACCCATGGCGATGGGCGCGTGTTCGCGGGAGCTGCCGCAGCCGAAGTTCCGGCCGGCGACGACGATGGGATACTTCGAGTCGAGCTGGCCCTCCTCCACATAGCGGGTCTGGTAGAGCGACTTGGGCAGGCCATCGAGCGCGTAGCTGCCGAGCTTCTCGTATTCCTCGGCGATGGTGGGCACGAGGTTCAGGTATTGGGCGGAGATGATCTGATCGGTGTCGATGTTGTCACGGACGACGAACACGGGGCCGGTAAACACGCTTTTCACGGAGTTAATCTGGCGGAACCACCGGCGCGTTGGCAAGTGCCGCTCCTCGAACTCGTCCTTCTCCTTCTCGCCCTCGTTCTTCCATCTCTTGATCCTGATCTTTCTCCTGATCGCCCGCCTCTTCCGCCGCCGGGGCAGATCAAGAAGAAGATTAAGATTAGGATGGAGAACTGTGTGCCGACCTCCGGGCTGGAACCGGACTCCGGTTTCCACCTAGGCTCGCCCCATGGGGATACCCAACGACAGCCATGACGAACAGGATGCCATCGCCCGGCGCATGGCCGCCTTGGGCATGACCGACGCCGACTTGGAGGAATCATTCATCCGCTCCGGCGGCAACGGTGGGCAGAACGTCAACAAGGTCGCCACCTGCGTCCATCTCACCCACAGGCCCAGCGGCCTCCAGGTGAAATGCCAGACCACCCGGCATCAGGGCCAAAACCGAGTCCTCGCCCGCACGATGCTCCTCGACAAGCTGGAGGCCGCCCGTCGTGAACGGCACGAGGCCGAACGCTCCCGGGTGGAAAAGCTCCGTCGTCAGAAACGCGGGCGGAGCAAGGGCGCCAAACTCCGCAACCTCGCCGACAAGGCGCGGCGTTCCACGAAGAAATCCAACCGCCGAGTCGGACGGGACGACTGACTCATCGGCCGCACAACCATCGAGGGTGCCCGCCCTACCTCAATAGCTTCACCAGCTTCTCCGCCTTGTCCGTCGGTGGTTGGCACGCGGTGCCGGTGCAGACGTAGGCCGTGGCGGGACCATGCTTCGGCAACGTCTTGGCGAAGGCTTCCACCGGGCCGGCCTGCCCGAGGATGACCTTGTTCGGCTGGTATGTGGCGTGTGCTGCCGCGATCAGTTTGCGGAACTCCGGAGACTTCGGGTCGCCTACAAGGACGACGCGTCTAGGTTCTTCCATGGCGAAGTCCAGGGCCGTCAAAAGCTGGGGCACGCCGAGCGGACGGTCCGTGAGATGGCTTGAGAAGAGGCGCAACGTTCCTTCGGCGGCGGCGCGGAAATCTTTCCGCTCGGTGATCGCGGCCAGCTTGAGCAACGCCAGCGTGGCCGTGGAATTCCCCGATGGCTCCGCGCCGTCGTAATCCTCCTTCACCCGCAGGATCAGGTCCTTGGTCCCATCGGCGCTCTGCCAGAAACCGCCGTGCTCCGGATCGTGGAAGCGTTTCAGCATGGCCTCGGCGAGATCGATGGCGAAGGCCAGATGGTCCGCTTCGAGCGTGGCCGAATAGAGTTCCAGCGTGCCGGCGAGCAGATTGGCGTAGGCGTCGAGGAGTTGGACCTGGTCGCGTTCCCCATCGCGCCAACGGCTGTAGAGCGTTTTGGTCTTCGCATCCCACATCGTGCCCCGGATGAACTTCAGATTCTTCTCGGCCGCCGCGATGTAGGACGGATCGTTCAACACCGCGCCGGCGCGGGCGTAGGCTCCAAGCATCATGCCGTTCCAAGACGTCAGCACCTTGTCGTCGAGATGCGGCCGAATCCGTTTGGCGCGTTCGGCGAACATCTTGGCCTTGGCGGAGTCGAGCATTGGCTTCTCGGTCGCACTCAATTTCGGATCAACCAGGCTGAGGACATTCTGATCGGGCAGCGGATTCGGATCGCTGTGGTCGAGGAAGTTTCCCTTGGCCGTGATGCCGAAGACGCGTTTGGCCACGGCGAATTCCTCCGGCGTCAGCAGCGCCTTCAGCTCGGCTTCGGTCCAGCAGTAGAACTTGCCTTCCTTGCCTTCGCTGTCGGCGTCTTCGGCGGAATAGAAGCCGCCCTGCGGATGCGTCATGTCGCGCTGGACGTAGCGCAGGACGTCGCGGGCCACCTCGGCGAAGTCCGCCCGGCCGCTGACGAGGTGCGCGTCGAGGTAGAGCTGCACGAGCTGGGCATTGTCGTAGAGCATCTTCTCGAAGTGCGGCACGAGCCACTTCGCGTCGGTCGAGTAGCGGGCGAAGCCGCCGCCGAGCTGGTCGTTCATGCCCCCGGCCGCCATGCGTTCGCAGGTGAAGAGGACGGCGTTGATCGCTTCGTCGTCGTGTTGCCGGACGCCTTGGCGCAGGACGAAGAGCGGCTGCATGGGCCGGGGAAACTTGGGCGCATCGCCAAAGCCGCCGTAGCGCGGCTCGAACTGCTCCTTCATCGCGGCCAACGCGGACGTGAGCAGGGCGGGGGACAGCTCGACGGAATTGGTCGGACGCGTGTTCGTGAACATCTCCAGCTTGGCGTGGAGCACGTCCGCCTGGTCGGAGACTTCGCCGCGCCGGTTCTTCCAGACGTCGGCGACCTTGCCGAGGATCTGGAGAAAGCTGGGGCGTCCGTATTTTGGTTCCGGCGGAAAGTAGGTGCCGCCGTAGAACGGCTTCAGATCCGAAGTCAGAAAGACGTTCAACGGCCAGCCACCGCCCTGGCCCATGGCCTGCACGGCGGTCATGTAGATCTTGTCCACGTCGGGACGCTCCTCGCGGTCGAGCTTGATGCTGACAAAGAGTTCGTTGAGGAACTTGGCCACGTCCTCGTTCTCGAACGATTCGCGCTCCATCACATGGCACCAGTGGCAGGTGGAGTAGCCGATGCTGAGGAAGATGGGCTTGCCCTCGGCGCGCGCCTTGGCGAAGGCCTCCTCGCCCCAGGGAAACCAATCGACCGGGTTGTGCGCGTGTTGGAGCAGGTAGGGCGACTTCTGCTGGTCCAGGCGGTTGGTGTGACGGTGCGACGTCGGGCTGGGAGAGGATTTCACGGTGGTGGACGGCGTGCCGTGGGAACAGCCCGCCAACATGGCGACGGCCAGTGCGATGGCGAGGTGGTGGGGACGAAGCGGCATCAGTGGCCGCAAGCTAACGGCTGTCGCCAACCCGGCAAGGCACGAGGCGAAGGAGGAAAAGCGGCGCAGCAGCGCACGCAGTCCAAGACGCTGGCGCGAGATTCGGAAAGGAGCATTCGAAGTCCGCCAGGTCTTGGACTGCGCCGGTGCTCCGGCGCTTTGGGACAGGACATGAAACCAAACGCTCCGACTTTCTTCGGCCTTTGGCCTTCGCGCTTCGTCATTCGCCCCGCGCGGCCGTCTTCACATCAGCTTCAGCTTGGGCAGGTCCTGCGAGTCCACCATGCCCACCGGTTCCTTGCGGCTGTTCACCACGATCAGGTCGTCGATGGAGCGTTCGTTGAAGATCTTCAACGCCTCCGCCGCCAGCGAATCCTCGCGGATGCAGATCGGCTTGCGTGTCATCACGTCGGCCAGCTTGCGGATGAGCACGTCTTCATCGGTCGCCATGCGGCGGCGGAGATCGCCGTCGGTGAAGACGCCGGAGAGTTTCCCGCGTTTGTCCACCACGCTCACGCTGCCGGACTTGGCGCGCGTCATCACGAGCAACGCCTCCTTGACCGAGATGGTCTCCGGGGCGATCGCGTTGCGGCCACCGGTCCGCATGATGTCCTTCACCTCCAGCAACAGCGCCCGGCCGATCGCGCCGCTGGGATGCAGGCGGGCGAAATCCTTTTCCTTGAATCCGCGCGCTTCGAGCACGGCCATGGCCAGTGCGTCGCCGAGGACGAGCGTCGCAGTGGTGCTGGAAGTGGGCGCGAGGTTGAAGGGGCACGCCTCCTTGGGCACGCGCACGTCGAGGACGATGTCGCTGAAGCGCGCCAACGACGACTTCAGCCCGCCCGTCAGGGAAATGACCTTCACGGTGAAGCGTTTGATCGCCGGGATCAGCGACAGCAGCTCCTCCGACTCGCCCGAGTAGCTCAGGGCGATGATCACGTCGCCATCGCTCACGACGCCCAGATCGCCGTGCAGGGCGTCCACGCTGTTCAGGACGACGGCGGTGGAACCGGTGCTGGAGAGCGTGGCGGCGATCTTCTGGGCGATGTTGCCCGACTTGCCGATGCCCACGAGCACGAGCTTTCCGCGCGCCTTCAGGGCCGCGACGATCGTGTCCACGGCGGAATCGAAGGCGTCGTCCAGCCTTCCGCGAACGGCGCGCAAGGCGGCGATCTCGATGTCGAAGACGTCTCTGGCCCGGCTGAGGTGGCTCATCGGAAACACGATGGCAGCAAGGCCGCCGGTGATTCAATGCCCGTCGTAGGCAGGGCATCCTCAGGGTCTTTTGGTTTGGGTTTATGAATGGGAGAGGATTGCCAGGGAGCGTGCGGGTTTGGAATGGAGGTATTCTCGGAGTTGAGGGAGGGATTGGGT
>JAYTUE010000185.1:0-4967 GCA_043744715.1 Verrucomicrobiota bacterium | reverse complement strand
ACCGCACCGTCTCGGCGCGGGTCAGGATCGTGTGCATGGCGTGGCCGAACTCGTGGAAGAGCGTCTCCACGTCGTCGTGCGAAAGCAGGGAGGGTTTGTCCTTCTGCGGCGGCGGGAAATTGCAGATCAACGCGGCCGTCGGCCGCTGGTAGGAACCGTCCGGAAGGCGTTTGCCGTCCACGACGCCGAACTGGGCGAAGTGGTTGTATTTCCCCTCGCGCGGGAACATGTCGAGGTAGAGCGCGCCCAGCGGTTCGCCGGTCGTCTTGTCCGTCACAACGAAGAGCTGGACGCCGGGCGCCCAGGTCGACGCCTTGGGAATCCCGACCTCCTCCAGCTTGATGGAGAAGATGGTTTCATAGACCCGGAACATTCCCGACAGCGCCTTCTCGTAGGGGAAGTAGACGCGGAGCGCCTCGGTATCGATGGTGAACTTCTCCTTCCGCAGCTGGTTGGAGAAATAGCGGATGTCCCACAGGTTGACCTTCGCGTCCTTCACCCCGGTTTCGCGGGCCTTGATCTGCTGGAACTCCTTCAACTCGCCGTCGAGCTTGGGCTGGAGACCGGCCTTGAGATCCTGGAGGAACTTCAGCGCGGTCGCGCCGTCCTTCGCCATCTTCGGCTCGATCTGGTAATCGGCCCACGTCTTGTAGCCGAGCTTGTGGGCGACCTGTTTG
Source organism: Verrucomicrobiota bacterium (assembly GCA_043744715.1). Taxonomy (GTDB): domain Bacteria; phylum Verrucomicrobiota; class Verrucomicrobiia; order Limisphaerales; family CANJSG01; genus CANJSG01. The sequence goes on along the minus strand of JAYTUE010000185.1, from coordinate 4,290 downwards.
CGGAGCTGGAGGATCTCCGTCATCAACGGAAGATTCTCCTCCTTGGCCAGGTTGTATTGGACCTCCAACACGCGGCGACGCGTGGCTTCGGACTTCGCGTTCTCCATCACCACGGAATACTGCGGAGTGACGTTGGCGAGGATGGTGTATTCGTCCGGGCCGGTCTTGATGCCGTCCTGCGCGAGGAACGATTCCGGCACGCCCGCGAGATCCGCCTTGGTGAACTTCAGCGGCGCCTTCGCCTTGGTGATGTTCGACCTGAAATCAGTGCTCTTCTGTTCGACCAGCTTGCGAAGACGTTCGACCTCGTCGCGTTCCGCCTTAGGCAAAACGAGGCCGGCGCGGCGGTAGGTGCGGAGGGTTTCCTCCAGGAGCTTCTTGTGCTCGCCTTCGAGCCGGGGATTCGTGTCCGCGTAGGCCTTCACGGCGGCGTAGACGTCCTCGCGGTAATCGAGGGCGACCATCCAGTCCTGCATCTTCTTGATCGCCTCGGTGGCCGCGTCGCGGAAGCCGGCGTCGAGCGACGTCTCCTTTGTCAGACCCAGGCGATTCGCGGTGAGGGCCGCGCGCCACAGCATGTCGTCGAGCGCGAGGACGGTGTTCCGCAGCGTGACCTCGGACGGTTTGAGGCGGCCGATCGCATCCAGGGCGGCGCTGCCTTCGGCGATGGCCTTGTCTCCGGCGGCGAGGACGGCGTTGGTCGTCGTTTCGAACTCCGGCAGTAGCAGCCGGTTCTTGAACTTCGCCGCGACTCCATCGAAGTCGGCCAGGGTCTTCCCGGGAACGGGGGAAACGGCGGATACCAAGTCCTGGGGTGAATGGCAGGCGGTCAGTGCGGCGGCGACGGTCATGAGGATGCAGAGCTTTCGAACCATGTTGAGGCCTCAAGTGGCCGTCAGACCTTAACTAAAGCATCACCCGGTGCAACGGTGAGTCACAGTTCCGATGTTTTCGGGCCGATCCACGCTGCCTCCCCCTTCTTCGTCCCGTCAGGGGAGCAGTGAAAGATCGACCTGCAACCCGCGCTCAAGCAGCGAGGCAATCCACGGCTTCAACTCCCGCCACGTCACACCGCCGGACGCGAGGACGAGCGCCTGCACGGCGGGCCGGCCGCTCTCGTTCAGCATAGCGGCCACGTCACTCGGCCTTGCGAATGGTCTGAAGTCTGTTGTTGCGAGCATTTCGGGTTTGATCAGGCCGGCACCCATCGACGACAGGGCGACAGCAGCCCTCAATGATCCGTCCGTCTGCCGCTGCAGACGGAGGACGAAGTTCGCCGGAACAGCGTGAGCCAGGAACGTCAGGCTGCCGGGAACCATGTTCGTCGGGGCGTCGGCCACGAAACGCGGAGCTGTCGCCAGATCCGGGGTCGACTGCACGAGGCTGGAAGAAACGGCTGCCAGATCATTCACCGTCGCCAAATCCTCAGGCTGAAGATTCGAGGCGACTTCGAGGCCGAGATGCCGACGCGCCGCCATGACGGTCCGGAGCTGATCCGCAGCTGATCCGGCCACCGCCCGCACCACGACCGGCTCGTCGATCCGCCAATCGCCGCCCGCCACCACCCGGATCCGCAGATCCACGCGACCCGCCCGCGCCGGTAGACCCCGTAGCTTCGCCGCCGTGGCCAGCTGCTTCCGCAGATCCTCCGCCTTCGGGCTCAACGCGGGATCGCCCATCGATGTCAGCGCGGTTTCGATGGAGCCAAGATATTGCCGGAGCACCCGCAGCGGTGCATTGCGCGCACCGACGGCGGAGCCATGGGACGCGTCGTTCAAGAGCGTCGCCACCTCGGCGGCACCCAGCGTCCACCGCAATGGATGCACCGTCGAGGCCACGCGCGGACGGCCGTTGGTCGTCGCCGGAAAATCAACGAACACCCTATAGCCGCCGAAACCAGCGCCACCGAGATCGGCGGTCGAAACGTTGAATGAACGACTCCAGGCTCCCTTCGACGGCAGCGCCACCGCCTCGTCGTCGCCGACGGGTTTCACCGGCGCACGGTGGACGCGGATGCCGCCCTCATCGACGAACCAAAGATCCGCATCGAGCGGCCAGCGGAAGTTCAGCGGGGACGACCCGACATTGGTCACGTTGACCGTCAACGGCATTTCACCCAAGGCAGGCAGGCGCTCCGGGCCGGTGACCGCGGCATCGATGCCGGTGCGCTTCACGCGGTCGGCCCGTTGTCCGAGATACTCCCCCACGGAAACCAGCGTCACCGTCTCCGGCCTAGTCGAGACTTCGCCGCGCCACAGCGCGATGGAACGTGGCACGGGCGGCTGCTGTTCCGGAAGCACGCCGATGTAGCGGCCGCTGATCTCGTAACGGCCGGAGTTCGTGAGGAACACCCAGTCGGCCAGCTGCGATTCGAACGCCTGTTCCGACTGCGCCCGGATAATGGCCGGCTTGGCGAACTGGTGCGCGGAGTTCGGGCCCGGTGGAATCGGCGGAAGCTCCACGCCGTCTTTGCGAACCGTCAACCGGCCGTTCAACCTGCAGCACGCTTCCCACGTGAAGGCCAAGGGCAGCGGGGTTGGATTGGTGAAATGCCAGATGAGCGGGATCGGATCGCCGATGACATGGGTCTCGGCCGCGGGAACCTCCAATCGCGCCGAGACGGCAGGCTCGGCGGTTGAAGCCGACTGAGCCCCGACTCCGAACAAGACGATCAACGCGCTCGACAAAGCCGTGACCAAGCAGGGCGAAGGCTCCCGCCGAGCCGCCTTGAAGCGGGCTCTGTTCGGAAATGATTCCCGTGGGAAGCCCATTGGCGATGCCACCGTGTCCGGATTGTTTTCAGGAGTGCCATGAGGCGGCTCAGCCGGATCCGTCGCCCTACCTTGAGACGTATCGTTCACAATTGGGCAGTGGGCGGGGCAACATCGATCTTCGCGGCGAACTCCGCCGGGATCGCCGTAGCGGCCATCTTGCCGTCGGCGCCTTTGGTAACGCACACGGCGGTGATGCGGCCGATGGCGGCGAGCGTGCGCCCAGGATCGTTCACCTTGGTGAAGCGGAACTCGTAGGTCAGCGCCTTGGACTTCTTCTCGACCACGCGGAGATGGATCTCCACCTCGTCCTCGAAGCGCAGCGGCGCCTTGAAGTCGCAGCTCGCGTGCACGCGCGGCCAGCCGACAGCGGGATCGGTCATCCGCATGGCCACGGAGAAGCCGAGCGAGCGGAAGAAGGCGTGCTCGGCCGTCTCCATGAAGCGGAAGAACATGGAGAAGTGCATGATGCCGGCCATGTCGGTGTCGGAGAACTCGACGCGGCGGATGACTTTGAACTCGCTGGCCATGGAAGGAGCTTCGCGCATCGCCGAAGAGTTTTCATCCAAGAAATAGCCGCCCTCGTAGCCGCCCAAGCGACGAGGCAGATCGGGCAGCCACCAGCCCACAACGGGCTGATCCGTCCGACTCCTCACGTCGGCGGCTACGAAACGAGTTACTTCACGACCATCTCCGTGAACGGCGGGACGTAGGCCTGGAGATACACCAGCACGCCGACGAGCGACGCCAACACGAGGCTGTGCCAGAATACGCGGCGGAGAATCGCGCCTTCCTGTCCGAAACACCGCGTGGCCGTGCTGGCCACCACGATGCTCTGGGCGTCCACCATCTTGCCCATGACACCTCCAGAGCTGTTCGCGGCAGCCATCAAAACAGGGCTGACACCCGTCTGTTCAGCCGTGATTTTCTGCAACCCACCAAACAGCACGTTCGAAGCGGTGTCTGAACCTGTCAGTGCCACCCCGAGCCATCCCAGCATCGTTCCGAAAAAGGGATACAACTTCCCTGTCTTGGCCAGCGCCAGCCCGAGCGTCGCGTCCGCTCCCGAGTATTTCGTCACGTAGCCCAGCGATAACATCCCGGCGATGGTCAGCAGCGAGTGACGCACCTTGAAAGCCGTCTCACAATAAATCCTCACCAATTCCATCGGTCGGAACCGCATCAAGCAACCACAGGCGATCGCCGCGCAAAAAATCCCCGTGCCGGTGGCCGACAACCAGTTGAGTTTGAAAAACGCCTCCTCAGGCCGGGCGTTGATTGCGGCCGGCGCCGAGCGCACCACCATCAAGTGCAGTCCCGGCATGGCGAACTTGGGGGAGCAAAGCCCGTCCAGCGATTGTTTCACCACTGGCAACCCCCAGAGAAAAACGAAGGCCGACAGCACCGCCCATGGCATCCATGCCGTGCCGCCACCACCACCCGATGACGGCTCCACCGCAACCGCCCCCTGCACCATCGGGCTGGCTGGCTTCCAAAAGCGGAGCAACACGACGGTGGC
>JAYTUE010000184.1:0-19352 GCA_043744715.1 Verrucomicrobiota bacterium | reverse complement strand
TGGTTGGTGTGCGTGAACACGGTCCAGTTGGTGTCGGTGGCCGCGAGGTGGTTCGTCGAGAGCGTAAGCCAAGGATGGTTGGTATCAAATGCCGCCCGCCACTGGACGATGAAGGTTTCGTTCGTCTGGCTTGGCCACCCGAGGATCACGTTGCTCTGGACCACCGAGATCCGGAGCCCTTCGATGGCTTGGGATTGCATTCCAATGAGAATCAAAATGAGTGCGAGTATTCGTTGCATGATTTTCCCGTTCCTATGAAAGCAATTTACGACGTGTTGCGTCGTTTAAGTCAAGTGGCGCAAAAGGATCTGAATGAAGGGTGCCTTCCAATGACGAAATCGTTGCCCTGCAAAAGACGTTCGGTGCAAACATTAGACGCTTTCGAGTAGGCAGCAAAATGACCCAGCAGGAACTGGCGGAAGCGGCTGAACTGAGCCTGCGAAGCATCCAGAGAATTGAAGCCGGACAGTTGAATGTGCTCATGACCACCATAGTCAGGCTTAGAAGTGCGCTCGGTTGTTCAGCAGACGGGCTCCTTCCCTGAGCAAAGGCCATCCGTGCTACGGGAAAATTTCTCAAAGTTGGAGAACTTTTTCGTCCCTCGGTTCATCCTGCCTTGGATGAGCAGCGCCCCAGTCGATCACCGTCGAGCCGTTCTTTACGGAGCAGGCCGCGCCCTTGGAGATGAAAGACCTCGCCGGCAAGGAAAGCTTCAACCGCGTGATCCGCGAACTCGCCCTCCGCACGGCTACAGGCGCCAGCGTGGTGGGAATCGAACGCGCAGGAATCACGATCATCAATACCGGCCCGACGAGGAATTTCTCCCCGGCGACCAGGAGCTAGTGGCGCCCGTGGGGCATTCGGAGCATTCACCGTCATTGGCACCTTCTTGGAATCAGATCCATTCTCCGCGCCGTTGGATCGAGGGAGCATAGACACAAATGCACGGAATCGAGTTTCTACAGGATTTGGCGGTGGTGATGATCGTGGCCGGTCTGGTCACGGTCCTCTTCCACCATTTCAAACAGCCGGTCGTCCTCGGCTACATCATAGCCGGCGTCATCATAGGGCCGCACACGCCGCCTTTCCCGCTGATCCACAACGAGGAGACGATCAAGACGCTCTCGGAGATGGGCATCATCATGCTGCTCTTCTCCCTCGGGCTTGAGTTCAACCTGAGGAAGATCACCAAGGTCGGAGGAACCGCCTTCCTCGGCGCGTTCTTCGAGATCGTCCTCATGATCTCGGCCGGTTACGCGCTGGGACGCGGCTTTGGCTGGAGTTCCATGGACAGCCTTTTCCTCGGCGCGATGCTCTCGATCTCCTCGACGACGATCATCATCAAAGCCCTGAACGACCTGGGGCTGGCGAAGGAGAAGTTCGCCGGGATGATCTTCGGCATCCTCATCATCGAGGACATCCTCGCCATCGTGATGCTGGTGCTGCTCTCCGGCATTGCCATGACGGGTTCGTTGAGCCTGGGCGACGTGGGCATGACCATGGGCAAGCTCTCCATCTTCCTCGTCACCGCGCTCGTGCTGGGCTTCATCGCCGTGCCCCGGCTGCTGAACTACGTCGGCCGCTTCAAGAGCAACGAGATGCTGCTCGTGGCCGTCCTGGGCCTCTGCTTCGGCTTCTCACTCCTCGCGGCCAAGCTCGGCTACAGCGTCGCGCTGGGGGCCTTCGTCATCGGCGCCATCATTTCGGAGTCGCGCGAGATCGGGAGGATCGAGCACCTCGTGGAACCGGTGCGCGACATGTTCAGCGCCGTCTTCTTCGTGGCCATCGGCCTGATGATCGATCCGCGGATGCTGATCGAATACGCCCTGCCCATCGCCGCCATCAGCGCATTGACCATCGCCGGCAAGGTGGTGAGCTGCGGCTTCGGCACGTTCGTCGCCGGGAACGATTCACGGACGTCTCTCAAGGTCGGCATGGGCCTGGCGCAGATCGGCGAATTCTCCTTCATCATCGCGTCGCTCGGCGTGTCGCTGAAGGTCACGAGTGATTTCCTCTACCCCATCGCCGTCGCCGTCTCGGCCATCACCACGTTGACCACGCCGTATCTCATCCGGGGCTCCGACGGCTTCATCGGCTGGTTCTACGGCAAGGCTCCCAAGGCGCTCGTCGGCTACCTCGACCTCTACACCAACTGGGTCGGCCAGCTCGGCACCCGGCGGAAGGACGACTTCGCCGGGAAGATGATGCGGCGTTGGACCATCCAGATGAGCCTCAACCTCGCGCTCATCGCCGCCGTCTTCATCGGAGCCGTGTTCCTCGGACGCCGCGAGCCCACTTGGCTGCCGGAGGCGATGCGGTCGCCGCAACTGTTCCGCCCGATGCTTTGGTTGGCCTCGGTGATCGTGGCGTTGCCGATGTTCATCGCCGTGTTCCGGAAGTTCCAGGCCTTCGCCATGCTGCTGACGGAACTGCGAGTCACACGGGCCAAGGCCGGTGCGCGGACCGACGCCATCCGCAACGTCGTTTCCAACGTGCTTTCGGCCATCGGACTCGTGGGATTGGTGCTTTACGGACTGGCCCTCAGTTCAGCACTGCTGCCACCAACGAACACGCTGCTCGTGCTCCTGATCGTGGTCGCGTTGCTGACGTGGCTGCTCTGGGGCGCGGCCATCCGATTGCACTCGAAGGGCCAGATCGCGCTCGAATCGACGCTCAACCAACCCGAAGTCGACCGCCATGCCGTGGCTGAAGCGCCCAAGGTGAACAAGCTCCTGCGCGATGCGGATCTGGAGACGGTCCAGCTAACGGAGAATTCCCCGGCCGCCCGGAAGCTGATCCGCGAACTCGCCCTCCGCACGGCCACCGGCGCCAGCGTGGTGGGAATCGAACGCGCCGGAATCTCGATCATCAATCCCGGCCCCGACGAGGAACTGCTGCCCGGCGACCAGGTGCTCCTCCTCGGCCACGTCGACCAGATCGGCAAAGCCAGGAGCCTGCTGACGGGGGAGACAATCGACTGACTAAAACTGAGGCCCGGGAGGGATCCGCTGCAGAATCCGCCTCGTTACCCCGGCGGCTACGGGCGGGACAACCTCTCAGCGTTTCCGGATCAAGCACCGCGCCGGGGCGCCGTCGCCCTTAGCGAACTTCACGGGCAGGCAGATGAGATCGTAGTTGCCGGGCTTCACCTTGGAGAGGTCCAGGCCTTCGATGATCCACACTTCGGCTCCGAGCAGGATGTGGTGGGTCTCGACGCCGTCCTTATAGAAACCTCCGACGCTCAGGTAGTCGATCCCGACGGTCTGGATGCCGCAGTCGACGAGATGCTGCGCGCCTTCCTTGGAGATGTAGACGAAGTCCTTGTCGAAGGTCGGCTTCTTCCAGCTCACGGTGGAGTTGGGCGTCTTGAAGAGGATGCGTTCGCCCTTCTTCAGCTTCAGCTTCTTCAGCTCGGCCGGCTTGATCGATTCCTTGTCCTTGATCTCGACGACGCGCGCAGGGCCGATGACGGCGTCGAACGGCAGGTCGTCCATGGTCTTCTTTCCGGGCAGGAAGTGCAGCGGCGAATCCATGTGCGTTCCCGTATGAAAGCTGCAGTAGATGACCGAGACATTGCAGACGTCGCCCTTGGCCGTCCCGGCGTGCATCGTCACGTAGGGCGGCGGATCGCCGTGCCAGAAGTGCATCGAGTTGTGGACGGGAACCGAGACGTCGATCCAAGGATTCTTGCTCATGCGATGAAAAGTCTGCGGCTTCAGGCGAAGGAAATCACGTTCTTGATGCCGGCGGCCTTGCCGAGAAGGAGTTCTCGGTGGGCGTCGATGGTGTGCCGACCGGTGATGAGGGCGTGGATCGCCTGAGGCCAGCGTTTCTTGAACTCGCCGAGGTCGCGGATGGCGTCGATGAAGGCCTGCGGGTTGGCGTTGACCGTGCCGACGATCGCCTGGTTCTTCAGCGTGATGTTCCGCATGATGTTGTCCGCGTAGACGGGAAACGCCGGACGCTCGGCCGGGATGCCGGTGAAGATGTAGACGCCGTTGATGCCGAGCACGCGCATGACCTCGAAGGACACGTGGGCCTCGCCGACGGCCTCGTAGACGAGGTCGATGTTGCCGATGCGTTTGGCCAGTTCGTCCACTCCGACTTCCTTGGAGGAAATGTATTCCGCCCCGATGGATTCGGCGATGTCGGCCTTGAAAGTGGGCTTGGGGGAGCGGGAGTAGATGACGACGCGGAAGCCCTCGATGAGCAGCTTCATCGCTCCGAGCAGGCCGATGGGGCCGGCCCCGAGGACGACGGCATTGCGTCCGTGGCCACGGCCCTTGCCATCGCGGTTGTGGTGCTCCCAGGTCAGGCGCTTCTGCACTTCCCAGGCCTGAGTCAGGCCCTTCTCGGCGATCGTGAGCGGTTCCGCCATGACGGCGACATCGCGCAGGTCGCTCGGCACGGCCGTAAGGTAGGACTGCTCTTCGACGAAGACCTCGGTCATGAAACCGTGGCGCTGGTTGATGCCGCGTTCGGTGAAGGTCCAGGTGAAGCAGAAGTCCTGGCGGCCCTCGCGGCACGGGGCGCAAGATTCGGCGGAACACGGTCGGCGCACGCTCGGAACCACAAGGTCCCCGACCTTGAATCCTTTCACTCCTGAACCCACCTCGACCACCTCGCCAAGGCACTCGTGGCCGAGCAGCAGATAGTCGTCGCCCGTAGGCGGCTGGCCGTAGGCGAAGGTGCAGATCTCGCGGTCGGTGCCACAGATGCCGACCTCCAGGGTGCGGACTTTGAGCTCATGGGCGGCGGTGATCGCAGGTTCGGGGTGGTCTATCAGGGACACCTCGCGCCGCGCAGGGATCACTCCCACGCCTTTCATCATGCGTGTTTTCATCAATGGACGTAATGGGTCTGGGCGTTGGCCATTTTTCGGAGCGCGGAAAGCTGTTCGATGATTCGCCCGAGTCAAGCGTGCAGGCCGGTTGCCGGGACGGAAATGGAGGCAGAGGGCCTGCGGCTCAACACGACGAGGCGGATCATTTCCCGGTCGGCCCATCCTGAATCCGCGCCAACCGGGCGGGCAACTGGCCGACTATCTGGTTCCGCTCGTCGGGATTCAGGACCATCCACTTTCCGATCTCGGTAATGGTCCGGCCACAGCCCACGCACATGCCTCCGCTGGCATCAAGCTGGCAGACATTGATGCAGGGAGAGGCGACTGGTCTTGTGATCATGACGGTTCGAGGGCGGCGAGTTCGTTGCCGAGGGATGGAACGAGGTCGGAGGCCGCGTCGCGAGCCGGAAGTGATCTGGGCCTGGTTTCAAACCCGCCCGGGCAAAGGACGGCGGTGATTCTTCTCCCGATCCGGCAGCCGCGTCCGTAGGCTGCACGGCCATGGTGAACATCGGCCAGGTCAACTCGCTCGAACTGCTCCGCTTTGCGGGCCCCGGCGCCTTCGTCGACGGCGGGGAGCTGGGCGAGATCCTTCTGCCTAAGCGCTACGTCCCTTCGACGGCGGCGGCGGGCGATCTCCTTGACCTGTTCGTCTACCGTGATTCCGAGGACCGGCTCGTGGCCACGACGGATCGCCCCATCGCCACCGTGGGTCAGTTCGCCGCGCTCCGGGCGGTGAGCCTTCATCCGACGGCGGGCGCGTTTCTTGACTGGGGGCTGGAGAAAGATCTCCTCCTTCCCTACCGCGAACAGGTCCAGCCGGTGCGCATCGGAGACCGTGTGCTGGTCTACATCCTTCTCGATGCCAAGTCCGACCGGATCGTGGCGACGGCCCGGCTGCATCCACACCTCAACCGCGAATTCCCCGAAGTCCTGCCGCGCCAAAAGGTCGACCTCATCGTCATCAACGCCACCCCGCTCGGCTACGCCGTGCTCGTCGAAGGAGGGCATTTGGGCTTGCTCCACCGGGAACGGGTTTTCCAGCCGCTGGAACCGGGCGACAGTCTCAACGGCTACGTCCTCGCCGTGCATCCGGATGGCAAGATCGACCTGAGCCTCGAAGAGACGGGCTATCGGCGCGTGAAGACCGTCGCGGACCAGATCATCGAGCAATTGGAGCGGAGCGGCGGCCGGATCGAGTTCGACGACGGCAGTTCGCCCGAAGCCATCCGGTCGGTCTTCGGTTCGAGCAAGAAGGCCTTCAAGCAGGCGCTGGGCTCGCTCTACCGGCAACGCCGCATCCGTTTCGTCCGCGCCGGCACCGAACTGGAGCAAGGCGGAGGAGCGGACTGGAAGGTCGGCAGCTCGACCGATGACGAATCGGCGGCCTGAACCGGCATCGTGTCCGATCCGCCGCCGCCCGCCCGTGCGGCCATTTGAGCATGGCCAATTCTCGGGAGGAATTTCTCGACCGGCCGGCCCGAGCGGTTTAGACGATTTGGCTGCGCCGCGCGTATCGGGCGCCCTGAACCCCCTGAAATTGATCCTGATTCTATGGCAAAAGTGATTGCTGAAATGCTCGTCGAGTCCGTGACGATGGAGCTGCCGGACGTGAAGACCGTCCGCTTCCAGTGGCCCGAGGGCTACGATCCCGGCGAGTTCAAGACCGGCCAGTTCATCACCGTCTACTGGCCCCATAAGACGAGATACAAACGCGCCTACTCCCTCAGCTCCTGCGCCCTGGACAAGGGCGCCTACGAGGTGACGATCAAGCGCGACGGCAAGATGGGCACCAGCGTCGTCGACTGGCTGGAAGCGGGAGACAAGATGTTCGTCATCCCTCCCGTCGGCAAGTTCCTCCCCGTCTTCGATCCCCCCGGCAAACACCTCATCTGCGTGGCCGGCGGTTCCGGCGTGACACCGTTCCGCGGATTTGTCCGCGAAGCCACAGCCAAGAACCTGAATACAAAGATCACGGTCCTCTACACGGTGAAGACCACCAAGGACATCATCTTCGAGAAGGAGTTCCGCGAACTGGAAGCGAAGAATCCAAACTTCAAGTTCGAGGTCACCTGCACCCGTTTGACGCCGGAAGATCCGTGGACCGGCCGCCGCGGACGCATCACGCCCGAGTGGGTGAAGAGCTTCGTGGGCGACTCGCCCAACACCGTCTTCTATGCGTGCGGCACCACCGAGATGGTCAACGGCATCGAGCACCTCGTCATCCACGACCTCGGCCTGCCCAAGGAACAGATGAAGCTGGAGAAGTGGGGCTGATTTCCGGGCGAGCAGGTTTGTCCGAAACCCGTGGCGAGTCAGCCACGGGTTTTCTGTTTCGAGGCTTGTAGAGGGCGATCACTCGGAGCGATAAAGCGTTCTGGAGAAAACTAAATCTATGACCTTCAAAGTGCTTTCACGCCGTCTCGGCACGGGTGTCGGAATCTTCTGCCTCTGCTGCTCTCTTGTCGGCTGTGCGACCTACGTTACGCCCGGCGGACCCGCGCCCTTGGGCGTTGGTTCCGGCAGCGCGGGCGCTGACCCGCTCGCTCAAGGCGGGTTTGATCGGAAACCGGGAGCCACATTTCCTGCCCATCTCATTGCAGCGCGGGTTCAAGGTTCAGGGTATCGCTCGTATTCCGCGCGCGGATATGGGACGGGCCGCTACAGCGTGCTCAATGTCCGCGACATCGAGTCGGACGAGGATTTCAAGCGCATCCTCGCGTGGCCCAAGGTCGCCCAGTTGGGTGCGTTGAACCGGATGCTGCTGCCCGAAAGAATCGATTCTCTCGGTGATCTTCGCAGGGCGGCCGCAGGGCTTCAGGCAGATATACTTATCCTCTACACGATCGATACCCAGTTCATCGACCGCAACTCGTCCGCGCTGGTCACGTCGATCACGCTCGGATTTGGCCCGACGAGTCAGATCCTGATCAACTCCACGGCGTCGGCTCTCTTTGTAGATGTCCGAACCGGCTTCATTTTCGGTGCGGCAGAAGCCAGTGCATCCAAGTCGGCCAGCAGCTCGGTTTGGAGGTCTAAATCGGCGGCGGACGAAACTCGCCAGGGAGCCGAGAAAGAAGCTTTCCAGAAGCTCCTGTCGCAACTGGATTCGACATGGGCCGGGATTGTTTCCCGCTATTCAAAGTAGGACTTTCATCCATGCGCGACACCCTCTTCCTTCTCAAGCACGACTTCCCCGACGGCCCCGGAACTCCCTTCTATTGCCCGGAATGCGCCCAGATCTCCGGTGTGCTTCACTACTATCCGCAACTCCGCCACTCAGTTGACGTCCGCTACGTCGACTTTCCCCGGCCAAGGCCCGAGGTGATCGCGCTGGTGGGCGAGGCCAATCAAGGTTGCCCTGTCCTGGTCTTGGGAGACAAGACTGCGGCGTCGGTGGAAGGAGTGGAGATCGGCAACTTTAATGGGCGGCGGTTCATCAGCGGTGCGGAAGGGATCGGGAACTACTTCGCCACGGTCCATGGGACGGGGCGGCCGCATTGAGAAAAAGCCATGAGCTTCTTCAAGCCAACGAAGTGGTGGATCGACAACCTTACCGGGCCTGAATACTCGCAGATGATCAGGGAGGACGCCCGGAAGCATGTGGTGGTTCACCTGCTACTACTGTTGCTGTCAGGAATGATCTTGGATGGAGGATTCTTCTTCGGGTTGGTTTCTTTTTCCGCGCTGACCTATTGGAGCATGGTGATCCCGATCTTGGTCCGGAAGCGGGAGCCAACCCGATTTGACGCGATTGTCGCAAGGTTCGGATTCCTCTTTGCCCTAGTCGTCATTTCGCCGCTGTGCTTGGTGGTGCTTTCGCTCTTTCGGCAGTGAACGCCGATGGGGATTTCAGGTTTCGAGCGGGAGGGCTGAACTTGTCGGTTAAGCCGTCTTGGTGGATCGGGGTTGAACCTTCCCGGACACGTCGTCACCGTCTTCTCCAGACATGCTCAAGCGCACTCCACTTTTCGCCGCCCACCAGAAGCTTGGCGGCAAGCTCATCGAATTCGGCGGCTGGGAAATGCCGGTCCAGTATTCCTCCATCACGGATGAGCATCTCTGCGTCCGTCGTTCGGCCGGCATCTTCGACATCTGCCACATGGGCGAGGCGCTCGTGACGGGGCCGGGAGCCGAGGCGTTCCTCAACGAGACGCTGACCAACGATGTCCGCAAGCTGACCGTCGGCCTCGGGCAATACAGCCAGATGTGCAACGAACGCGGTGGCACGATCGACGACCTCTACGTCTACCGCATCGCCCCGATGGAGTTCCTCCTGATCATCAACGCCAGCCGGATCGAGGTCGACGTCGCGTGGCTGCAGGAGCGCATCTGCCAGTCGCAGCACCGTTCGGGCGTCATCTTTGAGAACGCATCGGACCGGCTTGGCGCGGTGGCGATCCAAGGGCCGCGTGTGGTCGAGTTCATCAACCAGCTTTTCCCCGGAGGCGCACAGACCGGAGTGGCGGGTGCCTCGGCCTCGGAGCTGAAGAAGAACCAGATCGGTGCGTGGATTTTTGCCGGCCAACGAGTCTGGGTGGCGCGCACGGGCTACTCGGGCGAGGACGGTTACGAAGTGGTCGCCCAGGCTGCGGTGGTCGAAGAGATTTGGACGAAGGCACTGGCCCTCGGCCACACCGTCTGCATCCAGCCCTGCGGCTTGGGCGCACGCGATACGCTCCGCACCGAGGTCTGCTACCCGCTCTATGGGCACGAGCTGGATGAGAACACATCACCCATCGAGGCCGGTCTTGGCTTCTTTGTTTCCTTGGACAAGGGCGAGTTCGTCGGCCGCAGCGTGCTGGCCGAACAAAAGGCCAAGGGAGCGTCCAGGAAATCCATCGCCTTCAAGATGACCGGAGCCGCACCGCCGCCGCGTCCGGGCTACGCCATCTTCGTCAACGGCGCCAAGGCCGGCGACGTGGTCAGCGGAACGCAGAGCCCGTCGTTGAGCTGCGGCATCGGCATGGGCTTCGTGCCGCCCGCGTTGGCCGAGGTCGGTTCGAAGATCGAGATCGAGGTCCGGGGAAGGAAGTTCCCGGCCGAGATCGTGAAGAAACCGATCTTTCGCAAAGCCTGATTGACCCGCACTAAGCCGCCTTACAACACTCCCTCCAGAATATGAGCCAAGTCCTTCCCGAGTTGAAGTATGCCAAGTCCCACGAATGGGTCCGCATCAGCGGCGACACCGCCACGGTCGGCATCACCGACCACGCGCAGCACGAGCTGACCGACGTGGTGTTCGTGGAACTGCCCGCCGCGGGCCGCGTCGTGAAGGCCGGAGAAGCCTGCGCCGTCGTCGAGTCGGTGAAGACCGCGAGCGACATCTACTCGCCGGTCAGCGGCGAGATCACCGAAGTGAACGCCACCCTCTCATCCAATCCGGCCATGGTGAACACCGAGCCCTTCACCGGCGGCTGGTTCTACAAGATCAAGCTGGCCAATCCGTCGGAAACCTCCGCCTTGCTCGACGCCACGGCCTACAAGGCCCAGATCGGAGGTTGACCCGGAGACTCCACGAAAACGCCCGACTGGAAAAGTCGGGCGTTTTGTTTTGCGCCGAAGGCCAAGGAATTGGGAGGCAGCGGAGGAACCACAGGATCTGACGTCGAAGCGCCCGGAAATCACGCCACCGAACGACCCGTCCATGGGCGCAGTAGAACGACGCTCAACATGACGAACACGCCGCCCAGGAGCGAGATAGTGTCGCCGACAGCGTAACGTGCCGGTGCAGTGGCCTGGGGAATCATGGTGTTCTCGTCGATCTCCACGATAAGCCGTGGATCGGTGGGCTTGTTGGATTCGCTGCTGACGGCCGCGCCTTCGGCCCGGGTGAGCCCGATGACGGCGAAGAGATCATCCGTCGAAGTGGCGTTCTTCAGGGTGTTGCCACCGTTGAAGAGGACAAATGCGAGAGCCAGGCTGAACAACGCCAAACCCGGCTTTCGCGTCGGTTGCGGTTCCTCTCGTTCCATCATGCCAATGGGATCGGTTCCCCCTTGGCGCGGCTGAAGGCCATTTCTGGAGATACCTATGGACGGCGCCACGAAGATGTGAAGATGCCCAAACAGGAAAAAGGCGTTGACGCCGTTCAATTGTTCCATCATCCAATCCGCATCCGTTGATATGACGGATCTCATTACGAGTGGCTGAGGGACTGGCCCTGTGACGCCACGGCAACCGGAGGGGCTTGCAGCTCTTCGCCAGGTGCCAAATCCAGATCGCTCCGCAGTTTCGGGGCGGCGAAGATGAGAAGAGCTTGTTGCGCTTTCGCCCTCTTCTCGCTCCGCGGGACGGGGGCTTTTCATTGCCCCGCCGACGGAGACGCGGTCCCGGATCGCAACGTGGCGAAACGACAGTCCCGGCCTGGTGCCGGCGGTGAACACAGGAAAGCTAGAGCATGAGCAATCAAGGTTTCATGAAGGCGTTGAAGTGCCGCGAGTGCGGCCGGGAATACCCGCTGGAGGCCACGCACGTCTGCGAATTCGACTTCGGGCCGCTGGAGGTCGCCTACGACTACGACCGGATCAAGAAGTCCCTGACCCGGGAAAGCATCGAGTCGCGCGCCAAGACGATGTGGCGTTACCGAGAGCTCCTGCCGATCGCCGGGGAGCCGACCGTCGGCGCGCAGGTGGGCTACACGCCCCTCGTCAAAGCCGACCGCCTGGCCAAGCGCCTCGGCATCCGCGAACTCTGGGTCAAGAACGACGCCGTCAACTACCCCACGCTCTCGTTCAAGGACCGCGTGGTCAGCGTCGCCCTGAGTCGCGCCCGTGAACTGGGCTTCACGACCGCCGCGTGCGCCTCCACCGGCAACCTCGCCAACTCCGTCGCGGCCAACGCCGCCGCAGCCGGCATGGAAACCTACGTTTTCATCCCTTCAGATCTGGAGCAGGGAAAGATCATCAACTCGCTCGTCTACGGCGCCAATGTCATCGGCATCAAGGGCCACTACGACGAGGTCAACCGCCTCTGCGCGGAAATCGCGGGCAAGTATCCCTGGGCGTTTGTGAACGTGAACATGCGCCCCTATTACGCCGAGGGCTCGAAGTCCATGGGCTTTGAAATCCAGGAGCAGCTCGGCTGGGAGATCCCGAAGCACACCGTCGTCTGCATGGCCTCCGGTTCGCTCCTGACGAAGATCCACAAGAGTTACCAGGAATTTTCCAAGCTCGGGATCACCAAGGACACCGGTTGGAAGATCCACGGCGCGCAGGCCACCGGTTGCAGCCCCATCACCGCCGCGCAGAAGGCCGGTCTCGATTTCTTCAAGCCGGTCAAACCGAACACCATCGCCAAGTCCCTCGCCATCGGCACGCCGGCGGACGGCTTCTACGCCTTGCGCGTGATGAAGGAAACGGGCGGACACGGTGAAGACGTGACCGACGACGAGATCCGCGAAGGCATCAGCCTGTTGGCCGAGTGCGAAGGCATCTTTGCCGAAACCGCCGGCGGCGTGACCGTCGGGGTGGCGAAGAAGCTCATCGCCCAGGGCAAGATCCCCGCGACCGATTCCGCCGTGCTGTGCATCACCGGCAACGGCCTGAAGACGCTCGACGCCGTCGTCGGTCATGTCGGTGAACCGCGTGAGATCCGTCCCAGCCTGCGCGAGTTCGAGACCTTGCTGGAATCCACCAAAAATCTGGCTCCGGCCTGATTTGAACACCCAACTTCCAAAGCCGATGTCAGTCGCCATCCGCATTCCGCCCACGCTCCGCCGCTATTGCGACGGCGCGGACCTCCTCCACGTGCAACCGGACACGGTGGCGGGAGCCATCGACCAACTCCATCGGCGCTTCCACGGGATCCGTGACCGCATCGTGGATGATCGTGGCCAGATACGTGGCTCCGTGCTGGTCTACGTGAACGACGAAGACGTCCGTTTCCTCCAGGAGCAGCGCACGCCGCTGAAACCCGGCGATGAAGTCAGCATCATTCCGGCCTTCGCCGGAGGCTGAAACCACAACTCGCCGGTTGCCAGAGTCCGGAATACCGGCCCACATTTACCCGACAAATTCTTTATGCCAGTCAACGTCCGAATCCCCACTCCGCTCCGCAAATTGACCAACGAACTCGATGTCGTCGAGGTCGCCGCCGGCACCGTCGGTTCGGCCATTGTCGAGCTTCAGATGAAGTTCCCCGGCATCAAGGACCGCCTCATGGACGAGACGGGCCAGGTGCGCCGCTTCGTCAACGTCTACGTCAACGAGGAGGACATCCGCTTCCTCAAGAACCAGGACACGCCGTTGAAGGATGGCGACGAGGTCAGCATCATTCCCGCGATCGCCGGAGGTTGATCCGCAAAGGAATCGCCATGCCCGCCGCAAAAAAGAAGTCCGCCACAAAGAAGGCCCTGCAAGCGATCCCGGCCAAGGAAAGCCGCCGCTATTGGCTGAGCTATCCGCCGAAGCTCATCACCCGGCCCATCATCTGGGAACTTGCCATGAAGTTTCCGATCGTCTTCAACGTGCGCCAGGCCAGCGTGAGCGACGAGATCGGCATCATGTGCCTTCAGCTCGAAGGCTTTCGCAATGATCTCAAGGCGGCGGTGGCCTGGCTTGAGAAACACGGTGTCCGTGTCGAGCCGGTGGAGATCAACATCATCGAAAGCTAGGGCCGGCAAATATGATTTGACGGGTTGCGCGATTGGGAAAGCGGTGCAAACGTCAGCCTGTAACAAGCGAAGGCCGATGGATTTACGGCCTCTGGGTAATCCGATAAGACAACGGAAAGGCAAACTATGACGAAGCGCGATCTGGTCATCAGAATTTCAACCGAAACCGGGCTCATCCAACAGCAGGTTCTCGAAGTGGTGCAAAAGACGTTGGACTACATCTCCCAATCCGTCTCGAAGGGAGAAACTGTCGAGCTCAGAAACTTCGGCGTTTTTGAGGTCAAAGTGCGCAAGGCCCGCATCGGCCGGAATCCCAACCGGCCCGAAACCGACGTGCCGATTCCCCAACGCGCTGTGGTGAAATTCAAGCCCGGCAAGGAAATGCGCGAGTCGGTCCTCGACCTGACGCCCAAAGCCGTCGCTGTCGCGAAGGCCGCCGCCGAACCCAAGAAGCCCTGACGGCTGACAGTCATTACCCCCGAGACGGCGCAGCCATTCGCCTGGCCCGCGCCGTTTTTCATTTTGGATGGCGCAGCACCACTGCGACAACCGATTCAGGGCTTGCGGCTGGGGGCTCGGACCCGCTTCCCTAGCGGGCCAACTTTGAAAGATCACTGACCATGGAACGTCTTCCCGGTTTTCGCGATTTCTACCCCGAGCCCCTGCCCTCCAACGAACCCTGGAGCTGCGATCTCCGGCAGCACATTTTCCGGTGCTGGCGCGAAACCGCCCGGCGCTACGGCTTCCGCGAATACGACGGTCCTCCGCTGGAACCGCTGGAGCTCTACACCAACAAATCCGGCGCGGAAATCGTCGCCCAGCTCTTCAACTTCACGGACAAGGGCGAACGCGCCGTCTCCATGCGTCCGGAGATGACCCCGACCGTCGCCCGCATGGTCGCCACGGCGGAGCGGGCCTACAAGAAGCCCATCAAGTGGTTCTCCCTGCCGCAGCTCTTCCGCTATGAAAAGCAGCAGAAAGGCCGCCTCCGCGAACACTTCCAGCTCAACTGCGACATCTTCGGCGAGTCCGATTTCAGCGCCGACGCCGAGATCGTGGCTCTGCTCATCGACGTGCTCCGTTCGCTCGGTCTCACCAGCGAGGACTTCGTCATCCGCCTCAGCAGCCGACAGGCGTGGCAGCGCTTCTTCGCCGCGCGCGGAGGCGATCCGACCAAGGCCTACGACTTCTACCAGATCGTCGACAAGATCGAGCGCGAGCGCCCCGAGAGAAGCGCCGAGAAGCTCGCCCCGCTCGGCGTGAAGCTGGAGGACGTCCAGTCATTCATCGCCGCCAGCGTGCCCGAACCGGAACTCCAGGCCGTGCTCGACAACCTCGCCGCGCGTGGTCTGGGCGACTTCGTCAAAGTCGACTACGGCGTCATCCGCGGCCTCGCCTACTACACGGGCGTCGTCTTCGAAGCATTTGATCGCAAGGGCGAGTTCCGCGCCATCGCCGGAGGCGGCCGCTACGACCAGCTCGTGAAACAGGTCAGCGAAGGCAAGGTGGATCTGCCCGCGCTCGGCTTCGGCATGGGCGATGTGGTGCTGGCGGAACTGCTCAAGGTCCGGAAGCTCGTTCCCTCCTTCGCCAACACCGTCGACGTCGTCGTGCTGGTTGAAGACGAAACGCTTCGCGGCGACTCGTTGAAGGCGGTCCAACTCCTCCGAGAATCCGGCAAAGCCGTCGACTTCAGCCTTACTCCGGCCAAGGGCGACAAACAGTTCAAGCGCGCCCTCGAACTCGGGGCCTCGCATACGGTGCGTCTCGAACGCGGAGCGGATGGCATCGCGGCCAAAGTGAAGAACCTGAAGACACGGGAAGAGAAGATCGTCGCTCCAGCCGACATAGTTTCGGTCTTCTGATCAACACTTCATAAACCGCAAACAACGCAGTCCAGGCCGAATGCAAACGAACCCGATGGCCGATGGTTCCCAGCTTGGTTTCTACTGCTTGGTTCGCGTGATCTGCGGTTCTTCCCGGTCTTTCTTTGCCACTCTCATCCTCGCGACGCAGCTGGCCAGTGGATGCCGGACGGTTCCAGGAAAGCCGGATGCCTTCGTCGAGCTGGTCCATGTCGTTCCCGGTCTCGTCCTCGACATCCGTTACGCCACGACGAACAACTTCACCGGCCAGAAGGTCTATTCCGACGCCCGTTGCTTCCTGCGAAGCGGACCGGCCGGGAAGCTGAAGCGCGTGCAGAAGGAATTGGCGAGCCAAGGCCTCGGTCTGAAGATTTTCGACGGCTTCCGACCCTTGGCCGTGCAGAGAAGGTTTTGGGAGATCATGCCGGACGAACGTTACGTCGCCAACCCGGCCAAAGGCTCCCGCCATAACCGTGGCGCAGCCGTCGACCTCACCCTGATCCGTCTCTCCGACGGCCGGGAGCTGCCGATGCCCATGGCGTTCGACGATTTCTCCGAGCGGGCGGGACGCGACTATCCGGACCTTCCGGCCGAAGTGATCCGCAACCGGGATCTGCTGCGGGGGTCATGGAGAAACACGGCTTCATCGCTCTCCCGACGGAGTGGTGGCACTTCGACGATGTGGATTGGAGGAACTACCCGATCACGGACTTGCCCAGGGCGACCGCGAATGGAACCGGAGTGAAGTGAGGTTTGAGTTGCCGACGAAGGACGAGGGAACCACCGCCCAAAAGAGGATCACTCCTCACCGAACTTGCTGGAGAGCAGTTTCTCGATCTCCTCGATGGCCTTAAGACAATCGGAGCCGTCGGCTCGGATGCGGATCTTGCTGCCGGGTCCGGCGGCCAGCATCAGGAGGCCCATGATGCTTTTGCCGTTCACCGTTTCCCCGTCCTTCTCGACAAAGATGTCGGCTTCGAACCTGTTGGCGACCTTCACAAACATCGCGGCCGGGCGGGCATGGATGCCCTTCCGGTTGCTGATAACCAGTTCTCTCTGGATCCCGCTTTCCTTCGAGGTTTGTGAGGCACCTTGCATCGCAGACCATGATTAGCGGCGGGCCCGTTGATTTCCAAATGTTTTTGCCCGAAAGCGGGACAAATCACTTCTTGGCACCGGTTGGAAGCATCATCTGCTGCAGGCGCTCGTCGAGATCCTTGGCCGGATTGACCCCGGATTGCCTCAGCTTGGAATGAAGTGCGGCGACCTCGATCAGCCGCGCCAGATCGCGTCCGGGACGGACGGGGATGGTGATGTGAGGGATTTCGACGCCAAGGATCTTCACCGTTTCGATCTCGAGTCCGAGGCGGTCGATGTCGGTCACGTCGTTCCAGGCCTTCAACGTCACCACGAGATCGACGCGTTTCTCCTGGCGGATGGCCTTAACGCCGAAGAGCAGGGCGGCGTTGATGATGCCGATGCCGCGAACTTCCATCAGATTGCGGGTGAGTTCGGGGCTGGTTCCGACAATCTCGCGGCCATCGAGCAGGGCGACCTTGGTGATGTCGTCGCTGACGATGCTGTAGCCGCGTTCGAGCAGGGCGAGGACGCTCTCGCTTTTTCCGATGCCGCTCTCGCCCCGGATGATCACGCCGACTCCGAGGATGTCCACCATGCTGCCGATCTCGGTGCCCCGCGCGGCGAAGAAGGACTCCAGGGCGAGCGTGGCCTTGTTGATGAACTTCATCGTGACCTGCGGAGTCTGGAAGAGGGGCAGCTTGGCCTTGTCCGCTTCGTCCAGGACCCACTTCTCCGGGGCCAGGCTCCGGGAGTAGACCACGCAGGGAATGCGCCGGCGAAAAAGGCCCCGGTAGATCTCGGCCCGCGCCTGCTTGGGAAGCTGGCGGAGAAAAGAGAACTCCGCGTTGCCGATGACCTGAACGCGCTTCCAGGCGAAGTAGCGGGTGAATCCGGCCATGGCGAGGCCGGGCCGGTTGACCGTCGGTTCGCGAATCACGCGGTTGAATCCGTCCTTGCCGGCGAGGAGCTCCATCTCCAACGGCTCGGCTTGTTCGCTGAAGAACTGCTCGACGGTGATCGATTGGGGGCTGCTCATCTCGGACTAGCCTGAAGCGGGAACAGGAATATCTCCAGCATCGAGATGCCCGCCCGACTGGCCTCCGGGACCATCGGCGGCGATGCCATTCATCGTTGGTCATTCGTCATGCCGTCCGATAGGTTCCCGACCGCGACCATGGCCGACCAACCATCACGGCAGAAGACAGACATCAAACCGTCCCGCAGACCCGTCGAGCCGGAAAGGGCCGGTCTCATCGACGACGAGGACAAGCTGCCGTTCCTTGAACGGGCCAAACGTTTCTGGACGATGGTCATCCAGAACTTCATGCAGAACCGCTGCCCCGTCCGCGCCACCGCGCTGGCCTACACCACGCTTTTGTCGCTGGTGCCATTGCTTGCGGTGGTCGTCAGCATTTCGACTTCCCTGTTGAAGACGGAGGAAGGCGACAAGCGGATCGATGCCGCGATCGATCTGGCGATTGAGAACCTGGCACCACAGCTTGGCCTGGTCCCGCAGACGACCAATCAGCCGTCGAGGAAGGAAATGGAGGAGGAGAGCCTTCTTGATTCCCTGTTCGGCCCTGACGAGGAAAGGTCTCCCGCCCGCACGGAGGCGCAGGTGGAAGCGCAGGCGGACGCCCGCTCCAAGGTCTCCGGCTTCATCAAGGAATCGATCAAGAAGGTCAACAGCGGCGCCCTTGGGGCCACGGCGATCATCGGAGTCATCTTTGTCGGCATCTCCCTTCTGGCGAACATCGAGGCGACGCTGAACGACATCTGGGGTGTGACCCGCGGCAGGAGCTGGTTCGCACGAATCGTCCAATACTGGGCGGTTCTTTCCCTGGGGCCTTTGTTGCTGCTGGTGGCCGCAAGCATCGCGGTCGGCGCCCAGTCCGAGTGGGTGCAGATCTTCTTCAAGCAACCGGTCGTGAAGTTCCTCTTCAAGCTGCTCCCCCTCGTCATCGTGGCGGCGGGGCTCGCCCTGTTCTACAAGCTGATGCCCAACACGAAGGTGGAATGGAAGGCGGCCTTTGTCGGTGGCGCCGTGGCGGCCCTGCTCTGGGGCCTGAACAACCAGCTCAACGTCCTCTATTTCGAACAGGTCGTCCGCAACTCGAAGATCTACGGCTCGCTCGGCATCCTGCCCATCTTCCTCATCGGGCTCTACCTGTCGTGGCTCATGCTCCTCTTCGGGGCGCAGGTGGCCTACGCCTTCCAGAACCGGAAGGCCTACCTGCATGAACGGCTGGCCGATTCGGTCAACCACATCACCCGCGAATTCATCGCCCTGCGACTGATGACATCCGTGGCGCACCGGTTCCATGAAGGCAATCCCCCGCCTACGCTGATCGAACTTTCCGACCATCTGGCGGTTCCCAGCCGGCTCCTGCTCCGCATCATCCAGCCGCTGACGAAGTCCGGGTTGATCGTCGAGGTCCGGAGCATCACGAGCGCGTTCGCACCGGGCCGCCCGCTGGAATCGATCTCCTACAGCGACATCCTCCACTCCATCCGCAGCGCCATGGGTCAGAACCTCTCCACCCGCGAGGGCCCGGAACGTGAAAAGGTCCAACACCAACTGGACCGTATCCGCGAGGCGGAAGCCCAGGCCGCCGCCGGGATCACGCTGGCGTCGGTGGTGCGGTCTTAGCCGGCACCACGAGGCCGCGAAGCGGTTGCGGCCTCGTAGGGCTGTGCATCTTGCCTGCCCATAATGATCCCGCATGAAACCTGATCGTGCGGGCGTATCAGGCCGTCGACCAATCCGGCAACCCTTGTTAAAGCTCCCGCCAAGCTGGAAGCCCGCCCTACCCCCAGCCGAACCCGCCGAAAGGTGGCCGCCTGCTGGTTCCTCGCTGTTTTCAGTGGGTAGCAGGCAGGTCGAGGGCGGCGGCGGCGAAACGGAAGAGAGAGCAGGCTTGTTTCATGATTCGGGAGAATTTGCGAAGGC
>JAYTUE010000183.1:0-5065 GCA_043744715.1 Verrucomicrobiota bacterium | reverse complement strand
GCTTCCGGCGCGTTTCCCCGAGCGGCTCACACTGGAGCGCCTGCCGCATCTCCAACGCTACCTCAGGGCGCTCCAGATCCGCTGTGAACGCGCGTCGCAGAATCCGCTGAAGGAGCAGGAGCGCGCCCTCATCGTCGCGCCCTACGCCGCCGCTCTGGCCTCGTTCGCCGCAAAGCCGCTGAAGACCGCCGAGGGTCGCAAGGCTGTAGAGGATTTCCGCTGGATGGTGGAGGAACTACGGGTGTCCGTCTTCGCACAGGAGGTCGGCACCGCATTCCCGGTTTCGCCGAAACGATTGGGCGAAGAACTGGAGAAGATCCGCCGGCTGGCGTGAGCCAGTAGGCCGGGCTTGCAGCCCGGCCTGCTACGGGGTGCCTGAAGCCTCGGCGCGCCAACTCTCCCATGGACAAGCCGGGCGGTTGCGGCAACGTCGCCGCCCTGTGTTGCCGGCGATCCTTGCCACCCTGCTCTATGCCGTGTCGTCCGTCTCGGGCGCACGCGCGGCGCGCATGTTGGGCGGGCTCAAGGCCAACTTCTGGCGGCTGCTCATGGCCACGGCGATGCTCGGCGTCTGGAGCTTCGGCTTCGGCCACGGATTCCACGGCCCGGCGCTCCCGTGGTTCATCCTGAGCGGCCTCGTCGGCTTCGGCATCTGCGACGTCGCGCTCTACCAGGCGTTGCCGCGCATCGGTTCAAGGCTCTGCTCCCTCCTGGTCAACTGCGTGGCCGCACCCGTCGCCGGCGTGATCGAATGGCTCTGGCTGGGCAACACGTTGACGCTTCCGCAAATGGCCTGCTCGGCGACGATCCTGGCCGGTGTCGCCACCGCTCTGGCTCCCGACAAACGCGGTCCGGCTCCGACCGCCGAGTTCCGATCCGGGATCGTCTTGGGCCTCGTCGCCGCCGTGGCCAACGGCTGGGGCGGCGTGCTCAACCGGAAAGCCTTCGACCTGATCAAATCCTCGGGCGCGCCGATGGACGGATTGACGGCGGCGTTCCAGCGCATCGTTCCAGGGGTGATCTTCGCCGGCCTGTTCCTCCTCTGGGCGCGGCGCCGTTCCGTGGCGCAACGGCTGGGATGGACGAGGGAAGCCGCGCCGGGACCCGTCCAGCCGGAGGTCGATCGCAAGAAGGCGTTCCGCTGGCTGCTTCTCAATGCGACCGCCGGCGCGACGCTCGGCGTGGCCTGCGTGCAATGGGCGCTCGTGACACAGCCGGCGGGCATCGTTTTCTCCATCGTGGCCACCACCCCGCTCGCCGTCGTGCCGCTGGCCTGGTGGATCGAAGGGGAACGGCCGTCGGTGCGCTCGCTCATCGGCGGCGTGGTGGCGGTGGCGGGCGCGGTTTCGCTCGCGATGATGAAATGACGGAGGCCGCCGCGCGCTTCAGGCGATGAACTCCGTTGCTCCCGCGGCGGCAAACCTGCTACTGGATCGGCGGTGAGAATCGGCCACTTATTCGGGCGCGCGCTCGCCGCAGTCTTGTTCTGCGGCGGACTGGCGGGCGTGGCATGGGCGCAGTTCCGCGTGGATCCGCCGCAGCCCTATGCCGGCGGGTCTTTCCCCGCGCCTCCGGCCCAGCTCTCCGCGTTGCCGGCCACGACGCTGGATTTCCCCTCCAACCACCTGTCGGCCGCCGGAGTCCTCTTCGACGCGGGTTTCGCCAATCCCCAGGGCTGCGCGTATGTGGAGATCTCCGTGGCCGTCGGCAGCCTCTGGTCCGGTGACGGCGGCGTGGTCGACACGCATGGGTGGCTTGTTCCCGGGACCAATTCGCAGCGCTTCGCCGTGTGCTGGAACGGCCTAGTGTATCCGGTGGTGAAGACGACGGGCAAACCGGCCGACATGCGCGCGGACATCGCCGCCACGTTGGAGGACGGCTACCGCGAGAATGGCTGGATCCTGCGCGAGGAGGACGCCGTCTCGCACCGGAGCACGCACCCGCTGAAGGGCCTGGTCCTTCTGCGCCTCGGCGAAGAACAGCTGGCCTACGACTATTGGGCGTCGTTGATCAAGCGCGACAAGGCCTCGCGCCCGGGTGCCCGCGCGCCTAGGCAGGCGCCGCTGCGGCGTGATCTTCCCGGCACGGAGTCGGTGAAACTTCCGGAACCTGAACCCGTCAAGCCCGTCAAGCCGGCGAAACCCTTCCTGCCGAAGGACGCGGCGGATCCCTTCATGGGCTGGGCCACGCTCTGGGCCAGCAGCGCCCTGGACCGCGCGGTTTGCGCCTTCATGCGGGGCGACGACCGGCTGGCCTTGGCAGGCGTGCGGCCCCTGGTGGATGTGGGCTCCGCCCTGGAGAAGGCGGCCGAAGCCCGCGGCGCGGCCAAGCCGGCCAACGCGGTCCGCTACTTCGACTTCCTCGACATCGTCCCGTCGCTCATGGTCGAGCTGACGCGGCGGGCGTCTCCGTCGGCCAGGCCCATGCCGTTGGTCGAAAGCCTGCTGTCCAACACCAACCGCGCCGAACGCATCGCGGGATTCCTCGCGCGCTTCCCCGAACTTGCGCCGAAACAGCGCAGCCAGTCCGGCGGCCTCAGCCCATGGTCCGACGCCGCCGCGGTGAGCGCCCTGATGGGTGAAGGACAGGCCGCCGTGGACCCGATGCTCGCCTTCCTCGAAAGCGACGCGGCCGCCGGACTTACCCGCGCCGTCAGCTTCAACCGGGATTTCGCACCCTCACGCATCCTCCACCCCGTTAGTTCGGCGGTGACCGACACGCTGAGGACGATGCTCCGCCTCAAGCCGCTCGACATGATCATTCCTCCGAGGGAACTGGGCGAGGCCGGCGACAAGCTCCACGCGCTCCTCGGCGCAAGACTGCGCGCCCACATCCAGCAGCAGGGAGTCGTCACGCTTGAGGAGGGCTGGTATCGCGTGCTGGCCAATGAGTCCGCCGGACTCGATGTCTGGGAGCAGGCCATACGCGGCATCACCTCGCCGGCCAGGGGCGGGGGCGGGTCCTTCGACCTGCGCGGCGCTTCCCTGGATCAACCCGGTGAACGCCTTCTAGGCGAGGCCCTGCGGGAGAAGACGTCGCCCACCGTGACGGAGCTGATGGAGAAACGCGTCGGCCGATGGCGCATGCAGCCGGAGCTCGACCAGTTCGGACTGACCCGCCACCTGGAACTCATCCGACGCATCGGCCTCTGGCAGCCGGGAGCCGAGGTCGCGCTTTTCGGCGATGCGCAGGCCGCCTGCACCGAGGCGTGGAGCAGCGACCTCGCGCTGGCCCAGCGCAAGACCGGCGTGGCCGCCGTCCTGGGACGCAACATCGCGAGGATCACCCTCGACCGAGCGGCCCTGGGCGACACGAACGCCCTGCCGGACTACGCGGCCTGGCTGCGGCGGGTGACGGACGAGGATTACCGGCAATGGCAGGACAGCCGCATGAACCGGCAGCACCCCCTCGAACCGCTCTGGCAGCATCCGGCCCATCCGACCGTGGCCGAAATCGCGGCGTTCCTTTTCGATCCAGAACGCAGCGGCCTGCGCTCCTCCGTCAGCTTCTCGACAGGCGTCTTCAGCCTGCCCGTCCTCGAGTCCGGCACGGCCCTCGCCCGGCTGCCCGCCTTCCGCGCCCTGCTGGTCAAGGCGCTCGAAGACCAGACGGTCATCGGCTCCATGCGCATCCTCGGCAACGGCCGCTACGAAGTGCGCGACAACTCCGGCCGCATCGCCAACTACCGCCGCCAATCGGAAGACAGGCTCCTGGATCCGCGGGACGCGGTGGTCCTGCGCTACTGCGACTTCGTCGCCACCGGCCTGGGGAGCTGGGACGGGTTGACGAGGATGGAGCTGTTCTGGTCGCCTGAAGAGCGGGATGCGGCCTTGGCCGTCTTCATCGCCGCGCTGAAGCTGCCCGACACCGACTTCGGTCGCCGCGAGTTCCAGGGCGAGACCTACGAGGTTCGCCGGCGGTGAAGGGCATCGGCCCGCTTGGGGAGAAGAATCGCCACAAGGAGGCCGATGATGGCGAGGACCACCAGCAGCTCGACGAGCGTGAAGCCGTGTCCTTCCTTGCGCGAGACGACGGCGCGATTGGATTCGGCGAGCAGTTCACGGGTGCCCCACCGCTTCATGGAGGACGTGGGATCGGAATGGTCGCGCGACCTCTGAGCCAGACGATGTCCTGGTTTCCAGGATGACGGGGGCTTTGCGTCCATTTTTTTCCCACTACAGGAATCAGCGTTCTCTTGTCCTGCCAGCGCTTTGTTTCCACATGGCCGTCGAGGAACGACATGTTGGCTGCAGGCCCATGCCGTGATCCGGGAAGGCTGCCCCAATACCAGTCCTGCTCGATTGCATCGTTCACGCCGAAATATCCGCCGGACAAGGAATCCTCGTGCTCATCGATGAAGTAGAAGAAGTGAGAAGGCCGCGAGACCTCGTGCATCCAGGCCATCGAATAGATGCCCTTGCGCTCGGTTGTGTAGCCGGTGCCGTGATTTCCCATGAACCAGTTCATGGCGTAGCTGCGGGTGCGCAGGTAGGGCGTGCCGTTGATGGTCACGGTCGACCTGTCCGACTGGCAGTGGTAGCTGCGCACGTCCTTGTTGTAGGCCCCCAGCCTGCCTCCGCCGACGCCCACGAGATACGACGCGTTGGTGTTCACGTGGTTTGACGGGTTGTAGTTCAGACCTCCTTTGGTCCAGCCCGCTACGAATTCAAACGGCGAGGCGTAGTAGGAATCGCTCAGGTTCCACGGCAGTTGCCCTTCGTTGTCCTCGGTATACATGATGGCCCCGAGGGTGATCTGGCGGAGGTTGCTCTTGCAGGCCGCGCCCTCGGCCCGTCTGCGAGCGCCGGCCAGTGTGGGCAGAAGAATCGCCACGAGGAGGCCGATGATGGCGAGGACCACCAGCAGCTCCACCAAGGTGAAGCCTCCTCTCCCCGGCCCTCTCCTCCGCGCGGCGCGGAGGAGAGGGTGCCCGGAGGGCGGGAGAGGCAGTGCCAAGTCGCGGGCGGTCTTCATAGTCAGGCCAGTTACGGGTTATATTCCGGTTATTAAGGCGGAGGCGCGCCTTGCACGGCGACAAATCCGCGCGGGATGCCGTAGTAGTAGC
>JAYTUE010000182.1:0-19988 GCA_043744715.1 Verrucomicrobiota bacterium | reverse complement strand
CATTCCCCCATGCAATCCTGCGGCGCGAGCAATACGCAGCCAAGGACGGCCTGCTCGGCTTCGGCGGCGTGCGGAGGCAGCTGGTCGCCGGGGCGCATGTGGTTGGTCGACGAATCCTCGCTCTTCCGGCTCCGGCGTTTCCGCGCGAAGCCCGGCTCGGGCGGCTGTCCGCCGGGAATATCCGTTCCATCGATCATGAGCCGGAGAGTAAACCTCGCATCGGGCCGCGCGGGCAAAGGCTTTCAGGATTTCGGATCAATTGGTTGCTAACCGTTGCCCACCGGCTGTTCACAGCCGGGACGCCCGGCTTTTGCATAGACAAATCCCCGGCACCGCCGCGTCCTCCTTTTGAACCCGATGCCCGGCACGCCCGATCTCACCAGCCTCTATGACGCCCATGCCGGGCCGGTCTTCGCCTTCGCCTTGAACCTCACCCGCTCGGAAGCCGATGCCCGCGACGTGCTTCAGGAAGTCTTCGTCCGCCTCGCGAAACAGCCCGACACGCTGGAGACGATCCGTGAGCCGCGCGGCTTCCTCCTCCGGCTCGCCCACAACCAGATCGTCGACCTCAGCCGCCGCCGCGACACGCGGAACCGCCGGGAAGAAGCCTTCCAGACCGACGCGCTGGAATTGTTCGCACCGTCCGCCGATCCGGACGAAGCCGCCTTTCGCGCCCAACTCGCGGCTGCATTGGCCGAACTGCCCGAAGACCAACGCGCCGTCGTCCACCTGAAGCTCTGGGAACACCTCACCTTCGAGCAGATCGCCGAGACGCTCGACATTCCCGCCAACACCGCCGCCAGCCGCTACCGCTACGGCCTAGACAAACTTCGGACGCGGCTGCGTCCCCTTTACGAAGAGATCCGCTGAACCAGTCATCGCCATGAAACCGTCCGAACATCCCCAGCCCAACGGCCGCGATCCGCTGGAAGATCGCCTGCGCCGGACCACCTTCCGCCCACTGGCACCGGCATGGCGCGACGAAATCCTCGCCGCCGCCCAGACCTCCGCAGCCGTCGAGGCGACGAGGCGGAGTCCTGCCGGCCGGCCACAGGTTGAAGCTGAACCCTCGTCCTGGCCGCATCTCCTCCTGCGCTGGCTTCGGGGCATTCCCACCGAATGGTCGGCTGCCGCCGCGCTGTGGCTTCTGATCGTCGCCATCAACTCGGTGTCATCCTCAAGCAACTCCAACACACCGACGGACTCGTCTTCTCTGGCCCAAGATTCGGCCGAGCAGCGGGAAGAATCCGTCCAAATTGCCTTGGCCTACCGCCGCCAGCTCCTCAGCGAACTGCAAGGCAACGATGCTTCCGACGATCTGCCCCTCCGGCCCCGCCCTGAAGCCGATCGTCCAAAACGCCAGTTGAATTTCCTCGGCACCAACGGTCCCGCCGCCACCAGCGCCTGACGCAAGCCTCAACACCCATTCCCATGAAACTCCGTGATACCCTCAGCGCCACCCTTTTGGCCCATGCCGACGCCCCTCGCCGCTGGACTTCTCCGCTCAGTCCCGCTCCCGCCAAAGCCTATCCGCTCTGGCTGCTCGCCCTGCGCACCTTGCTCCGGGCGTCGGTGGTCACCGGGCTTTGCTGGCTGTGGCTTCGCGACGCTTACGACCAATGGGTCATCCTGTGGTGGCCCTTCTGGATGGTCGTTTCCATCGGTGTCGTCTGGGGCGGAATGACCGTTCTGGCATGGAACCGCCGAGCTGCCCGCCTCCGAAACGCAGCCGCCGCCGGCCAGCCTGCGCCCGTGCAGGAACGCCTACCGATCTGGGCGTGCTTCACTCTCGTGCCGCTCTACTATCTGCTCTTCTTCGTCCTGACCCCGCTGGTCCTGGCGTTGTCCGTGGCCAACACGATCTACCAAGCCAAATGGTCGAGCTATCGTCAGGAACTTGTCGCCCGCGGCGTCGAACTCGACATCACGCGCCTGGCTGCCAAGACGGTTCCTGACGCGGAGAACTTTGCCAACACGCCGTTGTTCAAGGATCTCGGTTTTTCCAGCGCCGCCCTCCACAGCGGGGTCGAAAAGGCAGCGAAGAAGCGCCTCAACAACCTCACCATTTTGAACGCCCGCCAAGCGAATCCCCCGCTTTGGAATGCCCAGAAACGAATCAGGTTGGCCGATTTCCGAACCGTCCTGACGAATGCTTCTATCTTTCCCCAATCGCCAACCGACGCCACCGATGCCGCTGCCGTCCTGGCCGCGTTGAAGGGTTGGGACAAAGAACTAAGCGAGATCGAGTCCGCCGCCGCCATGCCTTTCATGGTGTTTCCAGTGCGCTATCAGGACACCTTCAGCGCCCTCTTGCCACACGTGGGTCCAATCAAAAACTTCAGCGCGATTTACAGTCTCCGCGCCTCAGCCCGCCTCGCTTCCTCGGATGCCAGAGGTGGATTGCAGGATGTGAAGACGGGTTATCGTTTGGGTAACTTTTCCGCCTTTGAGCCCTTGCTGATTTCCTACCTGGTCGGCATCGCCATGGACGCCCAGACCTTGCAACCGATCTGGGAAGGCCTTCAGGCCAAGACATGGAACGAGTCACAGCTCGCCGAATTGGACTCGCTCCTGGCCGCACGGGACTACGCCGCCCTCAGTCGCAGGGCCGTGGACGGGGAACGGGCCTTCGGCACAACGATGATGGAGATGTGGATCGGCGATCGGGAGGAACTGGCAAAATCGGTCTACATCATGGACAGCTTGGAGATGGCGGGGTTCATGAAAACCGTCACCGTCACCCGGGGTCGTTTCTTCATGGCCGAGAATCTCATCTCCATCAACCGCTGGTATGACCAGCTCCTGCCCCGGGATGGTTCTTGGCCCGATTTCCGAACAGCCCAGGAGACGATGTCCGCGCTGATCGCACGGCCGAAACATCCTTCGGAAGCCCTCGTCCGTATGCTCTTTCCGGCCATCGGCAATTTCTTCGAGAAGAGCACCACTGCCCGAACCCACCAATCGCTCGCCCGCACCGCCATCGCTCTGGAGCGTCATCAACTCGCGACCGGCAGCTACCCGGACACGCTGGCGGCGTTGAGCCCCCAGTTCCTCGCATCTCCCCTCAACGACCCGTTCGGCAAGGAGCCCTTCCACTACTCCAAAACGTCTGACAGTCGCTACCTGCTCTACTCCGTCGGCTCCAACGGCCACGACGACCGAGGCCGGGCCGTAAAGAGGAAGCAGAGGGACGATTTCAGGCTGCCTAAGGACTCCAACAGCCCAACCACCGAACCCGCCGTTGCCGACGACATCGCCTGGACCTACCTGCCGCTGGAGAAGTAGCCACCGGTCCGTAGGTCGGGCGTCGGCGCCCGCGACGGAGCGCGGCCCTCTGGGCCGCAGCGCGTCCGAGCCCGCGCTCGTCATACGAACCTTTGGCACCTCCGCTCCTTCCAAGCCGCTGCGGCCTTGAAGGCCGCGCTCCGAAAGCCGCTTGTTCGCGAGCCTGTTGCCGCCTCCTCAAAGCGCCGGAGCACCGGCGCAGTCCAAAACCTGGCGGACTTCCTCAGCACCTTCCGATTCTCGCGCCAGCGTCTTGGACTGCGTGCGCTGCTGCGCCGCTTTCCCACCGGAGCCGAAGCCCCGGAGCGCGGCACCAAGGTAGATGCAAGATGCGGTCCACCAACCGCGCCCGACCGCTGCGGCCTGAAAGGCCGCGCTCCGTCCCGTAGGCCGGGAGACGGAAAACACCCAACACCCAACACCCAACACCCGACCCCAGCACTGAAGAGGATGTCGTCCGTCAGGAGCGCGAAGCGGGAACGCACGTCGGTCTGGGAAACAAATGGCCATGTCGGGTCCGCTGCGGCCTGGAAGGCCGCGCTCCGTCGCCGGGTCGGCCACCCTTCGTTAGATGTTCGATGCCATGTTTCAGCGACACCCACCGGCCGGGCGGGGACGCCCAGCCTACGGCAGAACAAACGGACGAACCAAAACCATCAATTGACATTCAAACACCTGTTTGAAATATGTCTTTCAAACAAGTGTTTGAGATGGCGGAAACCAAAGACAATCCAACGGTCCAGCCCGGCACCCGGGAAGCCCTGCTCGAAGCGGCGGCCGAGGTGATCGCCGAAACGGGCTTCCGCAACGCCCGCGTCCGCGACATCTGCGAGCGCGCAGGCGCGAACGTGGCTGCGGTGAACTACCACTTCGGCGACAAGGAGGGCCTCTACGTCGCGCTGATCCAGTCGGCGTTCGACCAGGTCATCGCCCGGTTCCCGCTCGACGCCGGAGTCACCGTGTCGAGCACGCCCGAGGAACGGTTCTTCGCCTTTGTCCGTGGCTACCTCCAGCGGATCCTCGCGGCCGGCGCCCAGTGCCGCCATGGCCGGATCGTGATGCGGGAGATGATCGAGCCGACCTCGGCCCTGGACTTGATGGTGGAGAAGGTTGTGAAACCCACGAGCCTCCTGCTGGACGACATCCTCAGGCAACTGCTCGGGCCCGGTTTTCCCGAGGCGAGTCGACGCCAGACGGCCCTCAGCATCATCGGCCAGATCGTCTTCTACGCCCACTGCCGTCCGGTGCTCGAGCGGATGAATCCCGACTTCAAGCTGGACCAGGGCGACCTCGAATCGCTGGTCAACCACGTGGCGCAGTTTTCCTTGGGCGGCATCCGGGCCCTGAAGGACGCGGGCCAAACCGGGAAGCGGAAACGCACCCCACCCGGAAGAAGCATTCCCACGGCTCGCCGGCGAAAATAGGACCCATCGCATGTATCGACTCGGACTCAAGATGCTGTTCGCCGACCGGGCCAAATACATCATGCTGCTCAGCGGCATGGCCTTCGCCGCCTTGCTCATGACGCAGCAGGCCGGCGTGTTCGTCGGCATCATCGAATGGACCAAGGGCAACCTGAAAAACATGCGCGCGCCGATCTGGGTGGTGGATCCCAAGGTCGAGCAGGTCAACGAGGTGAAGCCCATGCGCGACACGGATGTGAGCCGGGTGCGCAGCATTCCCGGCGTGGCCTGGGCCGTGCCGATGTATTGGGGCATCCTCCAGGCCCGCCTCACCGACGGAACCTTCAAGCCAATCCAGCTCGTCGGTCTCGACAACGCGACGATGGTCGGGCGGCCGACGAAGATGTTGCAGGGCCGCGTGGAGGACTTGCGGATCCCCAATGCCGTCATCATCGACGACCTCACGGTCAAGCGGCTGAGCGTCGGCCGGGCCAAACCGCTTGGCATGGGAGACACCTTTGAGATGAACGACAAGGAGGCCCGCGTGGTGGGGATCTGCCAGACGGAGAAATCGTTCTTCGGTTATCCCTACATCTTCTCAACCTACGAGCAGGCCCTGCAGTTCGCGCCGCGCACGAGGAAGATGCTCAGCTACATCCTCGCGAGCCCGTCGGAGGGATGGACGCCGAAGCAGACGGCCCAGCAGATCCGCCAGAAGACGGGCCTGGGCGCCTACACGGAGGAGGCTTTCGGCGCGTCCACGGTGAGATGGTTCTTCAAGAACACGGGCATCCCCATCTCGTTCATGACGACGATCATCCTCGGATTCATCGTCGGCATCGCCGTGGCCGGACAGACGTTCTACTCCTTCATCCTGGAGAACCTGCGGCACTTCGGGGCGCTCAAGGCGATGGGCGCGAGCGACGGCCTGATCACGCGGATGGTGCTGCTCCAGGCCTTCACCGTGGGGATCATCGGCTACGGCATCGGCCTCGGGCTCTCGTGTTTCATCGGTTGGAAATTCATCCAGATGGGCCAGCCGCCGTTCGCGCTGCCGTATCAATTGCCGCTCGGCTCGTTTGCAGCCGTGCTTTTCATCTGCACCTTCGCCTCGCTGCTCGGCATCCGTCAGGTGCGTAAACTTGAACCCGCCGTCGTCTTCCGTGGCTGAACTCGTCTCCAATCCTCCCGCGAACGGTTCCGACCGCGTCATCCATGTGCGCGGCGTGACCAAGACCTTCGGCAAGGGCGATGCGGCGGTGCATGCTCTCAAGGGCGTGGACTTCGACGCGCGTGGGGGCGAGTTGCTCATGATCGTCGGACCGTCCGGCTGCGGGAAGACGACCCTGCTCTCGGTCATCGCCGGCACGCTGGGTTTTGACGCGGGCGAAGTGGACGTGTTCGGCCACTCGCTTCACACGATGTCGCAGAAGCAGCTGACCGCCTTCCGCGCCGGGCACATCGGCTTCATCTTCCAGTCCTTCAATTTGATTCCCACGTTGAGCGTGCTGGAGAACGTCACCGTGCCGCTGCTCATCAACGGCGTCGGCCTGAAGGAAGCCGAAGACCGCGCCCGCGCCATGCTGGAAAGGGTCAACATCGGCAAGCGTGGCCAGGAACGGCCCACCAACCTTTCCGGCGGCCAGCAGCAGCGGGTGGCCATCGCCCGCGCTCTGGTTCATGAACCGCGCCTGATCATCTGCGACGAGCCGACGTCGGCCCTCGACAAGGACACCGGCCACCGGGTGATGGATCTGCTTTCCACCGTGGCTCGTGGACCGGGCCGCTGCGTCATCGTGGTGACGCATGACAACCGCATCTTCAACTTTGCCGACCGCATGACCGAGATGGACGACGGACGCGTCCAGCGCGTGCATGAGAACGCTTCCAAGTCCCTGGCCGAACACTGAACCGAGACTTCTCCCATGATCTTCAAACAACTGAGCTTCTACCTGGCCATCATCGGAATCGTTGGAGGCATCGTGCTGGTCCTCAAGCAGCGCGAGAAGCCGCCTTCTCCCCCGCCGCTTTCCGAGCCGACGCGTTCGCCCTACAAGGATTTCGTCGCCGCCACCGGCATCATCGAGGCCAAGCGCGAGAACGTGTCCATCGCGACCCCACGCCCCGGACTGGTGACGAAGGTGTTCGTCGAGGTCGGTTCCGCCGTGACCGAAGGCCAGCCGCTGCTCCATCTCGACAACCGCGAGGCGACGGCCCGCCTCGCCTCCGCCCGCGCGCAGATCGGCAGCCTCGAAGCGCAGCGCGACGTGGAGAAGGTTTCCACGGACGACTTGTCCGACCAGCTCAGCCGCGTGGAGAAGCTGTTGAAGAACGAGGTCGCCACCGAGGACGAGCGCAAGCGGAAGTGGTTCACGGTCGAGGCCGCCAAGGCGCGCCAGGCCAAGATCGAGGCCGACATCGGGACGCTCCGCGCCCAGATCCGGCTGTCGGAGACGGAGCTGGACGTGCTCACCGTCCGGGCTCCGCGTGATGGAAAGATTCTCCAGCTGAACGTGCGAGCCGGGGAATACGCCAGCCTCGGCGTCAACGCCGCGCCGCTGATGATCCTGGGAGACGTGGCCACGCTCCAGATCCGGGCCGACGTGGACGAACAGAACGCGCCTCTGGTCGTCGCCGGGCAGGCCGGAACGGCGTTCCTCAAGGGAAGCAACGACAAGAAAATGCCGCTCCGCTTCATCCGAATCGAACCGTTTGTCGTGCCCAAGAAGTCCCTCACGGGCGACTCCGCGGAACGTGTCGACACGCGGGTCCTCCAGATCATCTATGACATGGAGCTGCCCGGTTTCCCCATCTACGTCGGCCAGCAGGTCGATGTCTTCATCGCGCGCCCGGCCGCCGCCGGTCCGGCCCAGCCCGGCACCAACACGACCGCCGACGTCCATTGATTTTCCACAAAACAATTCGACCTGTCCCGCCCATGAACGTGTTCGCCAGCAGTGTTCTTTCCACCGCTCTCGTAGACGGTGGAGGACGCGCTGACCTACGCACGCACCATGCGCCCGGAGCTCAAGTCGCTCACGCTGGCCGCGGACATCCAACGCGAGGCGGTCAAGGCGGCTAAATCCGGCGCAAAGCCCGCGGTCAACGGGTTTGTCGGTTACGGTGGGCGCAACTCCGCCTTCACCCGCGATCTTTCCGAGGAGAAGTCCGGATGGTTTGCCGGCGCGCAGCTGACCTAGGATCTGTGGGACGGCGACCTGACAAAAGGAAAAGTAGCCGAGGCCCGCGCCATCCTGGAGAGGGCCGAAGAAACCATCCGCGAAACCGACCGGAGCATCTCGCTCGAAGTCCGCACGGCGTGGTCGAACCTCGAGGAATCCCGGGAAGTGCTCGAATCGCAGAAGAAGGTTCTCGAGCAAGCAGAGGAGGCGCTGCGCCTGGCCAAGGCCCGGACCGAAGCCGGCTCCGGCACCCAGCTTGAGGTTCTCGATGCCCAGACGGCCTTGACCCAATCCCTCACGACCCAGATCCAGGCTCTGCGCGACTATTCCGTCGCCCGGACCCGCCTCGACCGTTCAACCGAAAACCTGATGCTTCCGGGCGTCCCATAATCCTCCGAGCCTTCGGCCTTGCCTGAGGGAGATCGGTTGCTACTGTCCGCCGTCGTCACGACCACCTTTAGACGGGTGGCCGTGTTTTTTTCCAAGCAATTGAAACAGCTTCGAGCAGTGAAAATTTTCAGCGGAAACGCCAATCGCACCCTGGCCGAAGCGGTCGCCAAGTCCATCGGACGCGAACTCGGCCGTTGCACGGTCAACTCGTTTCCGGATGGCGAGACGTTCGTCAAGATCGAGGAGAACGTCCGCGGAGAGGACGTCTTCATCATCCAGCCGAGCAGTCCGCCGACGAACCACCATTTGATGGAGCTGTTCATCATGACGGACGCCGTGCGTCGTGCCAGCGCCAACCGCATCACGGCCGTGGTGCCCTTCTACGGCTACGCCCGCCAGGACCGGAAAGACCAGCCACGCGTCCCCATCACCGCCAAACTGGTGGCCAACCTGATCGTTTCCGCCGGAGCCAACCGTGTCCTGACGATGGATCTCCATGCTCAGCAGATTCAGGGGTTCTTCGACATACCGGTCGATCACCTCTACGCGGCCCCGGTGATGTATCAGTATCTCAAACAGAAGAACATCCAGAACCTGGTCGTAGTCAGCCCCGACGTGGGCGGTCTGAAGATGGCCTATGCCTACGCCCAGTCGCTCAACGCGGGCATCGCCATAGTCGCCAAGCGCAGAAAGAGCCCCACGGAGATCGAATCCATGGCCGTCATCGGCGAAGTCCGCGGCAAGAACGTGCTGATGGTCGACGATCTCACCGAGACCTGCGGAACCCTCACCGCCGCGGCCGAGCTGCTTAAGAAGAAGGGCGCGAAAAAGATCATCGCATGCGTCTCCCACGCCATCCTGGGCGAGCTCGGTATACAGCGTCTGAGGAAATCTTGTATTGACGAGTTAATCACCACTGATACGGTCCACCGCCCTGCGATCGAAGGCGTAAAAATAACGACGCTTTCAGTGGCGGGTTTGCTCGGCGAAGCCATTGAGCGGATTCACGGAAATTCCTCAGTGACCTCGCTATTTGAATTTAAGGGTGGCCGCACCAGTTAACGCGGCACGACAATTCTAGAAGATGAAAGCTGTAGCACTGACTGCATATCCGCGAACACTGATCCGCCGCGGCGGTTCCAAAAAGCTCCGCGACCAGGGCCGTATTCCCGCTGTAATCTATGGAGGCCAGGCACCGGCCAAGAATCTGGAAGTGAACAGCCGCGAATTCACCGACCTGATCAACCGTTCAGCCTCTGAAACTCTCCTGGTGGATCTTTCCATCACCGGGGAATCCTCCAATCGCCTCGCCCTCCTTCAGGAAGTCCAGCACCACCCCCTCAGCCGCAAGGTGCTGCATATCGACCTCCATCAAATCCAGGAGAACGAAACCGTGACGGTGACCGTTCCTGTTGAAACCAAGGGTGAACCCGTAGGCGTCAAGAGCGGCGGCGGCGTGCTCCAGCACACCCTTCTCAAGATCAAGGTCTGCGCCCTTCCCAAAGATTTGCCCGAAGCCATCATCATTGACGTATCCGGTTTGGAAGCTGGAAAAGCGATCCACATCGGCGAAGTCGCCGCTCCCGCCGGGGTGACGATACTCGGAAAGAAGGAAGCCGTCGTTGTTGCAGTCGCCGCGCCGAAGAAAGAAGTGGAAGTCGCTGCCGTCGAGGGTGCAGCCCCCGCAGCCGGTGCCGTCGAGATGATCAAGGAAAAGAAGGATGGCGACGGCAAGGCGGCCGAGAAAAAGCCGGCCGACAAGAAGAAGTAGTCTTACTGAAGAATTTGGCTGCCGTCTCATTCGTTGTAGGCAGCCCTCCGTTTTGTGGATTCGCTCTGGCTCATCGCCGGCCTCGGCAATCCCGGAAGAGAATATGCCCGAACACGGCACAACGCCGGTTTTCTGCTGGTGGAAAAGCTTGCAGGCCGTTGGGGCGGTTCTTGGACCGAGGCCCCTCGGCAGATGGCGCGAATAGCTCGGGCCAAGAACGGCGTTCATACGGTTCTGCTGGCTCAACCGCAGACCTACATGAACGCCAGCGGAGAATCGCTCCGGGCATTGGTTGACTTCTACAAGGTCTCCACGGCCCGCGTGATGATCGCGGTAGACGATGCGGATCTGGAGCTGGGAAATATCCGGCTCCGAAGTGATGGAAGCTCAGGCGGGCATCACGGACTCGAATCAGTCGAGCAGCATCTGGCCACCCGTGCCTATGCCCGGCAGCGGCTGGGAATAGGACGACGCCGAGACGGAGTCCGGCAGATCGCGGGATTCGTCCTGCATCCGTTCCCGTCGGACGAATGGAAAGTTTTTGAGTCGGTTCTGGAACAGGCCAGCCGCCAGCTTGAATGCTGGATGGCGGACGGAATCCAGCCGGCCATGAGTCGGTTTAACGGTGTGGCACCAAGTGCCCGCGAAAACAGGAAGACAACGTGAAGAAATACGAAGGTTTGTTCATCTTGAACATCGTCGGCAAAGAAGACGGCGTGAAGGACATCATTGACCGCGTCTCGGCCGACATCGCCGCGGCGGGCGGCAAGATCGAGACGGTGCAGAAGATGGACAAGAAGTCCTTCTCCCGCGTAGCCGACAAGAAGCATGTCTCTGGCTTCTATGTGAACATCATTTTCGAGCTCGCTCCCGCGGCGCTCACCGGACTCCGCAACAAGTTCGCCCTGAACGCGGACGTCTTCCGCGTCCTCCTGCACATCGCGGGTAACAATCCCATTCCGACCCTGGCCCCGGCCGTCGTCGTCGCCAAGTAATCCCTCTCCTCGGACATGGCGGCGAACTTCAACAAAGTGATCCTCGCGGGAAACCTGACCCGCGACCCCGAGCTGCGATACACGCCGCAGGGGACCGCCATCGCCAAGATCGGACTCGCCATCAACCGCCGCTATACTGGGCAGGACGGACAGACCAAGGACGAGACGACCTTTGTCGACGTCGACGCCTTCGGAAAACAGGCCGAAATCATCGGCCAGTATCTCAAGAAGGGGCGTCCGGTCCTGATCGAAGGCCGGCTAAAGCTCGACCAGTGGGACGACAAGACCACCGGACAGAAGCGCAGTCGTCTTGGAGTGATTCTGGAGTCGTTCCAGTTCATCGATTCCAAAGCGGGCGGAACCGAAGGGGCTTCAGCCCCGTCTGCACCCGCCGCGAATCGCCCAGCGCGTCCCGCGGCCCAGCCCGCGAATCCGGCAACCGAGTCCGACGTTCCTCCGATCGAGGACGACGACGTTCCATTCTGATTCTTTCTGCTTCCAACTAACTCTCACGCTTTATGGCAAAGATCGAAGTCATCCTGACCCACAACATCGTGGGATTGGGCGGTGAATCCGACCAGGTCAAGGTCGCCGCCGGCTACGCCCGCAACTACCTCCTTCCCCAGGGATTCGCCGTTCCCGTGAACCAGGCGAACAAGAAACGTCTGGAGGCTCTCCAAAGACGCCGGGCCGACCGCGAGGCCCACGACCTCAACTTGATGACCGAGCTGGCCAAGAGCATCGGCAAGCTGATCACCGTGATCATCGTCAAGACGGGCGATGACGGGAAGCTCTTCGGTTCCGTGACCAACGGTTCCATCGCCGACGCGCTCAAGACCCAGTTCGACATCTCGCTCGACAAGAAAAAGATCCACCTCAAGGAACCGCTCAAGACCCTCGGCGACCACGAAGTGGATCTCCGACTGCATGCCGAAGTCCATGCCACCCTCAAGGTGCGCCTCGAAAGCTCCACGCCGATCATGGTCGTAGCGGCTCCTGCTCCAGTTGAAACTGAGAAATCCGAGAAGCGCGGCAAGCGTCTTGAAGCACCTGAGGCCGCTCCCGCCAAGCCCGAAGGCAAGTCCAAGAAGGTCTGAAAAGCACTTCCCACTGAAAAATTCCCAAGCCCGACAGTCCACTGTCGGGCTTTTTTATTGGCGGAACCGGGCCGGCATCGCGACGGCGCGCAACTCAGACTTCATCAAAGGAAACCCGGCTGGCCGCCACTCGAGCAACCAGCCGGTTTTATGTCCAATTCGGGAGGTCAGGACAGGGGCAGCGCGCTTTCCCCGGCGGCTTCGTCCTCCGCCTTCTCCGAGATGACAGGGGCGATGGCTTGGAGGCGGGCTTTCCCGTCGAGGTTGATGAGTTTTACACCCTGGGTGTTCCGGCCAGCCTCGCGAATGCCCTGAACCGGAATGCGGACCATCTGGCCTGCGCTGGTGATGAGCATGATCTCGTCCGTATCCCGCACGGTCAGGGCACCGACCACGTTTCCAGTCTTGTCGCCGGTTTTCATGGTGATGATGCCCTTCCCTCCACGGCTCTGGACGCGGTATTCCTCGAAGTCCGTCCGCTTGCCGATGCCGTGTTCGCCGGCGACCAGCAAGGTGGAACCGGGATCGACCAGGGCGCACGCGACAACCGCGTCGGTCTTCTCCAGCTCAATGCCCTTCACGCCGGCGGCGCTGCGGCCCATGGACCGGACCTGGTCCTCGATGAACCGGATGCTCATGCCTTCCCGGGTGATGAGCACGATCTCGTTGTTGCCGCTGGTCAGCCTGACTTCGACCAGGTCGTCGCCCTGTTCCAGGGTGATGGCGATGATGCCGCCCTTGCGGACGTTCTTGAAATCGATCAACGCCGTGCGTTTCACCGTGCCCTTGCGGGTGACGAAGAAGAGCTCGTTCGTCTGCTGCCAAGTGAGGTCTTCCTTGTTGGCTCCATACTTGGCGACGACGCGGACGAGGGTCTGGATCTTCTCCTCGGCCCGGAGCTCGAGCATGTTGGCGATAGATCGGCCCTTGGCGGCGCGGCCCATGTCTGGAATCTCATGGACCCTCTCAACGTAGACGCGTCCGAGATTCGTGAAGAACATCAGATAGTCGTGCGTGCTGCAGGTGAAGAGGTGCTCGATGAAGTCGGCGTCTTCCGGCTTCTCGGCTTCACGTGTGGACATGCCGATGACTCCCTTGCCACCCCGGCGCTGCGCCCGGTAGCTGGAGACGTTGGTGCGTTTGATCAGGCCATTGTGGGTCAAGGTGACGATGACGCCCTCGTTCGCGATCAGATCCTCGATGGCGATCTCGCCCTCGTCGGGGACGATCTCGGACATGCGCGGAGTGGCGTGCTTGTCCTTAATCGCCTTCAATTCGGTCTTGATGATCGACATGACGCGCGACTCCTTCGCGAGGATGTCGAGCAGGTCGGCGATGGTCTTGAGAAGCTCGGTGTATTCGGCGATGACCTTGTCGATTTCGAGCCCGGTCAGGCGGTAGAGCTGGAGTTCGAGGATGGCGTCGACTTGTCGGGCGGTCAGCGACCAGCGTCCGGCGACGAGGCGGCCTTCGCTGCGGACGAGAACGCCCCATTTCTCGACTTGGGCCTTGGTCCATTCGAAGGCGAGGAGCTTGACCTTGGCCTCATCCCGGTTCTTGGAGCTGCGGATGATACGGATGAACTCGTCCAGATTCCTCAGCGCGGCGACGTAGCCTTCGAGGATCTCGGCGCGCTCTTCGGCCTTCCGCAGTTCGAAACGGGTCCGGCGCAAGATGACCTCGCGGCGGTGGTCGATGTAGGCCGCGATCAGTTCCTTCAGGTTGAGCGTCTTGGGGCGGCCATGGTCGATGGCGAGGACGTTGGCAGAGAACGATTTCTCAAGCTCGGTGTGCTTGAAGAGATTGT
This sequence comes from Verrucomicrobiota bacterium, assembly GCA_043744715.1. Lineage (GTDB taxonomy): Bacteria > Verrucomicrobiota > Verrucomicrobiia > Limisphaerales > CANJSG01 > CANJSG01. Next base: position 6,058 of record JAYTUE010000182.1, on the reverse strand, counting down.
TGATGACGACCTTCGGGATCGCATCGCGCTTGAGCTCAATGACCAGCCGGGTGTTCTCGTCCGACTCGTTCCGCATCGCGGAGATGTCCGTGATGATCTTCTGGTTCACCAGGTCGGCGATCTTCTCCTCCAAAGCGGCGCGGTTCACGTTGAACGGAATCGCGGTGATGACGAGCTGCTCGCGTCCGCCCTTGATCTGTTCCACCCCCACCCTGCCCCGCTGCTTGATGCTGCCGCGGCCCGTGGTGAGATACTGCTTGAGACCCTCCACGCCGCAGATGACTCCGCCGGTCGGGAAATCGGGGCCTTTGATGAACTTCATCAGCTGCGGGATCGTGATCTCCGGGTTATCGATCTGCGCGCAGATGCCGTCGACGACCTCGCCGAGGTTGTGCGGCGGGATGTTCGTGGCCATGCCGACGGCGATGCCCGTGCCCCCGTTGACGAGCAGGTTCGGGAACGCCGCGGGAAAGACGGTGGGTTCGGTGAGGCGTTCGTCGTAGTTCGGGACGAAATCCACCGTGTCCTTCTCCATGTCGTGCATCAGCGCGGCGCCGAGATGCGTGAGGCGCGCCTCGGTATAACGCATGGCCGCCGGAGGATCGTTCTCGATGGAGCCGAAGTTGCCTTTTCCGTCGACCAGCTTCTCACGCACGGCCCACGGTTGGGCCATGTGGACGAGCGTGGGGTAGATGACGGCTTCGCCGTGCGGGTGGAAGTTTCCGGAAGTGTCGCCGCAGATCTTCGCGCACTTCATGTGCTTGCGGCCGGGGAACAGCGACAGCTGCTCCATCGCGTAGAGGATGCGGCGCTGCGAGGGCTTCAGGCCGTCGCGCACGTCGGGCAGCGCGCGGGAAATGATGACCGACATCGAGTAGTCGAGGAACGACGCCTTGATCTCCTCGGCGACGTTGATCTTCGCGATCTTCTCGTTGAGGGCGTAGGCGGGAACGGACGCGCCAAGTTTGGGTGGTTCAGTTTCTTCGGGCATGGGAAAATGGGCTTGGAGAAATCAATTGGTCACTGGTTCGGCCGGGAAGATCCCGAACCCCAGCGAGCGGGCCGCCTGACGCATCCGGTCATCGGTGGTCACCAGCGGAAACCTCTGGCAAAGATCGACGCTGCCTACATGGATGGCATCCAGTGTCCGCAGGCCGATCTGCGGATGGCATTGGTCAAGGACAGAGGACGCCTTCGACAAGGCGGTGCGGTTAAGTGGGACCAAGCTTATGGTTCCGCGAGCGACCCAGGACTGGAACCGCTCCCAGGCGTGCTCACGGAGTTGTTTCGGAATTTTGCCCGCGCGTTCTTTGGCCAGCAGGGCGGCGAACACTTCCGTCAAAGCCAGCTCGGACGTGTGCAAAACCTGTCCGGCGCAGTATTGCGAGAACATCACGCTGTCCGGTTCGGGGGTAAGCAGCTTCACGAAGATGCAGGAATCGAGATACATCGCCGTGTCACCAGCCGCGTCCATCCCGGTCAGCCCGGATCACATCCTGGCTGAAAGGCCCTTCGGTCTGGACCGGAATGGATTCGAGGAGATCCCACGCCGGCTCGAAACCGACATGCTCCTCCCTGCCCCCCACCGGCCGGAGAACCGCCTTGGGCTCGCCATCGCTGGTGATGGTCACGGTGTTCCCGGCCGCGACAAACTCCAGCAACGCGGACAGCTTGGCCTTGGCCGCCCGCACAGGAACGGTCATCCCAAGATCCTGCATGGCCACGGCTTCTTTGAGCATCATGGGCTGGGATGGCTTGGCCGTGTAGGTGATGGTTTTCTTGGTCTTCATTGGAATCAGTGTAGTCACATGCAACTACATCGTCAACCCCATTTTCGCCTTAAACGTCGAGATTGCGGACGTTGAGCGCGTTGTCCTCGATGAACCGGCGGCGTGGTTCGACTTCGTCGCCCATGAGGCGGGTGAACATCTCCTCGGCCTCGATGGCGTCGGTGAGCTCGATACGGAGGAGCTTGCGTTTGACCGGATTCATCGTCGTTTCGAACAGCTCCTTCGCGTCCATCTCACCGAGACCCTTGAAGCGATACATCTGGATGCCTTTTTTTCCGACGGCCTTCACTCCGGCGAGAATTTCGGGAATCGAGAAGAGCGGCAGCACGGTCGCCTTGTCCCCCTCGCCTTCGACGAGCTCGAAGAGCGGTTTGTCCTGGGCGGCGTAGTGGTCGATCGCCAAGCCCTTCTTGGCCAGCTTGCTGAGCAGGTCGGAGATGGCCTTGCTCTCGTGGTGGATCTCGTTGGTCGTCTGGCGGCGGATGGGCCCGTCCTTCTTCTTGGTCGAAGTCTCCTCGCTCTCGGGACTGAACAGATCCGGCTGGGTCAGCTTGAACTTCTCCAGCTCATCGCCCGTGACGAAGTAGTGGACCGTCTCGTTGTTGCCTTCGCGGATCTTCACCAGGTGCGCAGGGAAGTCGCCGCTGGCGGCGCGCTTCTCGATGTAGTCGGCGAAGTCGCCGCCCAGCCGTTTGATGTAGGTGGCGTGCTTGTCGAGGGTCTCCAGCAGGCCGAGGATTTCCTCGAGATGTTTGGATGGAAACTCCTTCCCGTCCGACAGGTTCCTGAGCCGCACCTCTTCGCTGCCGCTCTGGAGCAGCAGCTTGTTCAACTGGGCGTCGTCGTCGATGTAGTCGGTGCGCTTCTTCCTCGTGACGGAGTAGAGCGGCGGCTGGGCGATGTAGACGAAGCCCTGTTTCACCAGCTGCGGCATCTGCCGGTAGAAGAACGTCAGCAGGAGCGTGCGGATGTGGGATCCGTCCACGTCGGCGTCCGTCATGATGATGATCTTGTGGTAGCGGAGGCGCTCCAAGTTGAAGGCGCCCTCCCCTTCACCGTCGCCGATGCCGGTGCCGATGGCGGTGATCATGGTCCGGATTTCGTTGTTCTGAAGAACCTTATCCAGCCTGGCCTTCTCCACGTTGATCAACTTGCCGCGCAGCGGGAGGATCGCCTGAAACTTGCGGTCGCGGCCCTGCTTGGCGGAGCCGCCGGCCGAGTCGCCCTCGACGATGTAGAGCTCGGTGTTCGCGGGATCACGGTCGGAGCAGTCGGCGAGTTTTCCGGGCAAGCCGCCGCCTGTCATCGCGGTCTTGCGGACGGCCTCACGGGCTTTGCGGGCCGCCTCGCGGGCGCGGGCGGCGTTGAGCGCCTTCTCGATGATCTTCTTGGCGACGTTCGGATTGTCATCGAAGTAGTTCATCAACCCTTCATAGCTCGACGAGCCGACGAGGCTGTCCACCTCGGGCGAAAGAAGCTTCACCTTGGTCTGCGATTCGAACTTGGGATCGCTGTGCTTGATGGAGATGACGGCGGTCAGGCCTTCACGGACGTCGTCGCCGGTGATCTGGGGATCCTTGTCCTTCAGCAGATTGTTCGACTTGGCATATTGGTTGATCGCGCGTGTCAGGGCGCTGCGGAAGCCGGAGAGGTGGGTGCCGCCGTCCGGGTTATGGATCGTGTTGGTGTAGCAGAGGACCTGCTCGTTGTAGGAATCGTTGTATTGGATGACGAGCTCCAGATGAATCTCGACCTTCATCTCCGCCGTCTCGCTCACGGTCTGCCGGCGGACCACGATCGGTTGCGGATGGATGGCCTCCTTGCTCTTGTTGAGCTGCTTCACGAACTCCACGACTCCGTCCTTGAAGAAGAACGTCTCGGGCTTCGAATCGGGGTTCCGCTCGTCGGTGAAGATGATCTCCAGCCCGCTGTTCAGGAACGCCAGCTCCCGGAGCCGTTGCGCCACGCGATCGGCCTTGAACTCGGTCGTCTCGCGGAAAATCTCCGGATCGGGCTTGAAGGTGATGAGCGTGCCCGTGCCCTTGGACTTGCCGATGACATCGAGCTTCTTCGTCACATTTCCGCGCTCGAACTCCATGTGGTAGAGCTTGCCGTCACGGCTGACCTCCACCTCGAACCACTCGGAAACGGCGTTCACGCATTTGGCACCGACGCCGTGGGTGCCGCCGGAGAATTTGTAGCCGCCCTGGCCGTATTTGCCGCCCGAGTGGAGCGTCGTCAGGACGAGCTCCACCGTCGGGATCTTCTTTATCGGATGCGGGTCTACCGGGATGCCGCGCCCGTCGTCACGGATCGAGATCGAACCGTCGACGTGGATGGCCACCCCAATGTGGTTGCAATGGCCGGCGAGATGTTCGTCGACGGAGTTGTCCAACACCTCGGACACGCAGTGGTGAAGAGCGCGTTCATCCGTGCCGCCGATATACATGCCAGGCTTTTTCCGGACGGCTTCAAGGCCCTCTAGGGTGCTGATCTTGGAACCATCGTAGACCTCGTTGATGATCTCGTTTTTCGGTGCTTCGTCGCTCATTTCGGATCGTGTCGGGTGAACGGGAAACCGGCAGGAAAACCCTGCCGAAATGGCCGTCGTTCTTGACGCGAAACCGTATGAAACAGGTCCTCATGGCACAATGCCTTTTTAGCCGACCACCACAATAGGTTGCGCTGTCTCAAAACGACCAACCAAACGAATTGGGGACGGAGGCGACTAAACCAACTTTGCCACCCCTCACGAGGCAGGAACCAACTTGGCCAACCTACCACAACCCGTTGATCGTCCCGTATATCGTGCCGGGTGCCGCCCTGCCTCCGGCCTCCTCCAAGTTCCATTTCAGCTCAAACTGCATGACGGGACGCATCCCAGGAACCGACAGAAAGATGGTGGAGCCGTCGGCCGAGAGTTTGGCGGATCTGATCGGCACTTCATCGCGGCCTTCCCGGTCGGGCTCGGCCACGGACCAGTCTTTCGAGCCATACTGCGCGGCGTAACGGTAATTCCACCACTTGAGCCCGTAGCTTCCGCTGTCTTCCGCCGTTTCCCTCCGCAAGGGCGCGGAGAATTTAAGCTCGATCCCACCCTTCCGCGCCGACCAGGCAATCGGCCAAACGATGCTCTTCCCGGCCCAGCGGATGCGTTGGAGAGCTCCGTCCTTCACTGCGCTCGTCTGCCAGCCGGTGCTCCCGGCGACGTAGAGGGCCTGGTCGCGCTCTGACCACGTCGCCCGGTTCGGACCGGACAGGAACTTTGCCGGCAAAGCCATGGCCGCTCCTTGCGCCACCGGTCCGAAAGTGTCGCGCAATACCACCATCGGAAAACATCGCCCCCACGACAGGTGGATCATCTGGCCACCCAGCGGGCCCCATTTTCCTTCGGGTATCCATGCCTGCCCGCCGCTGGAGTTGTCCAAGCCATGCGGCAGCCAGCAAAGCGGCGCATCGTAGCCCAGCGGCCGAGCTTCCGTGATCTTGGGGCCAGCGTAGCCGAAGTAGCCGCCGGCCCTGATCTCCGCGATGAACGATGAAGGCGTCCACTCGCCCTGCTGCGGCGCGACCGTGATGACGCCACCGTCTGGACGGACGCCCATGCCATTGGGATTCCGGAAACCAGTCGCAATGGTTTCCAGCCTCTTCCCATCCGGTGAAACGCGATGAGCACCCTTCGGATCGACGTAGTAGAAGTTGCCCAACGAATCCGTCTCCAAGCTCGTCACGTAGTCGTGCCCGCCCGCCGAAGTCGCGATCAGGTCACAGAAGTTCTCGTAGATGTCGGCTTCGCCGTCCTCATTCAGGTCCTTCAATCGGGTGATGCGGTCGCGCCCGAGAACGTAGACTTGGTCGTTCACCACCTTCAGGCCGAGAGGCTGATAAAGCCCCGTCGCGAAACGCTTCCACCTCAGCTTCGCGAGCGTCGCGTCCACACCGGTAACCCTCCAGACATCGCCGTGGATCGTGCAGGCATAGCAGTCGCCGTTGCTGGTGAAGTCGACGCCCGAGAAAAACATCAGCGCCTTCCACGGATTCGTATACGGCACGGTCAATGTGTCCACCGCGAGCGGCCCGGTCGAAACGCCGACATCGCCCTTGGTCTCCAACGCCGGAAGCCAGCGGGGAGCACCGGGCTTGGCCAATTCGTTCGGCGAAATCGAAACCAGCTCCAAGCCCTTCAACCAAGCCGCCACTTCATCCATCGCGACCGGCTTCTCGGACCAACCGCTGTAGGCACGAATCGAAGCGGTTCCCGCCGAAAC
>JAYTUE010000181.1:0-5140 GCA_043744715.1 Verrucomicrobiota bacterium | reverse complement strand
ATCGACACAGATCGCTGTGACTGAGCCGAAATTCTCTCCTGCTAGGCCGACACCCACTTTTCTGGATTCGTGTTCGATCCACAAACGGGCAGTCATCTGTGTCCATCTGTGGTAAATCGGCCGTGCCTCTCACGCGCACTGGCTTTCGGCGGAGTCTTTGGCACCTTCCGACCCAACAAGATCGACACCATGAGCGGCAAGAAACGCATCCCTACCGACGGCGCCGGCAGTTTCAGCACCAATCCTTTCGCCGGACTCAGCATCGACGGACTGCCCAACGGCCCGTCTGTTCCTTCGCCCGAAGAGGTGACCGGCCGCCGCGCACCGAACCGTAATCGCGGCCGGGTGGACATCATCCGTCAAAAAGCCCATCGCAACGGCAAGACGGTCACGGTGGTCACGGGCTTCGTGGGCATCGGCCTGCCGGAGAAGGAGCAACTGGCCAAGACCATGCAGAAGACCTGCGGCACCGGCGGCACGGTCAAGGACGGCAACATCGAGATCCAGGGCGACCGCCGCGAGGACGTGGCCAAGATCCTGACCGAAGCGGGCTTCAGGCCCGTGTTTGCGGGCGGGTGAGCGTGGAGATGGTGGGTGGTGAGGGATTCGAACCCCCGACCAACTGCGTGTAAAGCAGCTGCGCTAACCACTGCGCCAACCACCCACGGGGCCGCAAGGTAGCCAGCGGCCGGAGCGATTGGCAACGCGAACATTTCCTTGGATCGGCCGGCGGGGTTCCTAGTCTCCCTTCCATGCAAAACGGGAGTTCCTCCGCCCTCCGCCTCAGCGACGTCCTCGTGACGAGCGACAGCCTGCTCCGTCTGGTGAATCCTGATCGGGACCCGGTCTTGATGGCTCTGGTGGCCCATGTGCCCGAGCTCAAGGCCAGCGCCGAAGCCCAGGAAACGCTGCTCAAGGCCTTGCAGGAGCGCGAGCAACTCCACAGCACCGGCATCGGTGACGGCATCGCCCTGCCCCACGCCCGCAACGCGCTTGTCGGGATGGTGAGCCAGTCGTGCGTCGTCTTCGGCCGGCATGACCGAGGGCTGCACTACAACTCGATCGACAGCCAGCCGGCGCATCTCTTCTTCCTGCTCGTCGCTCCGAACGTGACCGCGCATTTGAGCATATTGGCCCGGATCAGCCGCGTGTTGCGCGATCCTCGGGTTCGACGGGATTTCCTGGGAGCCGGAAACCCCGCGCGGGTCATGGAAATCGTCCGCGAACTCGAATCGTAACAGGGGAAGGCTGAGAAAAAACAGGAGCCGCACCGCGTGGCGGATCCTGGAATTTAGAAGTCATGGTCAAGCCGGCAGTGGGGTTGCGGTCCGGCCGGACCGTTCGAGTGCAATTTCGGAGTGAGCCGTAGGAGTAACCTGACTTTCCGTAACCGCCAGTGACGATCTTATGACGGACCATCAACCCTCTCTGCATCAGGCATTCAGCCGTCCGTTGAAACGATTTCCCACCCTTCCAGTGTCTTTAATCACCCGTGGAACGGGAAATCCGTGTAGCCCTTGGCATCGGGTGCCGACCACACCTTGGTGTCGGCAGGCGGATTCAGTTCCCACCCATTGGCGAATCGCTCCACGAGATCCGGATTGCTCAGGAACGGCCGGCCAAAGGCGATGAGGTCCGCCTGGCCCGAGGTGATCGCCGCTTCGGCGGTTCCCTGCGTGTAGCCGCAGTTCCCCATCAGCGAACCGGAAAACACAGGGCGGAATTCGGCGAGCGTCATCGGCCGGCCCTGTTCATGAAAACCAAAGGCCAGACCATCCACCACATGGAGGTAGGCCAGGCCGAACGCGTTCAACCCGGTGGCGGCATGGACGTAGGTCTCGCGGAAATCAGGAGCGCCCATGTCGTTGAAGTTGCCGTTGGGCGAGAGGCGCACGCCGACGCGGTCCGCCGGCCAGACGGTGAGAACGGCCTCGACGACTTCTTTCAAAAAACGGAACCGGCTCTCGACGTCGCCACCATAGCGATCGGTCCGTTGGTTTGTCTTCGAGTCGAGGAACTGGTTGATCAGGTAGCCATTGGCCGCGTGGATCTCGACCCCATCGAAGCCCGCGGCCTTTGCGCGCTCCGCAGCCCGACGGTAATCCTCCACCACCGCGACGACCTCCGCCGTCTCCAGTGCCCGTGGCGTCTCGTAGGGCTTTTTGCCGGCCGGAGTGTGGATGTAGTCCCCGTTGATCTTGATGGCCGACGCCGATACGGCGGGATGTCCTCCGTGGAAGCTGCTGTGAGAGGCGCGTCCGCAGTGCCAAAGCTGCAGGAAGATCGGAGTGCCTTTGGCATGAAGAGCCGTGGTGATCTTCCGCCAACCAACCACCTGGGCGTCGTTGTAGATGCCCGGTGAATCGACCCAGCCGAAGCCCTGTTCGGAGATGGTCGTGGCCTCCGCGATGATGAGCCCGGCCGACGCCCGTTGCGTGTAATACTGGGCCATCAGGTCGTGCGGGATCCGGTCATGTCCGGCCCGGCCACGCGTCAGGGGAGCCATGACCACGCGGCTTCGCAAGGCGAGGCCACTGAGGTCAAAGGGTGAAAGCAACCGGGGAGAACGGCTTGTCGTGGGAGCGGAGGTCATGGGTTGTGGGCTGATTCGTCGGGATCGGCGCTCACTGCGCCACCTCGAAGGATCGGAAGCTCACCCACAGGCCAGCACCCCGCAAGTTGCCAATTCACCGCCTCCGTAACACCCGCGATTGGCCTGTCATCGAAGATCCATTCAAGCGCCACGCCGTGTCGGAGGCGCCGCCTTGGGCTTCTCTTTCTTGGGCTTCTTGACTTCTTTTTTGTGACTGTTGGTTCCTTTGGCCATATGAAATTCCTGTTTGTTGCTGCGGTCCAGTTACGCGGCTTCGGCTTCGTTTTACAACAAAAGACGCGTTCGCCGACGCCAGGGCAAAGCCCGACGGCGCCGACAATCAGAGCACCTCGCCCGAGTATCCCTGCTGCCGCAGCGCCTCGTAGACGACCAACGCCACGCAGTTGGCGAGGTTCAAGCTTCGCGCCTCAGGATTGAACATCGGGATCCGAAGACACTTCTCCGGGAAGCGTTCCATCAATGCTTTTGGAAGACCCGCCGTCTCCCGTCCGAACACGAGAAAGTCGCCCGGTTGGATCGCAGCATCCGAGTAGCGGGTCGCCCCGCCCTGCTCGATGAACCAGAGTCGCGCGCGCGTCGGGAGACTCGCTTCGAATGCGGACCAGCTGGGCCATTTCTGCCAGCGGACGTGTTTCCAGTAGTCCATGCCGGCGCGCTTGAGCTGGTTGTCGTCGAGTTTGAATCCCAGCGGCTCGATCAAATGGAGCATGGAGTTCGTGGCGGCGCAGAGCCGGGCGATGTTGCCGGTGTTGGGCGGGATCTCGGGCTCGACGAGGACAACGTGGAGTGACGCCGTAGGGATTGTCTGGATGGTTGGAGGAATCATTCCAGATCCACGTCCGAGCGTCGCCCGGCTCGTTTTCCGTAAAACACTTTGGACAGGACGAGGCCGTGCGCGGGTGCCGTCATGCCGGCCAGGCGACGGTCCTTGCCTACGAGAATGGCCGCGATGTCATCGGCCGGAATCTTGCCTTCGCCCACCTCGACGAGCGTGCCGACGATGCCGCGACACATCTTGTAGAGGAAGCCGTTGCCCCGGATGACGACCGTGACGAGCGGGCCGCTGCGACGGATGGAGACCTGCGACAGAGTCCTCACGGTGGAGGTCGTGTCGTAGTCGGGATTCGAGCGGAAGGAGCGGAAGTCGCGCTCGCCGACGAAGTGCCGGGCCGCCGACCGCATGGCCTTCAAATCGAGCATCCGTCCAACGTGCCACGCTGTCCGCCGATGCAATGGATGGAGCGCCGCGTGGTTCCACACCTGGTAGCGATACTCCTTGCCCGAGGCGTCGAATCGGGCGTGGAAAGCGGGCCGCGCCCGTCGCGCCCGCATGACCCGGATGTCCGGAGGGAGGTGCGCGTTGACGGCGAGGAGCAGCTTGTCGGGCGTCATCGTCGCCCGCTCTTTCGGCACGTCGAAGTGGACTTCCATCGCCGAGGCATGGACTCCGGTATCGGTCCGGCTGGAACTGTGGATGCGCGGCTTGGAAGGGAAGAGTTTGGCCAAGGCATCCTCGACCTTTTCCTGCACGCCAGTGCCGGTTTTCTGGAACTGCCAGCCCTGATAACCCGTGCCGTCGTAGGCGATGGTCAGGCGGAAGCGCTGGTCGTCCGGCCCCGCCACATCCGTCGGCCGGTCCCTCTTGAAGCTGGCTTTCCCGCTCATGTCGCCGCGAGCGAGTCGAGATAGCTCTGGAGCAGAATGCCGGCCGCCATCATGTCCACGGCTCGCTTCCGTTTGTCGTGGGAGACATGGGCCTCGTCCAGCACCCGGTTGGCCTGGGCGGACGTGAGCCGTTCATCCCACGGCATGATGGGAACGGCCACTGCCTCCTTCAGCACGATGATGAACTGGCGGACCTTCATCGCGGATGTTCCGTAGGTGCCGTTCATGTTGCGCGGCATGCCCACGATGATCTGTTCAACCTCCTTCTCGCGGATGATCGCCCTGACGCGCGCAAGGAAGGCCTTGAACGGCACGGCGGGGACTACTTCCAAGGGAAGGGAGATCATCTTCAGCTCGTCGCTGACGGCGATTCCCATGCGGACGGTTCCGTGGTCGATGGCGAGTATGCGCATTCAGGGTTCCTGTTGGGCTATGCCGTAACGCTTTGCGGTCTCGGGATCAATCACCGCGAGCGTATTGCTGGCGCGGGCCGCCACCCAGCGGTTGGGTCCAGTCAACAGCAGGACCACTTGCGGAGAAGCCCCACGCGCCTGTTCTCCGAAGGCCGACAGGGTCGAAAGCACCTGTTCCTGCAATGGCTGCTCCAGGGTCGCGAGAGCGCCTGCCAGCGCGGGGACGCAGATCTCCGGACTGGATCGGATCGAGCCAAGAGCCATCGCGGCATTGGCCCTCATGGCCGGTGGATTGGTCGCATCGAGCGCGGCCGACATCCTTGGAACCGCCTCTACGGCCGCGCGACCCAGGAATGCCAGGGTCATCGCCAGGTCACCGAACGCCGCCGGATCTGGATCCTGCAACATGCGTTCGACAGCCAGTGGAATGGGCTCCTGTCGGATCAGG
>JAYTUE010000180.1:0-5164 GCA_043744715.1 Verrucomicrobiota bacterium | reverse complement strand
AGCCTTCCTGCCACGCAAAACGACCCGCGACCCAATGCCTCTCATGGATCAGCTTGGACGAGGCGGCCTTCACATCGCGGATCAAATCCGAGAGCGCGCAATCGGGCTTCAAGCCGACGAGCAGGTGGACATGGTCCGGCATGGAGTTGATCGCGATGAGCTTCTGGCCACGGTTGGTCACGACGCCGGTGATGAACTTGTGCAGCTCTTCCTTGTGGGATTCCGAAATGACCGAAGCCCGGCCTTGGACGGCAAACACGACTTGCAGATAGATCTGGGTGTAGGTGTTGGCCATTCGACAGGACGCCTCTTCGGGGCTTGGGGATCTTTTCCGTGGATCGTGTCTATAAACAGGTGGCCCCTAACGGGGCGGGGTTTCAGAGGAAGCTGATGGCGGATTCACGTCCGAGGTGTTCCACCTGTGGATTCGCGGAATCAGATAAGCAAGCAGGCTCCATAGGCCGGCCATGATCATCGTGCTCGGAATTAACCCGGAATCGCCACGTAACCCAATCGAACCGAGCGCCATGAAGGCCGGGGCATGGACCAGATACGGAATCCAACCCAGCGCGGATGCTGGAATCCCATGTCCCCAGCCCCAGATGAATAGGGGCGAGAGCAGCAAAAGCTCGAAGGCGATTCCTACCAACAGAGCCTTGGCAACGGACCAGAGGCGATTTGAAGCCCCCTCCCTCATGATGTCTTAATCTTGGCCATCGTAGTTGATTTCACGCCTTCCAGCCGTGGTTTTCGCGGACCTGGATCATGGCGGCGAGGATGTTGTTCCACGTCTCCTGTTTGCCCAGGACGTCGTTGGGGAACATGCAGCCGTCCCAGCAGATGTGTTTGATCTTCTTGGTGACTTTGCCCGCCTTGTCGCGGAGCCAGTAGCCGGAGTCGCGGGCGATGTTGAGCTTGCCCTTCGGATCGGTGGCGAGGCAGTGGCGGCCGGTCTTCTCATGGTCGCCGGAGCCGAAGACGGAGCCGTCGTTCTGCGCGACGTGGAAGTCGATCGTCCACGGACGGAGCGCTTCGGTGAGCTTCGTCATGGCCTTGTGGAACTCACCCGGCTCGTAGTGGTAGTTCTTCGGCACGATACGGTGGGCTTCTGCGTTGTAACCGAGGGTGTAGAGATGCGTGTGCGACATGTCAGCCTGGAAGCCCACGACCTTGGGCATGTCCACGAGTTCGAGGAGCTGCACCATGTATTTCCACGAGTGCATTCCGCCCCAGCAGATTTCGCCCTCGGCCGCGAGGCGTTCGCCTTCGCCTTTCGCCACTTTGCCGGCTTCACGGAAGGTCTGGGCGATGAGCTTGGTCGTGCCTTTCGGGTCCTTGTCCCAGGCGGTGACAGCGGTGGCGCTGTCGATGCGGACGACGCCATAGGGGCGCACGCCGAGTTCACGGAGCTTGCGGGCGATGCGGACGGCCTTGCGCACGTGGGTGACGAAGTTCGCGCGGGCCTTCTCGTCGCCGCCAGCGGAGGCGTCGAACCACACGGGCGCCACCACGGAGCCGACGTTGAAGCCGCGGCGGGCGATCTTCTCGGCGAGCTGCTTGATGCCATCGTCCGAGATGTCGATGTCGACGTGCGGGTTGTAGAGGAAGAGATCCACGCCGTCGAAACGCACGCCGTTGACCTCGGCCTTGGCCGTCATGTCGAGCATGGTGTCGAGGTCGATGAACGGCTCGGCACCGGGGCTGCCCTTGCCGACGAGGCCGGGCCACATGGCGTTGTGAAGCTTGGGGAAATTGTTGGCTGCGGTGGTGCTCATAAAAGTCTGGGACTGGTTTCGCTGGGAAAGCACCGTGAGGCTAAACAGCGGCTTCGGCAAAGGGGAAGAGAAACGTCGCGTCGCGGCCGCGAAATGACGAAACACGAAGGCCAAAGGCCAAACGACGGGCTCCGTTGTTTGGCCTTTGGCCTTCGTGTTTCGGATTTCCCGACGGGCCGAGAGAGGCAAGACTCTGGACATGCCCATCGTTCCCCGCCGACTTCTGCCCGCCCTCGTCCTTGGAGTGGTCCTAATTTCCTGGTCTGTCGCCGCCGCCAGCCGGCCCAACATCGTCCTCATCCTCGCCGACGACATGCGCTCGGACACCATCCGCGCCCTCGGCAACAAGGAGATCCTGACGCCAAATCTCGACGAGCTGGTCCACCGCGGCACCGCCTTCACCCGCGCCCACATCATGGGCAGCACGATCGGCGCGGTCTGCATGCCCAGCCGGGCGATGCTCATGACCGGCAAACAGCTCTTCCGCTTCGATCCAAAAAAACTGGGCGCATTGCCGACCAACCACGTCTTTCTGCCTTCGGTTTTTCGCGAGGCCGGATACCGCGACTACATCGTCGGCAAGTGGCACAACGGCGGTCCATCCCTCTCCGCCGCCTTCTCCGATGGAACGAACCTCTTCCTCGGTGGCATGACGGACCATTTCAAGGTGAAGGTCCACGCCTACAGCGCCGACGGACGCTACCCGGCCAACAAGGGAGTCACGGCCGAGGGCCATTCCACCGACGTCTTCGCTTCCGCGGCCAAGGAGTTCATCGCCCGGCAGGATGGCTCGAAACCCTTCTTCCTCTACCTGCCTTTCACCGCGCCGCACGACCCGCGTCAGGCACCGGAAGGCTACCTGCGGATGTATGCGGCGGAAACGGTTTCGCCTCCGAGGAACTTTCGCCGGGAACACGCTTTCAACAATGGCGAGATGCTTGTCCGCGACGAACAGCTCCTGCCGTGGCCGCGCACAGTCGAAGCGGTCCGGGCGGAAGTGGCCCGCTATTACGCCATGATCACCCACATGGACGCGCGCATCGGCGACCTGATGGCCCAGCTGAAGGAGAAGGGGCTTCTGAAAAACACAATCGTGATCTTTGCGTCCGACAACGGCCTCGCTCTCGGCAGCCACGGACTGCTCGGCAAACAAAACCTCTACGAACACAGCGTCGGCGTGCCGTTGATCGTCGCAGGTCCGGGCATCCAGGCCGGGCAACGCAGCGACGCGCTCGTCTACCTTCACGACGTCAATCCCACGCTCTGCGAGCTTGCCGGGTTGAAGGCCCCTTCAGGCCAGGATGCCCAATCCTTCGCCGGCGTTCTTGCCGGAACGACGAACAAACATCGCGATGAACTCTTCTACGCCTACGGCGACGTCCAGCGCGGAATCACGGACGGACGCTTCAAACTCATCCGCTACACCCAGATCAACAAGACCCAGATCTTCGACCTGCCCGACGACGCGCGGGAGCAGAAGGACATCTCGACCACGCCCGAAGGCGTCAGCGTGATGTTCCGTCTTACCGCCCGGCTCCAGGAACTCCAGACGCAGCTCGGCGACACGCTGCCCTACACGACGGCGGCTCCGGCTCCCCTGCACATCCCGCTCATTCGCGACCAACCGAAAGCGAGCGGAGGGAAATAGGTCGTGGGGAACCGAATCCCTTACGCTCCTTGGAGCGCGCCGACTTGACGGCGATTGATGCGGTTGCGGTCGAAGTTGTGGCCTTCAAATGGATCGGCAGCGCTCCAAAGCGATGTCCAGCCAACGCACTCCAAAAGCTCCGCTACGGCGAACGCCGCCGCAGCCTCAAGGCTTCGGCAGCATGCCGCGATCAGCCAGCCAGTCGGTGAAACGATCCGCCCAGCGGCCGGCGGACGACTTGTTCGACGCGCGCAGGCCGAAGCTGTGGCCGGCGTTCGAGTAGATGTGGAGTTCGGCCGGCACACCGGCCTTCTTGTAGCGCAGATACACGTCGGCCATGCCTTCGGCGATGTCCTGACGGTCGCCAAATCCGCAGGCGATGAAGACGGGCGGTGAATCCTTCAGCGGCGCGATGGTCTTGGAGTTGCCGGGATAGATGAGCGCGTGGAAGGCGGGCTTGGAACCCTGGCGTTCGATCGGATCGGCGGCGGCGGGCTTGCCGTCGTCGAAGCGCATCGCGGCCAGCACGGAGAGTTCGCCGCCCGCGCTGAAGCCGAGCGTGCCGACCTTGGCGGGATCGATGTTCCACTCGGCGGCGCGGCTGCGGATGAACCGGAGCGCGCGGGTGTGGTCGGCGAAGGCGTGGTCGATGATCGTGTAGGTGGAGTTGGTCTCGCGGGCCAGGCGATACTTCAGGACGAAGGCGGCGATGCCGCGTTCCTGAAACCATTTCGCCACGTTGTAACCTTCGTGTTCGATGGCGAGGTTGCGGTGGCCGCCGCCGGGGCAGACGAGCACGGCCACGCCGGTCGCCTTCTCCTTGGCGGGCAGGTAGGGCGTGATGGACGGGTTGTGGATGCTCCACACGCTGCGTTCGCCGCTCGCGCTCGTCTTGACGACTTCGGGTTCCTTCTTCCCTTCCGAACCGGGCGCGCCGTTGGCCCAGAGAGAAATCTCCTTCGGATCATCGGCGGCGAGAAGGGCGACGGGCAGGAGAATAAGTGAGAGCAGCGAGGCGATGGCTTTCATGGGTGAGCGAGTTGGATGGAACGGAGAGCGCCGGCATTCAGGCAGGGTTCCGGCGGGGAATCCAGCGGGGGATTCGGCCAAGGCGTTGACGGGCGGCAACGCTCCGTCAGGAGCGGCCTGTTTATAGACACGAGCAATCCCCGAGAAGCCCTCAACTCCGTAGGAGCGCCCCAAACAGGCCGCTCCTACGGACTGAGGCTGACTCGATATCGTGGACAGGTTGAAGGGCTAGGGTGATCTGGCGGAGGTTGCTTTTGCACGCGGCGCCCTCGGCCCTGCGCTTGGCCCCGGCCAGAGTGGGGAGGAGAATCGCCGCAAGAAGGCCGATGATGGCGAGGACCACGAGCAGCTCCACCAAGGTGAAGGCGCCTCCTCTCCCCGGCCCTCTCCTCCGCTCGGCGCGGAGGAGAGGGTGCCCGGAGGGCGGGAGAGGCGGTGCCAAGGCGTGCCCTGTCTTCATAGTCAGGCTAGTTACGGGTTGTATTCCGGTTATTAAGGCGGAGGCGTGCCGGGCACGGCCACAAATCCGCGCGGGATGCCGTTGTAGTATCCCCAGCCCACGATCATGCCGGAATCGTTCACCCCATAGGCGTCCTTCAACTGCCAGCCGGGCGTCGTGGGATAGACCAGCTCGTCCAGCCGCCGGAGCAGGGGCCAGCCCTTGCGCCAGACGAAGGCGATAACTGATCCTGTGAGTGCCCCACCGCTTCAT
>JAYTUE010000179.1:0-20333 GCA_043744715.1 Verrucomicrobiota bacterium | reverse complement strand
GGAGCGAATCGTAGGTCTGGACGATCTGCTTGGAATACTCGTAGAGGATCTGGCCTTCGCGGGTGAGGCGGAACTTCTTCCTCGACCGTTCGATGAGCAGCGTCTTGAACTGGCGTTCTAGGGACGCGATCTGCTGGCTGACGGCGGACTGGGTGACGGTGTTGATCTGCGCGGCCTTGGTGAAGCTCTCCGTTTCGACGAGGTCACAGAACACTTTCAGGCTGTCGATCTGCATGCCGATAAGGAAGCCGCCCGGCCTGATGAAGTCAACTTATCGGCCATCGCGCTGCAAGGGGCTCTTTTGCCGGGCGCTCCCGGTGGACATGGTTAAGCAGCTCTAACAGCCCATCAAAGAAGACCCCACCCCGCCACGTGAGGGCACGCGGCCTACAAAAAGCTTCGGGGATCACCCTTTTTTTGTAGGCCCGGTCCCCCGACCGGGCGTTCTTTGACGGGCTACTAACGGAGTGGGCGGTGTCATCAGACGCGTTCTGGTTTCACTCCGGCCTTCATCGGTAGGGCCGCGTTGCGGCACGGCCTTTTTTTCAATCCGCCTCGAACTCGCTGAACGCCGCCGGCAGCAGCTCCGCCACCGTGAACCGCCGGATGTCCTTCGGCTTTGCGGGATCGGCTAGGAACACTTCCGCCTTGGGGGCGTATTCGATGAGCAGCTGGCGGCACGCGCCGCAGGGCGAGACGGCCCCGTGGGCCACGACGGCGATGGCGATGAAGCCCTTCCTTCCCTCGGTCAACGCCTTGAACAGCGCCACGCGCTCGGCGCAGCAGGTCAGGCCGTAGCTGGCGCTTTCCACGTTCGCACCGCCGACGATCTCGCCTTTCCGCGTCAGCAGGGCCGCGCCGACCTGGAACTTCGAGTAGGGCGCAATCGCGCGCTTGCGGGCGGCGAGGGCGGCCTTGACGAGGCGGCGTTGGTCATTCGGCGGCAGCATGGAGTTCGGCGAACTTGCGGAGGAACTTCGCCATGGCCGGCGCCTGGCGGCTGCTGACTTCGAGCACTTCCTGGTGCGAGAGCGTCTGCTTGGAAATGCCGGCGGCCAGGTTGGAGATGCAGCTCACCCCGGCCACCCGCATGCCGCATTGGCGGGCCACGATGGCCTCGGGAACGGTGCTCATGCCCACGGCATCCGCGCCCAGCTTGGCGAAGGCGCGGATCTCGGCCGGCGTCTCGAAGCTCGGCCCGTGCACGGCGAGGTAGACGCCCTTCTTCATCGTCAGCTTGGCCGCCTTGGCCGCCTGCTCGCTCACCTTGATCAGCCTGGGGTCGTAGGCGACCGACAGGTCGATGAACTGGATCGTGCCGGGATAGGCCACGCCCCGGAGCGGATTGTCGCCCATGAGATTGATGTGGTCCGAGATGGCCATGAGCGTGCCCGGCTTCAGGCCGCCCGTGATGCCGCCGGCGGCGTTGGTCAGCAGGACGGTCTTGATGCCGAAGTCCGCCAGGACGCGGATGGGGAACGTCACCTTGTCGAGCGAATGCCCCTCGTAGAAGTGCGCGCGGCCCTTCAGCGCCACGACGGACACGTTGCCGAACGTCCCGAAGACGATCTTGCCGGCGTGCCCGCTGACGCCCACCGCCGGAAATCCCGGCGCTTCGCGGAAGGGGATCTCCTTCACGACGGTCAACTCGGACAACGAGTGCTGGAAACCGCTGCCGAGCACCATGGCGAGCGTGGGGCGCAGGGAGGTTTGTTTCTTGAGGAAGGCGGCGGTAGTGCGGCTGTCGTGGTTCACAGGGTGGCGGCTTGATTTGAAACGGTTGTCTCTTACGCTGCGCGGACTTTACGAAGTTATGGAATTAAACAACGACGAAATCCGGCGTTACTCCCGGCACCTCATCCTTCCCGAGGTCGGCCTCGCCGGACAGAAGAAGATCAAGTCGACCAAGGTCCTCTGCATCGGAGCCGGCGGGCTCGGCTCGCCCATCGCCATGTATCTCGCCGCCGCCGGCATCGGCCAGATCGGCATCGTCGACTTCGACACCGTCGATTTCTCCAACCTCCAGCGCCAGATCATCCACGGCACCGACGACGTCGGCCGTCCCAAGGCCGAATCGGCCAAGGAGACCATCGGTTCGATCAACCCCAACGTCGAAGTCGTCATCCACAACACCCGCATTAGCGCGGAGAACGCGTTGGACCTGATCGCGCCCTACGACATCGTTGTGGACGGCACGGACAATTTCCCCACGCGCTACCTGACCAACGACGCCTGCGTGCTGCTCAAGAAGCCCAACGTCTACGGCTCCATCTTCCGCTTCGAGGGCCAGGCCAGCGTCTTCGCCCCGCACCTTGGGGGGCCGTGCTACCGTTGCCTTTATCCCGAACCTCCCCCGCCGGGAATGGTCCCGAGCTGCGCCGAAGGCGGCGTCCTCGGAGTGCTGCCCGGCATCATCGGCTGCATCCAGACCAACGAGATCCTCAAGCTCGCCCTCGGCAAGGGCACGTCGCTCGTCGGCCGACTCCTTCTCTTCAACGCGCTCGACATGAAGTTCCGCGAGCTGAAGCTGCGCCGCGATCCGTCGTGCCCGCTTTGCGGCGACAATCCCACGATCAAGGCGCTGATCGACTACGAGCAGTTCTGCGGCATCGTGCCCGAGCCCGCCAATCCGGGGCAGAACCCCGACGAGGTCACCGTCCAGGACATGAAGAAGGCCCTCGATGATCCTAAGCTCGGCATCAAAGTCGTCGACGTGCGCGAGCCCGACGAATACCAGATCGCCAAGGTCGCCGGCGTGCCGCTGCTCCCGCTCAGCCAGCTCCCGCAGCGCTTCACCGAGCTGGACCCGAACGTGCAATACTACCTCCACTGCAAGAGCGGCATCCGCTCCATGAAGGCCCTGAAGTTCCTGCGTGAACAGGGCTTCAAGTATGTGAAGAGCGTGAAGGGCGGCATCGGCGCGTGGTCCGACGAAATCGACCACAGCGTGGCCAAGTATTGAGCCCACGGATCGACTGATCTTCGCGACGGCACCGGATGAACTCCGGTGCCGTTTTCGTTTGGGGCGGCTCCGTCGCATCGCCTCCGGCGGTTTGACAAAGCGGAACGCAACAAGTCCACTGCCGACGTGGCTGAAGCTCCAAAAAAACAGATCAAGGGAAGGCGGATCGAACTGAGCGGTCACATCGTCGTCGATCCCCGCATCTGCCACGGCAAGCCAACCTTCAAGGGCACGCGGATTCTTGTGCAGCAGGTCCTGAACGACGTCGCCTCAGGCAAATCCTGGGAGTTCATCAGCAAGGTCCGCTGGGGCGGCAGGGTGTCCGTTGCCGCAATCACCGAAGCCGTGGCGCTCGCGCAGAAAGCCTTTCTGAACCAGCAGGGACATCTCAAACCGGCCACTGACGATCTCGCCGTGGCCGCATGATCCTGCTGGATGAGAACATCCCCGAAGACCAGCGGGATGCCCTTCGGAAGTTCGGGTTCAAAGTCCGCCAGATCGGTTTTGAAGTGGGCGCCTTTGGCATGGCCGACGAAGAGATTATTCCTCTTCTGCACAAGCTCGGAGACGCCACGCTGATCACCCACGACCGCGACTTCTTCGAGCTGGATTGGATTCATCCGGCCTATTGCCTGGCCTTCTTGGATGTTCCGGAAGACGACTTGGCCGATATTGCGAGAAGGTTCCTTCAGCACTCAGCGTTCAACACGTCGGCCAAACGCATGGGCAAAGTGGTGTCCGTGGGCCGCTCAGGCATCAGTCTCCTTCAGAAGAAACGCCGTCAACCCGTCCTGATCGAGTGGGAAAAATAGGCCTTAGCCAACTTGACCTGACCTCGCCAAAGTGAGCCGGGAGGAATGAGAGTCTGGGCCTTTCCTTGGCCCAGACTCTCATTCCTCCTGGAGCAGTTTGGAAGGTCCGGTTCACCCCACCAGCCGATACCAGTTGTCGCGTTGCTTCGGCTCGTAGCCGAGTTCGGCGATGAGGCGCTGCATGTCGGCCACGCCCATGCGGAAGGTGGTGCCCGCGCTGCTGACGACGTTCTCCTCGATCATGATCGATCCGAGGTCGTTCGCTCCATACTTCAGGGCCACTTGGCCAATCTCCTGGCCCTGCGTGACCCACGAGCTCTGGATGCTGGGGATGTTGTCGAGGTAGATGCGGGCCAGCGCCTGCACCTTGAGGTATTCGTGCGAGCCGACGGTCGGAGCCTTCAGCACGGCGTTCTCGGGCTGGAAGGTCCAGCAGATGAAGGCGGTGAAGGCGCCGCCCTTGAGCGAACCGTTCTCCAGCGCCGTGGCGTAAGCGGCGGACCGGCCCATCGGGGAGCCGGCATCCGGCATCGGTAGTCTTCCCAAAGAGACGTCCTGCTGGCTTCGCACCACCTCCAGATGCTCCAACCGGTCGTCCATGGTCTCCACATGGCCGAACATCATCGTGACCGAGCTGGCGAGGCCGAGCTTGTGGGCGGTGTCCATCACACCCATCCATTCGGCCGTGTTGGCCTTGAGCGGGGCGATGCGTTTGCGGACGCGGTCCACGAGGATTTCACCGCCACCGCCGGGAACGCTGCCGAGACCGGCGGAGACGAAATCGCGGATGATCTTCTCGACCGGTTCGTTGAACACTTCCTGGAAGTGAATGAATTCGCTGGGGCTAAACCCATGGATGTTGAAGCCGGGGAACTTGTCGCGGACGTGGCTGAGCAGGTCGAGATACCACTGCTTGGTCAGCTTGGGATGGTGCCCGCCCTGCATGAGCATCTGCGCGCCGCCGAGGGAGATGGTTTCCTCGATCTTCTTGTCCAGCTCGTCGAGGGAGATGACGTAGCTGTCGGCGTCCTTCTCCGTCCGCCAGAACGCGCAGAACTTGCAGTAGACGTTGCAGACGTTGGTGTAGTTGACGTTACGGTCGACGATGTAGGTGACGACATCGTTGCCGCGTCCGCCGTGGGCCGCGGCGCGGTGGAGCTGGCGGCGGCGGTCGGCCAGTGAGCCCAGCTCTTCCAACGGCAGGGCGCAGAGCCGACGGGCTTCATCGAGGGAGATGCGGCCGCCGTCCCAGACTTTCTGCAGGAGATCATCCAACGTCGCGTCGTAGACCATGGCCGGAACGTAGGCCCACGGTGAAGGGAGTTCAATGTGTTGCCGGCTTGCAGCCGGCAATTCAGTTGTGCTTCTGAGAGCAGCAGAAAGACCAGCACTGCCGGCCGGGAGGCGCGGCAGCACATTCTCAGCTCACGAACGTCGGATCGAAGACCGTGTGGCCGGAATGTTTTCGGAGCAGCTCGACGAACTTGGCCAGGCCGCGTTTCTCGTCGTCGCCCAGGTGGTAGTGGATGTGCCAGCCGAGGTAGTCCTTGCGGAAGGCCATGTCGAACTCGGCGCGGTCGCGGATGATGTCGTCCAGCGTGTCCATCCCGAAGTCGCGCGTTTCGCGGAGGATTCGCCGCAGTTCCTTCGTCTCTCGTTCGCGGCGCAGCGCCCAGACGGCGTAGACGAAGGGGAGATTGGTCAGCTCCATCCAAGCGGCGCCGAGGTCCCAGATCTGGTGGTCGAGATTCGTCCGGCGGAACTTGATCGCCGGGTCGCCGATGAGCAGGACGTTGTCCGGCATCAGCTCGGGCGTGTAGTCGATCAACGGCACGAACTCCGGCCGGATGCCGCGTTCGCCCAAGAGCACGCGCAGCAGGGTCACGCTCGTGAGCGAAGCCTGGTCGCAATGGATCAGCGTCAGCTCCTCCAGCGGCGTCTTGTGCGCGAGATAGACGCTGAAGACCTCCCCGAGCGAGCCGATGCAGATCCCGTCGAGGATGTCGTAGCGGTCGTTGAAGAGCACTTCCGTCACGCTCAGGAGAGCGGCGTCCAGCTCGCCCGCACGCAGCATGTCGCCGAGGCGCGACGGGACGACGAACTGGATCTGGTCCTCGATGCCGCGTGTGAGGGGAACGGCGTTGAGGTAAGGCACGGAACCGACCTTGAAGCCGGACAACGTCATCTCCAGCACGTCGTCCTCGGGATTGATCTCGATCAAGGGGTCCGCCTTGGGCGGGCGCGGCAGGTCCTTTTCGTCGGCGGGCCCGGCGAGGCGGAGCTTGGGGAGGTCTTCTGGCCAGGCCATGTCAAAGGTTTCGGAACTGGTCCTCCGTCAGGCCTGATTGCTTCAAGATTGAGCGAAAGGTTCGGGTGGGAATGTCGCCGGGGTGCATGGCCACGTAGGTCTGGCGGCCATCGGCATGGCGGAGAACCGCGTGGGAACCTGACTGCCGTTTGATGATGAACCCGGCGCGTTGCAGGCGTGCCAGCACTTCACGCGCTTTGTAGGGCATGGTCCGGAACTTCAAGCGTGGAAAAGAGGACTTCGGACGGCGCCGGACAGGACTCCCCATTGGCCCGGCGTTCCGTCAGCCAGACATCCAGGAGGTCAACCGCTGCGGAGCGGGCACCGTCCACGCCAAGTCCGTGGGTGGTCAGCCCCAGGCTGGGAATGTGGGCGTAGTAGAAACCAGTCGGGAATCCGTCTTCCTCGATCCGCTCAAAGAGAACTCCGTATTGCATGGCAGGAAGGTGCCTTGTGGGCTGGCAGTGGTCAACGGTGCGGCGACTGCCGGCACCCGAGCCAAGAGCGGCGCATTGGCTGATGTGAGCAGCCGAGACACGTGCGAGGCGACAGGCGCGCGAAATCCAAATACTTGACCCATCCTTCTCGGTTCCACGGACCGAATCGTTCCCTCGCGACGTAGGTAAAACGCGTCGTCGTTCCATCTCCCTTTTGGAACTCCCGCTTCACTTGCTCGCCAGCTCCGTCTCCTTCGTCCGCTGTTCTCCCGCATCGCCGCCCGCTTCCTTGGCCGAAAGCGCGGCGGCCTGGGGATCGTCCCACACTTTGATCGGCTCGTAGAAAGTATTACGCTGAACGGGGGTGCGGCCGGCTTCGCGGATGGCTTTCACCATGGCGGCTTCGGTCTGGAGCTGGGGCGACTTGGCGCCGGCCATGTGGAAGATGTGTTCCTCGATGATCGTGCCGTGGATGTCGTCCGCGCCGTAGCTGAGGGCGACCTGCGCCATCTTCATCCCCATGCCGACCCAATAGGCGGTGAGGTGGTCGAAGTTGTCGAGGAACAGCCGGGCCACGGCCACGGTGCGGAGCTGGTCGAAGCCGGTGGGCGCGTGCTGGACGGGAATGCCGTTGTTGTCCGGCTGATACGGCAACGCGATGAAGCCGACGAAGCCTTTGGTCTCGTCCTGGAGCTGGCGCAACAGGCTCAGGTGATGGACGCGGTCGGCCAATGTCTCGACGTGGCCGTAGAGCATGGTGCAGGTGCTGCGGCCGCCGAGATGGTGCCAGGTGCGGTGGACGTCGAGGTATTCCTCGGCCGATTCCTTGCCCTTGGCGATGGCGCTGCGGACCTCCTTGCGGAATATCTCCGCGCCGCCGCCGGTGAGGGATTCGAGGCCGGCTTCCTTCAGTTCGGCCAGCGTGTCGCGGACGGACTTCTTGGCCAGCCAGGCGAGGTGGAGAATTTCGATGGCGGTAAAGCACTTCAACTGGAGCCGGAGATCGAGCGCCTTCAGGGCCTTGAGGAAGCCGGTGTAGTAGCTGAAGGGCAGCGACGGATGCAGGCCGCCGACGATGTGCAGTTCCGTAATGCCGAGCGCGAGGGCTTCGCGGGCTTTTTGGACCATCTGATCGGCGGTCAGCTCGAAGCCGTCCTTGTCGCGTTTCTTGCGGCTGAAGGCGCAGAACTGGCAACTGAGGATGCAGTAGTTCGAGTAGTTGATGTAGCGGTTGACGATGTAGGAGGCGCGGTTGCCGACCTTGCGGGCGCGGGCGAAGTCGGCCATCGCGCCGAGGGCGTTGAGGTCCTTGGTCTCGAACAGGCGCAGGGCATCGGCCTCGGTCAACCGTTCGCCGGCGACGACCTTGTCATGGAGGTCGCGCAGTTCGCTGTGCTTCAGGGCAAACATCGTCATGTCGCGATGAACCTAGCAGGCCGACGAGTGAAAGGAAGGCCGCCAGCGGTTCACGGCTTCGGCTGTGGTGCGGCGAAACCACCTTTCACCGCGAGGAACTTCGACAGCTGGGTCCGGGAGCTTTCGAAGGTGAACGCTGCGTAGACGGTGTGGAACTCCGCCGGATCGATCACCCAGTCGGCGGCGAGCTTGGCGCATTCCAGCTTCCGGTCGTCGAAGGAGAAGAGCTTCAGCATTTCGAGCACCTGCCGCGACGCGATGCGTCCGCGTGCGCCTGCGCCGACGACTTTGGCGAGGGCGAGCTTGGAGTCGTCGAACGACTCCCGTTTGAGCGAGGCGAGGATCTCGCCGAGATCCTTGTCGGTGAGTGGCGGCGGACCGGCTGGTCGCGGGGCTGCTGTGCCGGGACCGCGGCTCGTGACGGGTGCGCTGCGCTGCTCCCATTGGATGCGGTCGTGCAGGCGGAAGACCTTGGAGAACGTCTGGAACGCGTCGTAGACGTCGTAGAAGTTCTCGGGATCGATGGTGTAACGATAGGCCTCGGCCGCGAACTCGATGCGGCTGTCCTCATTCGTGATTGTGAGCGCCATGCGCTTCACCTGCGTGCTGGAGACACCACGAGGAAAGAGGGTGGTGGTGGCGCGCTGGAGGCGTTCGGCGTCGTTCGGGGCCTGCTTCCATTCGTCGAGCCGCCGCTGGAATTCCTGCTCGGGAAAAGGCCGACGAACCTCGGCCGACTGGGCCGGGTATGCATCCATTATGAACGCGGAGATGAGAATGCCGGCGGCGACGAGTGATGGAAGTGCCTTCATGTGGGTCGTGGTTTCTTCGGTGCTCTACTTGCCGACCGCGTAGTCGTCCCAAAGGCGATCGACCTCGGCCTTGGTCAGTTGGCCGTCGGCGGTGACGAAGCGGTAGCGGGAGACGTGGGGTTCACCCGGCTTGATCGCCATGTCGCCGAGCTGCTGCGGGGCGTAGCAGAAGAACGGCTCTGTCGGATGCAGCCGGATGGGCTGGGGGAAACGGTAGTTCGCCGGATGGCAGAGGATGGCCGTGCCCGCGACGCCGCCGTCGAGCGGGCCGCCGATCCAGGCCCATTTGCCACGGGTCTCGTTGATCTTAAGACGGTCGGTGTCGCCGTTGGAGGTGAGGAAGACGCCGTTGGTCTTCCCGTTCCACGCCCAGTTCCCCCGGAAGCCGAGTCCGCCGTAGTGATACTTGGGGAGCTTCAGCGGCGAGGCCGTGGCGCAGGTCTGCGTCGAGACGAGGTCGATGATGAAGAGCGGCCGAGGAGACGAAACGGCCCTGGCGCGGATTTCCCAAGTCTCGTTGAGAACGGTCTTCGGTTGCGGCGCGAGCAGGTCGACGAAGCGATGGCGCGCGATCAGCCCGGCGCCCGAGGCGTCGCTCCAGACCTTGTCCACGGCGACGAATTCCACGAGGCCCTTCTTGTCGCCCATGTTCCAGAAGTCCGGCGTGCGTCCCTCGAACTCGGTGAGCGTCCATGGCGCCCAGATGCCGTGGTGGTGGATGTGGTTCCGCGGAAAGTCGTCCGTCACAACGCGGCCGGCGGGAGTCGAGACGGGGTGGATGTAGCCGCCGCGCACGAAGGTTTCCTGGATGTCGGTGCGGGGCAGTTTGCCGGGCTCGGCCTGGTAGCGGAACATCTCCTTCGCACCCGCCTTGAAGACGATCTGCTTGCCTTCGCGCGCGGCGGTGACGGCGGGTTCTGCTGCGACCGCGGAGGACGCGATGAGCAGTCCGAGAGCGAAGGTGGGGAGGGGGAAGCGCATGGGAGAAGTTCTGTCCGCGCGGCTGGGACGGTCAAGCAAGCGGATTGTCCGTTTACCCTCATCACAATCCTTCGCGCCCTCTTAATCTGATCAGGGAATGTCTCTAACCCAGCTGCGGAGCAGCGGAAGACAGTAGCCACGGGCGTGAGCCCGGGGTTGGGCGGGTTAGGAATTCGAGCTCCGGAGGAGCGGTAGGAAGGCGTCTGTCGCACCTCCGGAACTCGGACACTTGGACAACCAACCCACAGCTCACGCTGTGGGCTACTTTCTGCCACCGCTCCACGGCTGGTTCACCGAAAAGCAAAAAGCCGGCAGATCGCGTGACCTGCCGGCTTTTGAATGTGGGCCGTGTCCTACTTCACCGTCTTCAGGTAGGCGGCGATGTCGGCGAGGTTCTGGGGGGTGAGGCCCATCTGGTCGGCGCTCATCATGAGGGAACGGCCGAGGTTCTTCTTCGCCTTGATGCGGTTCTTGGGAACCATCTGCGTCAACCCGCCGGCGGACTGGATGATCGTCGGATCGCCGTCGGACAGGACCAATCCTTGGATCACTTCATCGTTTTTCAAAGCGAGCTCGTAGCCGGTGAAGCCGGAGGCGATGTCGGCGGAGGGATTGATGATCGAGTTGATCAACACCTCGGTTGTCTGGCGGGAAGCCCAGCCGGTCAGGTCGGGGGCGTAGTCGACGCCGTTGTTGGGACCCACGCGGTGACAGGAGTAGCAGGCGGCGGTCTTGGCGGCGCCGGCTTTGGCGTCGCCCTTCAATTTGATGACATCGGCCACGGCATACTTGGGCGCGTCGGGCGCGGGCATGGAAGCCGGCGTCAGCTCGATGCTTTCGGCATCGTAAATGCCGCGCTTCTTCAACTCGCCGCCGAGCTGGTGATCCTTCCACGTGCTGTCCTGGCGGTTCATGAGCCACCAGAAGGCGTCAGCCTTGGCCGGACCGTCGGCCTTGGCGGCGATTTCGAGCATGGCTTCGGCCGCTTCCTTCGAGGTGTTGAAGCCGATGGTGGTGACGGCGGCTTTGCGTTCCGCGCCGGTCAAGGATTTGGAAAGCGCACGGGCCTTGAAGTCGGCCACGCTCTGCGGCGGGTGCAAGCGCCACGCGAGCCCGGCGAACTGGGCGGTCCACTGGGTGGCGTCGGGATTGTTCAAGACGGGCTTGATGAAGTCGTAGACCTGCGACTCCTTGCCGCTGGCGCCCGTGCCCCAGGCTTCGAGGTAGGTGCGGTCCTTCCCGTCGTAGCCTTTGGCGAGGGCGAGGAGGATGTTCTTCGACTGGTCAAAGGTCATGTCGCGCATGGCCAACGCGACTTCGCGGCGGACGGCGGGCGAAGGATCGACGGCGAGTTTCGACGCGGTGGCGAGGAGGTTGTGGTTCTGCCGACGCAGAGCGCGGAAGGCGACGACGCGGGCCTGGGCGTCCTTGTTCTTCAACTCGCCTTCGACCTGCTTGATGCCTTCGGCTCCGAGCTGCGAAAGGATCCAGACGGCGCGGGCGCGGACGTAGGGATTCTCGTCCTTCAGCAGTTTGGTGACGGGCTTGAGGGCCTTGTCGCCCATGGCGACGAGCGCGAGTCCGGCGGTTCCACGGACGTTGACCGCTGGGCTCTTCAGGCCGGCGATGGCGCCTTCGACGGTGCCGAAATCCACCTTGGCGACCTTCGACTTGAAGCCCTTCGGAGCGATGCGGTAGATCGTGCCAGACATCGTATCATCCCAGTCGGCATGGCCGCCGACGCGCGCGTCAAACCAGTCCGCGACGTAGATCGCGCCATCGGGTCCGACGGTCACGTCCGAGGGACGGAACAGGGTCTTCAGTTCCGGATCGGGCAGGCGGCGTCCGCCCTTGAAGTCGGTGCCGGCGTATTCGCCTTCCTGGTTCGAGGTGATGAAGTCGAAGCGCTCCAGCTTGAAGCCGGCGCCGTCGGGCACGGGCTTGTAGCCGAAGACGACGTTGCGGCCGGGTTCGCAGCTCAGGAGCAGGCCGCGCGCATCCTTGCCGAGGGCGCCGTCCTCGTAGAAGGCGATGCCGGTCGGTGAACCGCCGCCGTAGACGTCGCCGGCGGGCATGGTGCCGGGATCTTCCTGGCGCCATTGGGAGATCGGGACCGTCTGGCCGGGCCGGCGGTCGGCCTGCCAGGAGCGTTTGCCGTCGGTCGAGCAGAAGCCGGCGTTGCCGTATTCCAGCAGGAACGACGTGCGGCACGCCGGGGGATCATCGTTGTCGTTCTGGAAGACGTCGCCGAAGGCCGAGACGGTCTGCTCGTAGCTGTTGCGGAAGTTGTGGCCGATGATCTTCACGGCCGAGCCGTCGGGATTCATGCGCGCCGCGAAGCCGCCGATCCAGACGTGGCCGTCGTCGCTCTTCTGGCCCGCGATCTCGGTTGGTTTCCAGCCGAGGTCCGCCTGGCCGGGATCGTAGGCGCTGCCGATGCGGAAGGTCTTGCCCGACTTGTCGGTGAACATCGCGCCGCAGTTGCCGCTGTTGAAATAATACTGGCCGTCCGGTCCCACGGTGATGCTGTGGACGGTGTGGTCGTGGATGCGGGCGTTGAAGCCGTGCAGCAGCACCTCGCGCTTGTCGACGGCGGGATCGAACTTCATGTCCCGGTTCACGTCGGTGTAGACGATGATGTCCGGAGCCATGGAGACGATGATTTTGTTGTCGATCACGGCCACGCCCATCGGGGCGAGGAGGAACGGCTCCTGCACGAAGGTCCACGACTTGTCGGCCTTGCCGTCGCCGTCGGTGTCCTCCATCACGATGATCCGGTCGCCCTCGGGCTGGCGCTTGGAATGGCTGCGGTAGTTCACGCCCTCGGCGACCCAGAGGCGTCCGTCCTTGTCGAAGTCGAAGTTCGTCGGGTTCTTCAGCATCGGCGACGAGGCGAAGACGGTGACCTCCAGCTTGGGGTCGGCGGTCTTGAGCATGGTCGTCGGCACGATGGTTTCGGCGGCGTGCAGGCCGCCGAGCGTGCAGAGCGAGGCACAGGAGAAGAGGGTGAGCGCTTTCATGGATTGGTGAGTCGCGGCGATTTCGCTGAGTCAGAAGCCGGAATGCAACCCTGCATCTGGGAGGAAGGGAATGGACCGCAGAAGACGCGGACCAAGCAGAAGGAAACGAAGGTCTTGAAGCAGGTAGGGCGATGGCTCCTGCCGAGCCGCCTTGAAGTTCACGGATGTCGAACAGGTTTCTCGCGGGAAGCCGGGGATTCTTCGGTTTGCCGCTGTGGCCCATCGTAACGACCCAACCTGATGGGGCGGCTCGGCGGGAGCCTTCGCCCTACCCTTGATGGTTCCGCAGCTGCGGAACCATGAATCTGCCAACTTCACGCTCCCGCGTTGAGCGCTTCAAGATCTGACCAGCGGGCGTATAGCTTGGCGGCCTTGGCTTTGGCGGCGCCCAGCTCGGCGATGACGCCGTTGGCCTTGGCGCCTTGGGTCTTGAAGAACGCCGGATCGGCCAACGAGGCCTCCAGTTTGGCGACGGCGGCTTCGGCGTCGTGGATCGCCGTCTCCATGCCGTCGAGCTCCTTCTGTTCCTTGAACGACAGCTTCTTCTTCTTGGCCGGCTGCGGGGCGTTTGAATTGGACTGCTTCGCGGCCGCCGGGGCTGATTTGGGTTCGGCGGCGGCGATGGCTTCGCGCCGTCGCTTCTCGAGGTAGTAGTCGTAGCTGCCGACGCTGTAGTTCACGCGGCCTTCACCTTCGAAGGCGAGGATGCCGGTGCAGACGCGGTTCAGGAAGTAGCGGTCGTGGCTGACGACGAGCACGCAGCCCTGGAAGGCGAGGAGCGCTTCTTCCAACACGCGGAGCGTCTGGAGATCGAGGTCGTTGGTGGGCTCGTCGAGGATGAGGAAGTTGCCGCCCTGTTTGAGGATGCGCGCGAGGAGAAGCCGGCTGCGTTCGCCGCCGCTGAGCCACTTCACCTGCTTGGTGATGCGGTCGTCGGTGAAGAGGAAGCGTTTGAGATAGGCGCGGAGCGAAAGTTTGGTGTCGCCCCAGATGACGAACTCGGTGCCGTCGCTGACCTCCTCCAGCACAGTGCGGTCCTCGCGGAGCTGGAGGCGGCCCTGGTCGACGTAGTTGAACTTGGTGAGCTGGCCGATGCGGACGACTCCCTCGGTGGGCGGGCTCTGCTCGATGAGGATGCGGAGGAGCGATGTCTTCCCGAGGCCGTTGCGGCCGGTGATGCCGATGCGTTGTCCGGCGGCGAAGGCCAGGTCGAGCCCGCGGAAGAGCCAGCGGCCTTCGGGCGTGGGGATGCGGAAGCCAATCTTCTCCAAGTCGGCGACGCGGTTGCCGAGCGGCGGCGCGGGCGGGATGCACAGCTCCATGTCCGACTCGGTCGGCGGCGGCGCGTCGTTCAAGGCGTCGTCGTAGCGGTCGAGGCGGCTCTGGGACTTGGTCGTGCGGGCCTTGGGCTGGCGGCGCACCCAGTCGATCTCGCGCCGGAGGAACATCTGGCGCTTGTGCTCCTGCAGCTCCTCGGTGGCGAGGCGCTCGGAGCGTTCGAGGATGTAGTCGCTGTAGTTGCCGGAGTAGCGGTCGAAGCTGCCGTTGCGCAGCTCGACGATGTCGGTGGCGACGCGGTCGAGGAAATGCCGGTCATGCGTCACGACGAGCAGCGCGCCCGGATAGTCGGCGAGGAATTCCACGATCCATTCCACGCTCTCGGTGTCGAGGTGGTTGGTCGGCTCATCGAGGATGAGCAGATCGGGTTGCGCGACGATGGCCCGGGCCAGGGCGACGCGGCGTTTCTCACCGCCGGACAGGGCCGCAATCGCGCTGTCGCGGGGAGGGCAACCGAGTTCGGACAGGGCCTGCTTGATGCGTGAATCGAGGTTCCAACCGTCGAAGTGCTGGATGCGTTCCTCCACCTCGCCGTGGCGCGGGGAATCACCGGGCATGGTCTCGAACTGGTGGATCAATTCGAGGATGTGGGCCGCGCCGGAGCGGACGTTCTGCTCCACGGTTAGGGCGGCATCGAGGGTGAAGTCCTGCGGCAGATAGCCGACGACGAGGCCCCGGCGGCGCGTGACGTTGCCGGAGTCGGGCGTCAGTTCACCCGCGAGGATGCGGAGCAGCGTGGATTTGCCGGCGCCGTTGCGGCCGACGAGGCCGATGCGGTCATGCTCCCCGACGGCCAGCGAGGCGTGGTCGAAGAGCACCTGCTCGTTGTGACGCAGTTCCAGGTCCTGGGCGGTGATGATGGCTTCGTAGCTCAAGCGAGCCGCGGAGCCTAGCGATTCGCCGGCGCACGTCTACGGGTCAGTTGGGCGGGATGAATCCCGCCCGGAAAACAGAACCGCCGGTTGCAAGCCGCCGCCATCGTGAAAACCATATCTGGACCAAAGATAAGGGGGGCCTCGCTGTTTTCGGTGGGTAACCATGCGTCTTGCGGCGCCGAGTTACTCGGGACTGCTCGACCGCGTTCTCCCTCACCCCAGCCCTCTCCCAGCGGGAGAGGGCTGGGGTGAGGGAGAACGGCCAGCCAGCCACGGGCGCGAACGACCCCACCAACCCACTGAAAACAGCGAGGAACCTCTTTTGTTTTGCGTTCGGACGTGGATCGGAGACTCATTAACCAGACCCCACAAACCGTCATATCCCATGTCGCACATCCTGCGTTCCATAGTCCTGGCCCTCGCCGTGAGCCTCGGGTCGCTCATGTCCGTCCGCGCAGCGGTGAAGATCGACATCATCGAGGGCATTCCCGACGAGACGAGTTGGAAGTTCACCGCGGGCACTCCCGCAGAGTCGTATGAGGAACGCGCGTTCGGATTCACCGCCATGCCGACACTTTACTCGCCGCGCGGGGTGAAGGTGGACCGTGGAATGCCTTTCCTCTATCGCGCCACCGCAGCGATCACGCTGCCGGCAGGCGGGCATCGGCTCCTGCTCCGGTCGCGCACGGGTTCCCGGCTTTTCATCGACGGCCAGCAGGTGCTCGCGACGCGCTTCCCGGACTTCAAGGCCGACGGGCACGAGGAGGTGCCCGACGCGCCCATCGCCATTGCGCCGGATCTCCGTTACCTCAGGCCGGGGCATTTCGAGAGCCTCACCAACTTCGTCTCCGACGGAAAACTCCACACGTTCACCTTGGAAGCCGTCGTGGGCTTGAAGACCCGCCGCCCCGAGCTGGGCGAAATGGGCGTCTCCTCGGCACCCACCGGTTCCGATGATTTCCGGCTGCTCGCGCCGCTTGAAGGCGACCGCGTCCGGCTGACGGAAGACGAGTTCGAGGGTTTCATCGCGGAGCGGATGGACACGTGGCGCCGGGCCGATGTTGTGCGTCGTCATGAAACCGCCCGGGAAGAGGAAGGCTATTGGAACCGCCGTCATGAGCGGGCGCGCGAATACGTCGCCGCTCTGCCGCGGATGCGTATTCCGGAAGTCGCCGCCGGCACCCCGGTGTTCAACGCCATCGACAACTTCATTGGGGCGAAGCTGGAGAAAGCCGGCGTCAAGCCCGCCGCCCTGACGGACGACGCGGCCTTTGTTCGTCGCGCGACGCTCGATTTGACCGGTGTGATCCCTACCGGGGCGGAAGCGGCCTCGTTCGTGGCCGACAAGAGTCCGGATCGTCGCGCGCGGGTCATCGACCGGCTGCTGACGAGTCCATCGTGGGCCGACCATTGGGTTGGATATTGGCAGGACGTGCTCGCGGAGAATCCGGGAATCCTGAAGCCGATGCTGAACAACACCGGCCCGTTCCGCTGGTGGATCCACGAGGCGTTCTCCGACAACCGCGCGATGGACCGCTTCGCCACGGAGCTCGTGATGATGGAGGGCAGCGTCCATTACGGCGGCCCGGGCGGCTTCGGGGTGGCCACGGAGAACGACGTGCCGATGGCGCAGAAGGCGCAGATCGTGGCCCAGGCTTTCATGGGGATGCAGATGTCGTGCGCGCGCTGCCACGATGCGCCGCACCACGACTTCAAGCAGAAGGACCTCTTCAGCCTAGCCGCGATGCTGCGCCGCCAGCCGCAGTCCGTGCCTCCGACAAGCAGCATCCCGACGAATTCCCACATCACCATCGGGCGCAAAGTGAAGGTCACGCTCCCGCCCGGCAGCAAGGTCGAGCCCGCGTGGCCGTTCGGCGATCTTGTGGCCGAGAACTTTCGGGACGGCGTTCTCCGTGATGCCGGCGATTCGCGTGAGAAACTGGCCGCGCTGTTGACCGACCCGCGCAACGACCGCTTCGCCAAGGTCCTCGTGAACCGAGTCTGGAAGCGCTACCTCGGCTGGGGATTGATCGATCCCGTGGACGACATCGACGGACGCACTCCATCGCATCCGGAGCTCCTCGATTATCTGGCCCGTGAGCTGGTGGCTCATGACTACGACCTCCGCCACATCGCTCGCCTTGTCCTGAATTCCCACGCCTACCAGCGCGAAATCCGCGCCGATGCATCCGACGAGCAGCCGCCGGAGAAACGGCTCTTCGCCGCCCAATCGCGCCGCCGCCTCAGCGCCGAGCAACTCGTCGACTCGATGTTCGTTGCCGCCGGAAAATCGATGAGTGTCGAGGAGATGAACATGGATGTCGACGGGCGCAGGCCGGTGAAGGAGTTCAATAATCTCGGGGTTCCCAGGCGCGCTTGGCAGTTCACCTCGCTTTCCAACGAACGCGACCGTCCGGCACTGTCGTTGCCCCGCGCGCAGTCCGTCGTGGATGCGCTCGTCGGCTTCGGCTGGCGCGAGTCGCGCCAGGGCGCGCTGACCGTCCGCGACGACGTGGCCAACGTGATCCAGCCGGCGACGGTGAGCAACGGCACCCTGGTTCATGGCCGCATCGCGCGCCTTTCCGACGACGGCGCGCTCGTCGATCTGGCCCTGGGGGAGCGGTCGCCGGAGACTTTCGTCCATGATGTCTTCCTGCGGTTCCTGTCGCGCCCTCCAACTGCGAAGGAGCGCGGCGTCTTCGTTGAGCTGATCCGGCCCGGCTTCGACGACCGGCGCACTCCGGAAGCCGGTCAGCTCGCCGTGCGCAACTCTTCCGCTCCGCAGCGAGCCGTCTCGTGGTCCAACCATCTCAACCCCGAGGCCACTCGGCTCAAGCAGGATCAGGAACGCCAGGCGCGCCTTGGCGACCTGCCGACGCGTCGGCTGCGCCCCGAGTGGCGCGAACGAGCGGAGGACATGGTCTGGGCTCTCGTCAATTCACCCGAGTTCGTCTTTGTGCCATGAACCCGCTCAACCCGTCGGCCATCGTTTCCCGTCGCCGTTTCCTCGCGCAGGCTGGGGCGGCCGTTGCCATGGCGCCGGGCCTCGCGTCGTCGCTCGGTGCGGCCGAGTCCGCCAAGGCTGCGCTGCCCAAGGGCAAGGCCGAACACTGCATCTTCGTCTGGCTTGGTGGCGGAGCGTCGCACGTGGACACGTTCGATCCGAAACGGATGGGGGATGGCCGTAAGATCGCGGGGTCCGCCTATCCTGCGATCGATACCGCGATTCCCGGGGTGAAGGTCACCGAGCACCTGAAGAACTGCGCGGGCGTGCTCGACCGTTTCGCGCTGGTCCGGACCTTGAACCACGACGTCATCGACGAGCACGCGGCGGCGGTGAACCGCCTGCACACCGGCCGCCCCACCAGCGGTTCGGTCATCTATCCGTCGATCGGATCCATCGTCGCACACGAGCGCGGCAGCCTGGCCGAAGGCGTCCCGGCCTACGTGGTCATGGGCTATCCGAATGTGACTCGCGGACCGGGCTTTCTCGGGGCGCGGCACGGTTATCTCTACCTGACCGACACCGATGCTGGGCCGGCGGGCCTCCGGCGTCCCGAGGACCTGGACCTCCGCCGTGCGGCGACGCGTGAGAAACTTCTGGGAACCCTGCGCGAGGATTTCGTCGGTGGTCGCAGTGGCGACAAATCGGTGCGCGACTACGACGCGGCGGTGGGCGAGAGCTTCAAGCTGGGCAAGGGCGATTTCATGAAAGCCTTCCAACTCGACCGCGAACCGTCGTCGCTGCGCCATGCCTACGGCGGCGAATTCGGTCAGCGCTGCCTACTCGCCAGGCGTCTTGTGCAGACGGGAGTCCGTTTCATGGAAGTGGCCTTCAATCTGAATTCCCTCAACGGGACCGGCTGGGACACGCACAACGAAGGCCACAAGAACCAGCACCTGCTCATCCGCGATCTGGACCAGGCGCTGGCCACGCTCGTAGTTGACCTTGAGAGGAACAAGCTTCTCGACAAGACGCTGATCGTCGTTGCCACGGAGTTCGGGCGTCCGCCGGAGTTCGACGGACAAGGCGGACGGGGCCACCAGTCCAAGACGTTCAGCGGCGTCTTCGCCGGCGGTGGACTGAAGACGGGCCAAGCCATCGGGACGACCGACGAGTTGGGCAAGACCATCGTGGACCATCCGGTTTCCGTGCCGGATTTCCACGCCACGATCCACTGCGCGCTTGGGATCAACCCGTCCAAATCGCTTTACGACGACCAGGACCGGCCGGTGCCGATCACCGATCGCGGCGCGCCGATCGCTTCATTGTTCGCCTGACAGTCGTTTTGTGGCCGGACGACGGGTTGTCTTTTCCTGAGGGCTTCGTGTTTGCTCGCACGCATGAGTTTGCCGACCGATGCGCGCGTGGTGGCCGTGGAGCTGTTCTTCCTGCCGGTGCATACGCGTGTGCCTCTCAAGTTCGGGCCGGAGACCGCCACGTTCGTGACCTGCGCCCGCGCCAAGCTGACGGTGCGAGGTCGCGACGGACGTGAAGCGACCGGCTGGGGCGAAACGCCGTTGAGCGTGACGTGGGTCTGGCCGAGCAGGCTGGGGTATGAAGAACGGCATCAGGCGTTGAAGAACTTCTGCCTGAAGCTGGCGGAGGCGTGGGCGGGCTTCGAACGGTTCGGCCATGCGCTGGAAGTGGGCTGGGCGTTTCAGGAGGAGTTGCTGCCGGGGTTGATCGCCGCCGCTGATCCCGGACTGGGCGAGCCGATGCCGCGTTTGGCCGCCTTAGTCTGCTGCTCGGTCTTTGATCAGGCATTGCACGACGCGTATGGGCGATGGGTGGGGCGGCCGGTCTACGAGACCTACAACCGGAGTTTTCTTTCAAGCGATCTCGCTGCGTTCTTGGAACCGGCAGCCGGTGCGGCCGTTTCATTTAAGGGACTTTGGCCGGAAGATTTCTTCTTAAAGCCCGCGCCGCGTCGGCTTAAGGCCTGGCATCTCGTCGGCGGGCTCGATCCGGTGGGGACTGACGAACTGACGGGGTCCGAACCGGACGACGGGTATCCCGTGCTGCTCCGCGACTGGATCCGGCGCGATGGATTGACCTGCCTGAAGGTGAAGCTGCGCGGCAACGATCCGGCCTGGGATTACGCGCGACTCGTGAGGGTCGGGCAGTTGGCAATGGAGGAAGGAGTCGTCTGGTTGACAGCCGACTTTAATTGCACGGTCACCGATCCCGCCGTGGTCAACGCGACGCTGGACCGCCTGCGCGACGAGCATCCGCGCATCTACGGCATGATCCTCTACGTCGAGCAGCCGTTTCCCTACGAGTTGGAAGAACACCCGATCGATGTCCACAGCGTGTCCGCCCGGAAGCCGCTGTTCATGGACGAGAGCGCGCACGACTGGCGCATGGTGCG
>JAYTUE010000178.1:0-5268 GCA_043744715.1 Verrucomicrobiota bacterium | reverse complement strand
CATCCAGCCCTAGAAGACCAAAAAACCCGTCCAGAGTCTAGTCCCAATTTTACACCGTGCCACTCAGCAACTTGTCCAATTAAAGCATTTTGCCCTGGCGTGGTCCGGCCCACATCCGTGAATCCCATCGCAAAACGGGAAGGGGCGGTATCCACTGCCGCGCTCTGCGCCCATGGAATTCGCCATCGAAACCCACCAGCTTTCCAGGACCTTCGACCAGTTTGTCGCCGTCGACGCCATCGACCTGCGCGTGAGGCCGGGCCAGTTCTACGGATTCCTCGGGCCGAACGGCGCGGGCAAATCGACCACGATCAAGATGCTCACCGGCCTGCTCGCATCGTCGGGCGGGTCGATGCGGTTGCTGGGCGTGGACCTGGCCGATCCGAAGGCGGCGCGTGAAGTGAAGCGGCGGGTCGGCGTGATCCCGGAGAACCTCGCGCTCTTTGAGAACCTTACGGCGCGGGAGTATCTCACCTTCATCGGCCGGATGTATGGCGTGCCGGCGGATGTGGTGCGGCGGCGTTCACAGGAGCTGCTGGAGGTGATGGATCTGGCGAACGACGAGAAGAAGCTCGCCGTCGAGTATTCGCACGGCATGAAGAAGAAACTCTCGCTCGCCGCCGCGTTGCTGCCGAAACCCGAACTGCTCTTTCTCGACGAGCCGTTCGAGGGCGTGGACGCCGTGGCCTCGCGGCAGATCAAGGACGTGCTCAAACGCTTCGTCGACCATGGTGCCACGGTGTTCCTGACGTCGCACGTCATGGAGATCGTGGAGCGGCTCTGCACGCAGGTCGGCATCATCGTGAAGGGCAAATTGGTCTTCCAGGATTCGATGGAGAACCTGCGGTCGGCGGGCGGTTCGCTGGAGGACCGGTTCATCGCGCTGGTGGGTTCGGACCATGTGGAGACGCAGAAGCTGAACTGGCTGGAGGGCGCTTCGTGAACAAGGAGCAGTTCCTCGCGCTGCTCTGGCTCCGCTGGCGGCTGTGGGCGAACCGCTGGCGGAAGAGTTCCGGTTTTGGAAAGGTGCTTTCGATCATCCTGCTGGTCCTGGCGGTGGCGCTGGTCGTCGGGGTATTTGTCGGAGGCGTGGCGCTGGGCTGGTTTGGATTGGCCAAGGCACAGTCGGTCATCGTCTTCGTGGTCGCGGATGTGGCGGTGGGGCTCTTCCTCTTCTTCTGGCTGATCGGCCTGATGACGGAGCTGCAACGGTCGGAGGTCATCGACATCGGCAAGCTGATGCATCTGCCGGTCTCGATGCCGCAGCTCTTCACGCTGAACTACATCGCGTCGCTCGTCGCTCCGGCCATCGTGATCCTCTTCGTCGGTGCGGCCGGACTGGTCATCGGCCTGCTCCGGGACGGACCGCTCTGGCTTCTCCTGCTGCCGCCCGTGGGCGGTCTCGTGTTCGCCGTTTCGGCATGGACGTATGCGCTGCGCGGTTGGCTGGGCGTGCTGATGAGCAATCCGCGCCGGAAGCGTTCGATCATCGTCGGGCTGACGGTCGGCATGATGCTTCTCGGGCAACTGCCGAACATCCTCCTCAACAATTCGTGGTCGCGGAAAAAGATGACGGAGACCGCGCAACTGGAAGCCGCCAAACCCCGGAGCGGTGCCGAGGTTGAAGCCTTGCTGCTGGGGCGCGTGCGCGAGGTTCATCGCTACATCCCGCCGGGGTGGGTCGGTCTGTCGGCCCTCAACATCGCGGAAGGATCACCACTCCCGGCCCTGGGGACGACGGCGATCTTCGGACTGGTCGGTGGCGCGGGTCTCCTCGTCGCCTTCGGCCAGGCACGACGGGCTTATGGCCGGGCCACGGCCCGGGTGAAAAAAGCCGCGCCGATCGCTTCGACGTCGGCGATTCCTGCAACGGCCGCAATACCCAGGCGGGCCTTCAACGACCGCGACCTGCCGCTCATGTCGGCGGATGTGAGCGCGCTGACGCTGGCATTCTTCCGCAGCCAGACGCGCGCGCCCGAGCTGCGCATGGTCTTCGCCTCGCAGTTCATCATGATCATCGTCTTCGGTTCGATCTTCAGCCGGAGCAGCATGACGCTGGCCCAGTCGGGCCTGTTCACGCCCTTGATCCCCGGCATGATCATGCTGACGCTGTTCGGGCTGATGCAGCTGTTCGGAAACCAGTTCGGCTACGACCGGCAGTCGTTCCGCTGCCTCGTCCTCCTGCCGACACCGCGCCGGTCTATCCTGCTGGCGAAGAACCTGGCCGTGGTCCCGGCGAGCGTCGTGCTGGTCGTCCTGTTCCTCGTCGCATTGGCGGCGTTCGGGCTGTTGAACCCGCTGGAGGTCCTCGGCGGGGCGGCCCTGTGGTTTGCGGCCTATCTGCTGATGTCGACCTACGGCAACCTGCTTTCGATCCTCATCCCGTTCCGCGTGAATCCCGGCGCCATGCGCCAGACGCCGCGCGACGGAAAGAAGCTGCTCCAATCAATCGCGCTCCAGTTCGCCACCCCGCTCGTGCTCGGCCCGATCTGGCTGCCGCTGGCGGCCTACCATCTCGGTGGGAAAGGGCCCTGGGCCGTCGGAGCCGCGACCATCCTGACCGTGGCCGTGGTCAGCCTGGCGGTGCTGGTCTATTGGCTCGCGCTGGCGCCGATGGCCCGCCTGCTCGAAACCCGTGAGCGGGCGATCCTGGAAGAGGTCACCCGCGAAGTGGAATGAAGGGCGTCACTGTTTCGCCGACGCGATGAGCAGGAACAGTCCGACCACCGCGGCGATGCCGAGGACGAGGAAGAAGATCTTCCAGAAGCTGTAGGGCCGGTCCCCCGCGATCAGACCGGTCTGGCCGTTGACGAGGACCTGATAGCTCTTCCGGCCGTAGACGTAGGAGACGAGCCACACGGGCACGAGCACATGCTTGAAGGTCAGGTCGCTGTAGGTGGCGTCGACATTCAGATTGCGCTGGGTGTCGCCGGGAACATCACGGGCGCACATGGCACGAACCTGCGCGTCCATCTCATCACGCGAAATCTGCGCGGCTGAAGTCAGATCCACCTGGTATTGCTCCACGACCCACCCCGCGAGGTAGCCCGCGTCGTAGGGGATCAGCTCCTTGGTGGGGAACGGCTCGATCTTCTCCAGCAGCTTGGGATGTGTGCCCTTCGTCCCGGCGACGAGATTGTCGTCGAAGAAGTGGTTGAGCGAACCGCTGCTCCACTGCCAACGGATTCGCTGCACCTGGCGTGTCTGGCGATTGCCCTGCGAATCGGTGTAGCTCTCGGTCTCGTAGTAGTAGTAGCCGGACTCGGCCGTCCAATCGGCGTGGACCTTGGCGTCGAACGTCCAGTAGGGCAGGTAGGCGCCCTTCAGCGTGTCGGTCAGCGCGCGGGACTTGAGGGCGCTCGGCGCGAACCAACGATTGCCATACCACTGGCGGATCTGGTCGCGAACGGCGGTGTCGGCCAGCTTGAAGGGCAGCAGGCTCTCGGGGCGGATGACGGCCTTGGTCTGCTCGTAGGGCACCAGTTGGGCGGAGCCACAGAAATCGCAGTTCTGCGCGACGCGGCTGGGCTCGAAGGAGGAGATGGCCTGGCAGCTCTGGCACTTCACCGAGACGCGTTCGGTGTTGTAGCCGCGCTGGTCGTCGGGCACGGAACGCAGCGCCTTGACCAGGTCGTGCTCCTGGATCTCGCCCTCGGTGGTGAGCTGCGCGGGCGAAACCGTCCCGCAGTAAGGGCAGACAAGGGCCTGCTTGGCGGCGTTCCAATGCGCGTCGGCCCCGCAGGTCGGGCAGTGGTATTTGTCGCGGGCGAGGATTTCGGACATGGCGAGATCAGGCGGCGGAACGCGCCCAGAATACTCCGATGACAGACATCGTCAGAATCGTTCCTACGGCAATCGTGTTGGTGAGCGGTCCTTGGCCCATCTTCCACCAGACGATGCCGGCGATGGAGAACCCGGCCATCAGGCAAAGAAAGAAGCGCCAGAAACCGGAGTGCAGCGCGTTCTCGCCGATCAGTTGCAGGATGAACTCAAGGATGGCGCTCATCGTTTCGGTTCAGGTTCTTTAGCCCTTCAGGAATTCCTCCAAGGCCGCCTTGGAGATGCGGTAGGCGCTGCCGATCTTCTTCGCCTTGAGACTTCCGTCCGTGATGCTGGTGATCACGTCAGTTTCGCTCACGCCCAGCAGCTTGCCGGCATCGGCCGGGCTGAGGAGATCGAACGCCGGAGCCGCTGCGCTGGGGAGCGGGGGAGGCGTGGCTCCACCCGTCAGGCCGCCGTCCTTCATGAGCTGCTGCGCGAGGCCGAAGCCCACGGCGAGCTCGGCCGCCGTGCCTGCGGGTGATCCACCACCGCCGGGCTGGCCGAGGCCCTGCGCGAGCTGGAACTTCACGTAGTCGTTCAGGTTGCCGATCGCGCCCATGCTGGAGCGCTTGTCGATGGCCTGCTCGACCTCGGGCGGGACGGAGACGTTCTCGACGACGAAGTTCGTGATCTCGATGCCGTATTTGGCCCGGGTGATCGGGTTGATGACCGGCAGGAGCGCGTCGCCGAGTTCGCCGTAGCGCATGGCGACGTCGAGCACGGGCACCTTGGAACTGGCCAATGCTTCGCTGAAGACGGAGATGATCTTCGACCGCATCGTGTCCTGGAATTCATCGAGCCGGAAATGGTTGTCCGTGCCGGCGACTTCCTTCAGGAACGTGCGCGGCTCCACGATCTTGAAGTCGTAGATGCCGTAGGCCCGGGCGCGGACGATGCCGAAGTCCGGGTCGCGCATCATCACCGGGTTGGCCGTGCCCCACTTGTTGCCGGTGAAGGTGCGGGTGACCACGTAGTAGACGTCCGCCTTGAACGGCACGTCGAAGGCATATTTCCACGACGCCAGCTTGGTCAGGATCGGGATGTTGTCGGTGACGAGGCTGTGTTTGCCCGGGCCGAAGGTGTCGCCGAACTCGCCGAGGTAGACGAACTGGGCGGCCTGCGATTCGCGCACGATGAGCTGGGCACCGCGCTTGATGGCCTTGTCCTCGTCGGGCCAGCGATACGCCAGCGTGTCCCGTGAATCGTCGTTCCACTCGATGACTTCGAGGGCCTGTCCCTTGAGGAAGTTGAGAATGCTCATTTCGGGATGGTGATAAGCCCGGCCCCCGCCGCTGGCGATTACAGAGTGGACGGGAAATCCAATGCCCAACCGGCGGCGCGGAATGACGACGCGTTGACTCAAATTAAATGACACCCAAGGGGATGGGCTGAGTTGGGGGAAAAGGGGTCGTTGACTCATGGAAAAAAGACACCTGGAAAATGGTG
>JAYTUE010000177.1:0-5272 GCA_043744715.1 Verrucomicrobiota bacterium | reverse complement strand
TGCGGCGACCCCCGAAAAGCCGGCCCGCGGACGGGCATTATACGCGCGGCACACGCCTCTCCCGTCGCTGTTTTCAGAACAAATCATGGCCACCGTTGCGTCCAAGTAAACGTTTGCTTGATTTCCCCACCCCACGAGACTTGGTCACGTGGATGCTGTCCCCAGGGAGTCCAGTCGATTCCTAAGTGATTAGCCCAGCCGCGCAGAGTCGGTTCACCAAAGAACGATTTACGAGTAGCATTGTTAATGACATTATATTGAACCTTACAGGGACCAATTCTTTTTACCGTAAAAACAAACCCGCCAACCTGCCATTCGGCTGGGTTCAAGAATCCCCAATGAAAAAATGTGTCCTTGTAGCCTTGAATCGTTCCGTAGGAACCCGCGAAGTTCGACGGACAATTCGCGGCTCGATATTTCGTTGTAATGTCCTTCGCACCATTTGACTCCATTAGGAGACGGGTCAATCGGTCGTTTTCTCCGTATTCCCGGTTCGCGCTTCCACCATTAGAATACCAGTCTTTTAAGAAAACTCCATTGTCCCATGTGCCAGCAGCTCGATCCCATGCATCACTGGCCCAGTCCTTCACCCCGGTCCAGTCGTTTTCTAGGTCTGACCAGTCGTATCGTCCATCGGTATCAACAAAATTATTCGCATTGTTTCTAATAAACTCATACACGTTTACACCTCCCCTTTCCCCGATCGGATCCCTGTTGATCCACCTTCCGGCCTTTGAGTCGTAAAAGCGGTAGCCGTAATAGGAGAGGCCTGATTCGTCGTCCTGGTATTTGGTGGAGAACCGGAACGGGTTGGCCTTGGCGAGGGTGCCGGAGGAGCGGACGAGTTCGCCGAAGGGGCCGTAGTCGTAGCGGGCGGTGGTGGTCCCGGTCTGGTCGACCAGGGCGCCCACGTTGCCGTTCCCGTCGTAGGCGTAGAACTGGTATTTGTAGGTGGCCATGTCGAACATGCTCAGGAGTCCTCCGACGCCGCCGGCACCGGAAAGGGAGCCGGAGAGGTCGGGACCCCACATGTAGGTGCGGAGTTGGTTGTTGGAGCCGTCCAGCTCGGAGACGATGTTCCAGCCGTCGTAGAGGAACTTGAGCGTAATGCCGGCGTTGTAGGCGCTGGTCATGGTGTCCCAAGTCTTCGACACCTTCTGGATACGTCGTCCCATCCAGTCGTAGATGAACTCCAACCGATTGCGGAAATCGGTGGCGACGCCGCCCTGGCTCTGCATGGCGACAACCCGGTTTTCCGCGTCGTAGGTGTAAGTCCAAAGACTGTCGGAGAGCAGATTGCCGTCGTCGTCGTAGGTGGGTGACTCGCTGGCGGAAGGCCAGAGGAGTTTGCCGGTGGAGGAGCCGCCGGAGCTGGCCGCGATGGAGACCGAGGTGCTGGCCGGGCCGGAGCCGTTGGAGACGGCGAGGTCTTTCCAGAAGTATTCGCCCTTCCGCACGGTGGCGCCGCTGTTGACGGTGACGGTGGCCGACGGGGAGGCCGCGCCGATGATGTCGACGGAGGACGGCGAGTTGCGGCTGCTGTATTGGTTGAGCAGGTTCACCGAGTAGCTGGTGGTGCGGAGATTCAACCCGTTGGCATCGCCGCCGGACTTGGCGGAGCTGCGGTTGCCGATGTCGTCGAAGGCATACTCGAACTGCTGCCCGGCAATCGGGGAGCCATCGGCCCAGTAACGTTTGCCGGAGGTAACCTGGCCCAAGCTGTCGTAGGTGTAAACCCAGTAGCTGCCGTCGGGCTCGTATTTGCGGACGCGCTGGTTGGCGTCGTTGTAGTCGTAACCGGTGGAATGGACGGGCTGGAGCTGGCTTGCGAAGTCGGACCGCTGGCCGAGGAGGCGGTTGAGCTTGTCGTAGCTGCGGGTCGTGACCATGCGCGGCACGCTGGAGGAGATGGTGCCCTCGAAGAAATTGACCTTCTCGATGAGGCCGCTGTTCGGCAGGTAGTCGAAGGTGACCCAGCCGGGACCGGGCACGATGTTGGCGAGGCGTCCGGCGGTGTCGTAGCCGTAATCGCGTCCGATCTGGACGGTGCCGTTCAACTTGTATTCGTGGCGGCCACGGCGATAGAGGCTGTCGGGGATTACTCCCATGGCCCAGGTGTTGAGGGGATGGCCGG
Source organism: Verrucomicrobiota bacterium (assembly GCA_043744715.1). GTDB lineage: Bacteria > Verrucomicrobiota > Verrucomicrobiia > Limisphaerales > CANJSG01 > CANJSG01. The sequence continues at coordinate 3,138 of JAYTUE010000177.1, read as the reverse complement.
AACCGGAGTAGGTCTCGGTGGCGGGCTGGCCGAGGGCGTTGTAGGCGAAGGTGGTGGTCTGGCCGCCATTGGCGACGGTGCTCTGGCGGCCGCGCCGCTGCCTTGGCTTTCTCCAACGCCTTGATCGGGCCGCGCGCGGCGAGGTCCTTGTCGACGGCGTCGAAGAGGCCTTTGCAGAGGTCGTTGGTCTCGAGCAGGTGGCGGAAGTGGAGCAGCGTGGCGGCGTCGGGCACGCCGTCGGCGGCAAGGTCGATCCGGGCGAAGCCGCGCAGCATCCGCTCCAGCCCGATGGGAGGACGCTCGCGCGCCGGCCCCGCGGGGAGAACGGCTCGATGACGGCCAGCAGCTCCGCCCACGGCACGGCCTCCTCCATGCCGGCGAGGAACTTCTCCCGCCGCGTGGGCTTCTTCTTCGCCATGAACTCGGCCCCCGCGAAACTCCCCCTGTTGTTCCATACCCCCATCCCGCCCTCCACGCTCCCAGCTCGTCGGCAGCCTTTCCGGCGGAGCGCGATTAAATCAGCGGGGCTCTAACGGATTCACTCCAGCGCGATCTGTCCTCGAGTGACGCGGGCGTAGTAGCCGTCCTGGCGGATCAGTTCGTCGTGGGTGCCGCATTCGGCGAGACGGCCGTCGTTCAAGATCAGGATCTTGTCGACCCGCCGGATGGTGCTGAGGCGATGGGCCACCATGAGCACGGTCCGGCCTTTCATGAGTTCGTGGAAGCTGCGCACGACGAGATCCTCGCTCTCGGCGTCGAGGGCGCTGGTGGGTTCGTCGAGAAGGAGGATCGGGGCGTCCTTGAGGAACGCACGCGCTAGGTTGAGCCGCTGGCGTTCACCGACGGAGAGACGGGCCGCCCCGTCGCCGACCTGGGTGTCGTAGCCCTGCGGCAGACGGCGGATGAAGACGTCGGCGTTGGCGGATCGTGCGGCGCTTTCAATCTCCTCGCGCGACGCGTTGGGCCGGCCGTAGGCGATGTTCTCCGCGATGGTCGTCGGGAGAAGGATGGGTTCCTGCAAGACAACGGCGATCTGTGACCGGAGATCCCGCAACTTGAGTTGCCTCAGATCCGCGCCATCCAGCCGCACTGTGCCCGAAATCGGATCGTAGAAGCGCGGCAGCAGGTTCATCAGCGTGGTCTTGCCGACGCCGCTGGGGCCGATGACGGCGGCGGATTCACCGGCTCTCAGCTCGAAGGTCAACCCCTTCAGAATCTCGCGGTCGGACGTGTAGCCGAAGTGGACGTCATCGAACGCAATCTTACCCGAGACGGCCAGTGCCGCCCCGGTGGCCGAGGTCGGCGCCGCTGAAGTTGCACGCACGACGGCGCGCGCGTCCGGCGCGTCCTTCACATCTTCGGGGGCGTCGAGAAGTTCCAGAACCCGGCCGGCGGCGGCGGATGCGCTGGAGACGGTCGCGCCCACATGGGAAAGCTGGTTGAGAGGATCGTAGAGCTGTCCGAGGTAGCTCAGGAAGATGAAGAGGTCGCCCTTGGTCAACTTGCCGGCGAGCACTTCGAGGCCACCGACCCAGATGATGAGCGCCGCGCCCAGGCCGAAGATGCCGCCGATCACGAGCCAGTAGATCAACTCCCATGCGTGCTGCTTGAGGCGCTTCTTCTGGGCGTCCTCGGTTTGCTCGGAGAATTGGCCCAGCTCGTAGTCTTCCCGCGTGTAGCTCTGGATCAGCGGCAAGGCCGCGACCGTCTGCTGGACATGCGTCGTCACCGCGCTGTCGGCCTGCTGCGCCGCCAGGCCGCGCTCGGTCATCTTGCGGCCGAAGAAGCGGATGGCCGCGACCAGCAGAGGCACGATGGCAAGGGCCACGAGGGTCAGACGCCAGTTCAAGGCCAGCATGAAAGCCGTCATGCCCACCAGCGTCAGCCCGGCCTTCAGCATCGTGAGCGCGCCCTGCTGGAAGAGCGTCTGCACCGAATACGTGTCCCACGAGGCGCGGTAGATCAGGTCGCCGGACTTTGTTCCGTGATGGAACTTCATCGAGAGCCGCTGGAGGCAGGCGAAGACGGCGTTGCGCGCCCGCATGAGCCCGCGCAGGCCGATGCCGATGGCGGCGTAGTTCTGGGCCGCGTCGATGGACCCGTGCAGCACGTAGAGGCAGAAGGCCGCGACCGCCAGCGCGAATACCGACGCATCGGGCGTCCACCCCGAGGCCGCGTTCAACCAGGCCGGCAGCGGCTTGGAATCGAGGACGGAATCGATCAGCAGCGCGACGGGCCAGGGCTTGAGCAGGTTCGCGCCGATTCCGGCCAGGAGCAGCAGGAATACACCCGCCAGACGGGGGCTTTCCGGTTTGTAGAACTGAGAGATCCGACGCCAAAGCGACATCGCGCCAAGACTAGGGAACGAAGCCGGCGAGGGGAACTGGGAATCTGGCGGAGCAATGTTCCGCGCGCCGTGTGCTCCCTGCTACTTCGAGGGCCACGTGCCTTCGGCCATCGGGCGCGGGGCCAGCTTGGCCGGGTCGATGACCACGTGTTTCACGCGCTGCCGTTTCCATGTGTAGGTGATGTGGACGAGGCCGGCGGAAGCCTGGATGACGGACGGGTAGCTGAACTCCATGTTCGGCTCGTCTTCGAGGATCAGCGCGGAGTCCCAAGACTTGCCGTCGCGGCTGACGGCGACGTTGAGCGGCGATCGTTTTCCACCCCATTGACCGGGCAGCCCGGGGACGTGGTTGTAGACGATCAGATGGCGGCCGTCTTTAAGCGTGACGGCGTCGGTGCCGGAGTTGGGATTGGGCAAGGAGCCGAGCGTCATTGGTCCCCATGTCTTGCCGCCGTCGGTGGAACTGACGTCGAAGATGCGGTTCTGCCGGGAGCGACCGATGGCCTGCAGCCGTCCGTCCGGATGAAACAAAAGGCTCGGCTGGATCGCGCCGATGGTTTGGCCGTCGTTGACGAACGGCGTCGCCTGCCACGTCTTTCCGCCATCGGAGCTGCGCTCGAAGTAGACGCGCCAGGTGTCGGTCTTGGGATCCTCGTTGCTCGTGGGCGAGAGGATCGTGCCGTCGGCCAGCTGGACGGGCTTATTCTTGATCGGCCCCAGGATTCCATCGGGCAGACGGCGACGGTTCTTCCAAGTGACGCCGCTGTCGTCGGACTCGATGACTTCGCCCC
>JAYTUE010000176.1:0-5376 GCA_043744715.1 Verrucomicrobiota bacterium | reverse complement strand
CACAGCACCAACTGGCCGGGCGAGGACGCCCGGCCTACGGATCGAGTCACTTCACCGTGTTCACCCAAGCGATCGAGTTCTTCAGGAGGTTCTTGTAGGCGTCGAGGTCGTGGGCGCGGGCGTCGTGGCCGAGGGTGATGACGACGATGCGGGCCTTCGGGTGCTTCACGACATGGACGCTGGGGTAGGTCTTGTTCTTGGCGGAGGAATGGGCCTCGGCCAGCACTTCGATGGGCGTGCCCTTGGCGTCGGACTCCAGGTAGTAGAGCTCGTCTACGAGGCTGAAGGAGGCTGGAACGCCCTTCATCACGGGATGGGCGGCGTTGGTCACCTTGACCTCGAACTCGCCCAGGCGGTCGTGGCCGCGTGAACCGCCGCCGACGATCTCGCGGTTGAACTCGGGCCAGCCCGGCTGGTTATACCACGCGCCAGCGTGAATGATGACCATGCCCTTGCCAGCGGCGAGGTGGTCGAGGATGGCCTGCTTTTCGGTGGGGTCCTTGACCTCCTTGTTCGTGTTGTATTGGAGGACGTCGGCCGCCTTCATGTTCGCGGCCATGTCGGCGAAGTTCTCGGTGTAGTTCACCGAGGCGAACGCGCCTTCCTCAAGGGTCTTTTTGTCCGCGAGGTTAAAGAACCGGTTGAAGTCGTGCGACGAACCGCCGCCGACGACGAGGGTCTTGATTCCCTTGCTCCATTCAAAGACGCGCGCGGCCGGCTTGGCGGCCGGTGCCCCGGACTTCATGGCGGTGCGCTCCGTGTCGGCGGTGACGGCGAACAGGACGGGCGCGACCCCGTTGTCGAAGCTCGCGATGGTCAGCTTCTCGATGACGGCGGTGCCCCGGACGGGTTTGCTGAACCAGCGGATCTGGCCGCGACCGCGCGTCCAGTTTTCAAGGGCCTTGGAACCCGGCACATCGAACTTGCCGTTGTAGTCGGCGAACTCCACGCCGTTCTTCAGCGTGATGACTTCGGTGGCTCCACCGACGAAGTGGATCGTGACCTTGGCGGCGTTCGCGTCGGGATTGAGCGGATGTCCCCAACCGGCCACGCCACCGAGGAAGTGGAGCTGCGCGGCGGCCACGCCGACGGGGATCTCAACCGTTTGCGGCACGCTCTGGCGGGACCAGGAACCCGGCGCGCCGCCCTTGAGGACGACGACGTTGGCCACGGCCTTGTCGGGGCTGATGATGTCGAACGGCACGTCGCCCGCCTTCTGCAGGCCGTATTTGCGGAAGCTGATCGTGTCCTCGCGGTCGTCCGAGCTGCCGAAAAGTCCGCGGCTGTTGTTCGCCGTGAAGGCCTTGGTCAGGTCGAGCACGCGGAAGCGGCTCTCGTCGGCGCAGATGTAGGTGAGCAAGTCGCGCAGGCCTTCGGCTCCGAGCTGCTCGAACCCTTCCGGCATCAGTGAACGGCCGGTGCTGGTGCGCGACTTGATGTTCGAGACGCGGATCGTGTAGTCGGCGGCGGCGTTGCGCAGGACCACCTCGCTGGAGTTCTCCCGTTCGATGATGCCGTCGAAGGACTGGTCGTCCTTCGTCTCGATCGCGACGGAAACGAAGTTGGGTTCGACCAACCGGTTCGGATCGACGATGTGGACAAGCAGGTCCGCCGCACCGTGCGCACCCATGCCGGTGAGGCTCGGGGCGAGGTTGCGGCCTTCATCCTTGAAGACGTGGCAGGCGGCGCACTGCGCGGTGAAGAGTTTTTTGCCGTTGGCCACGTTGCCAGTCTTGATGACCTCGGGGGCGAGCTTCGCGATGATGGCGTCCTTCTCCTTGGCTTCAGGACCCTTCAACTCATCGATGACCTGGCTGGCGCGTTTGGCGACGGCGAGATCGGGATGGGTGCGGAGGCGATGCTGCCGGGCGGGGCCGAGTTTCACGATGTCGACGTTCTTCAGCGCGAGCTGCTCGACGAGCGCGAGGGTCGTTTCGTTGCGTTTGAGGATCTGGGAGAAGGCGGGCTCGATGAGTTCGGTGGGCAGCCCGGCGAACTTCGTGACGATCACGGCGGCGGTGTCGGGATTGGCGCCGAGCACTTCGAGAACGCGGCGTTGAAGCGCGGGGCTGGAGTCGCCACCGATCAGGCCGGAAACGGCGGGAACGATCGACGCCTCCGCCTTGCGGACACCGATGAGGTTGGCGGCGACCTGGCCACGGGCATCGTCACTAAGGGACTTGTCGGCGAGCTGGGCTTCGGCGCGGGTGATGGCGGGCTTCACGGCCGAGGTAAGCTGGTTGCCGGAATCCCACTTGGCGACGAGCGGCAGGACGGATCCGGCCGTGCCGGTGGAGGCGAGTAGCGACTTCAATGAACCTTCGAGCGCGGCGTTCCATGCGGGCGCCGAGTCTCCACGAAGCGCCGGGGCGAAGGCGTCGAGCGCGACGCGCTTGAGGGCATCGACCGAAGCCGGAGCGGCGGCCAGCGCGGCGACGAAGCGGGCCGAGATCGCACCATCCTGTTTGTTGGCCACCAGGCGGGCGAGGTGCGGGACGAGGCCAGCCAGGGTGACGGCATCCTTGGAGGCGAGGGCCGCTTCGACGAAGAGCACCGGGTCTTTGCCAGCAGCACCGACGGCGGCGGACTGCATGAAGGGGCCGTTCAGCGACGGCCATGCGGCGACCACGGCTTCGGCGATCTCCTTCGTGGCGGGCTGCGAGCCAAGGGCCATGAGCGCGTTGATGCGGACGCGGTCGTTGGAATCCTTGAGCTGGGCGCGGAGGGAGGCGGTCGCTTCCTTGCCGAGGGAGTCGCGTTCGGCTGCGAGTTTGCCGGCGTTCTTGCGGATGGCCGGGTCGTTGTCATTCAACGCGGCGACAAGGAGCGGTTCGTCGAGCTTGCCGAGGTTGTTGAGGCTTTGCAGCGCGTGGATGCGGGAGAACTTGGACGCCTTGCTGTTGAGCAGCGCGGCCAGCGGCTTCACGGCGGCGGCGGGCTGCGTTTCATTCAACAGGCGGTTGGCCGTGCCACGGGTCCAGCCGTTGGGATGGTCGAGGAGCTTGACGAGCTCGGCGGGTTTCTTCACATCAAACTTCGCTGGCGGAAGCGCCTTCGCCTCCTTGTGCTGGATGCGGTAGATGCGGGTGAAGTGGTGGTCGCGGTCGGGACGGGCGGCGGCGTTGCGCGCGCCGTGGCCGGGTCCGCGGGTGTCGTTGTGGACGGCGATCTGGTTGTAGAAATCGACGAGGTAGATCGCCCCGTCGGGACCGACGCGGCTGTGGATGGGGCGGAACCAGTAGTCGGTGCTCGCCATGAATTCGGTCTGCTTGCGGCCCTCTTCCTTCCGGCCCTGGAAGGTCGCGCCCTTGGGGTCGAGGAACTCGTGGTGGAAGAGCTGGCGGGTGGCTTCTCCCATGAAGAAGGAGTAGCGCTCGTCGGGAGCCCATTTGGCCGGCCAAGCGCCGCCGTCGTAGATCGTCGCGCCGGTGGCGGCGGTCCACGCGCCGACCCAGTCGATCTGCACGTAGGGCTGACGCTTCTCGTCGAAGGCGGGGTAGATCTTGTTTTCCTCGATCACATTCTGCCAGGCCGGGTGCCCGCCGACGCTGCCCCGGGCGAGGTATTTCTCGGGCAGGACGACGTGGAGGATGGGCGTGCCACAGGTGGCGGTGGTGTAGATGTATTCGCCGTCGGGCGCGATCTCGCAGCCCCAGGTGTTGCAGCCGTTGGCGGAGATCTGTTCCAGCGCGGAACCATCCGGGCGGAAGCGATACATGCCGGCGGAGATGTCGCCGAATTTCTTGCCGCTCTTCGGCGACGAGACGTCTTTGCCACGGGAGTAGCCGACGGTGCCGTAGACCCAGCCGTCCATGCCCCAGCGCAAGTTGTTGATCACCGCGTGAGTATCGAATGTTCCCCAGCCGGTGAAGAGGACTTCGGTCTTGTCGGCCTTGCCGTCGCCGTCGGTGTCGCGGATCCAGAGAATGTCGGGAGCCTGCGAAACGATGACGCCGTCCTTGTAGAAGACGAGCGAGGTGGGGAGCTCAAGGCCGTCGGCGAAGACAGTCTTCTTGTCCATCACCCCGTCGCCGTTGGTGTCTTCGAGGAACGAGATCCGGTCCTTCGGCTTGCGTTCAACCTTGCCGCCGACCGGGAACTTATCGGGCTCCTGCAGGCGGTTGGGGAATTGCTTGAAGTCGTTTTTGTTCACGTCGCGGCCGCCGGGATACTCGGGCGTCTCCACGACCCACATGCGGCCTTTGGCGTCCCAGTCGATGGACATGATCTTCTCGGCGACGTTCTCATCGGCCACGACGGAGACGTTGAACTCGGGATGGGGATTGAGCTTCGTGACGGCCTTCTGCGAAGGCAGCGGCCCGCCTTCCGGATAACGGAGGGAACCAAGCTCCACCTGGTTGCAGAACTCGTCGGCATTGGCGCGATGGCCGGCCCAAGCCAGGCCGCGGAGCAGGATGGCGCGGTAGTGCGGCGTGTTGAAGACATCGTAGTCGTGGCCGGGGAGGCTGACGAAGGCGCGGTAGGGCTTGCTGCCGCCTTCAAGCGTCTTCTCGTAGGTCCAGAGCTGCGGATGGACGTTGAAGACGTCGATAAAACTCATGGCCAGCACATGGGCGTCGGGCGCCATTTCGAGCTGGTTGTAGACCTCGTCCTTCCAATCGAAGTTGGAGACGCCCCGGGTGATCGGATGCTCCTGGTCGACGAAGTAGAGGCCGACGTTGCCTTCGAACCATTTCGTCGGCGTGCGGCCGGGGGCCTTATTTCCCCAGATCCACGTCCCGCCGACGATCTTCTTGCACCAGTCATGCTGGTCGTCGGCCACGATGCCGTCGTGGATCACGACCACGCCGCCGCCTCGTTGGAGGAATTTCTCAAAATTGGCGCGGTCGTTGCCGGTGATCTTCATGCCGTCGGCGGCGTAGATGATGACGACGTCGGTCTTGGCTAGCTGGTCGTCGGTCGGGAACGTCATCCCGCCCGCGACGGCCATGCCGCGTTCGCCGAGCAGCTTGGTCCAGTCGCCGAGGAAGCGCGGATGGTCGTGCTGGTTGGGGCCGTGCGTCTTGACGCCGCCGCGGATGAAGACGCGGAGGGGCTCGGCCGCGGACGAGGTCCACGCCGCCGCAAGGGCGGCCACGAAGACGAGGAACAGGATCTTGATTCTCATGGGATGAGTCGGTGTTGGCACAGATGGCTGACGAACTGAAATAGAAACCTGCAACCACCCGGGGACACGGCGACGCACGGTTTTTCCGGGCAACAGGATACGTTCAGACGTTAAGGGGCAGACGGGCCAAAGCCATTCCGTATTTCAACCTGCGGCTATCTGAAAAGCACCTTGGCCTAGGCCGGACGTCTCCGCCCGGCCAGCGGGCGCCGCGATTTTGGAAACATCCAACATCCAACATCCAACAT
>JAYTUE010000175.1:0-5392 GCA_043744715.1 Verrucomicrobiota bacterium | reverse complement strand
CGATGAACTCGCCGGTCGCGTGCTTGAGGGCGATTCGTTTGCCCTCCTCCATGTTCTTGCCCGTATCGTCGATCACCAGCGCGCCGTAGCGCGCCGCGATCTCGCGCGTGTCGTCCTTGCTGAACGCATCCCCCAGCACGACCTGAAGCCTGTCCTTCGGATAGGTCTGCCGCGCGATCGACGACAGGCAGTTGTCCAGCAACGCGCCCGCATTGAGCGTGGGCATGATGATGCTGACCTGTGGAAGTTCGTTGCTGGCCATCGGCGATGCGAAATCTCCGGCTGGTCCCGCTTCCGCTCAAGCCTGCAATCTCCAGCGCCGGATTCGACAAGCCGCAGAGGACGCGGAAAAGCGGAGGATGAAACACTGCCCACGACATGATCCGCCGCCTCCAAGTCATTTGCGGTTCAAGCCGCCTGGTTGATTTCTCAAGCCCAAGGCGAAACGCTGCGCCCGCTTTCGATGAGTTCCGTTCCAACCAAGTTCCTGTCATGGCAAGTCCCGCACTACGACCTCGCGGCCACGCTTGGCTGTGGGCAGGCGTTCCGCTGGAAGCCGGTGGGGGAGACGTGGGAGGGAGTGGTCTGCGGACGCTGGGTTCGCCTGAGGCAGAACGGCGAAAGCATCTCCGCCGAATGCGCCACGGATCAACCCGCCTGGGCCTGGCTGGAGGAGCATCTCCAATTGCACATCGACCTGCCCGACGTGCTGGCCAGTTTTCCCGATGATGTTCCACTCCGTTCGGCCGTCGCCGCCTGCCGGGGCTTGCGCCTTCTGAAACAGGAACCATGGGAATGCCTCGCATCGTTCATCTGTTCATCGACGAAGCAGATCGTGCAGATCCGGCAGATCATCACGCTGCTCAGCGAACGCTTTGGCGAGGCGGTTCCTTCGGCTCACGGTCCCGTCCATGCGTTCCCGTCCGCCGCGCGGATCGCCGCCGCCTCCGAAGCCGAACTGCGCGCCTGCAAGCTGGGGTTCCGCGCTCCCTATCTTTTGGGCACGGCCCGCAGGATCGCGTCCGGAGAACCTGACCTGGAGGCGGTGTCCCGGATGCCGCTGTCCGAGGCACGCAAGCACCTGGAAAGCCTGCCCGGTGTCGGGCGCAAGGTGGCGGATTGCGCCCTGTTGTTCGGCTTTGGCTTTCCCACCGCGTTCCCGGTCGACGTGTGGGTGCTGAAGGCTCTGCGGCAGCTCTACTTTCCGAAGCGTCGGCCGCGTCCGGCCCGCCTGCGACATTTTGCCGACACCTACTTCGGACCGAACGCGGGCTACGCGCAGCAGTATCTCTTTCACGCCATGCGGCTGGGAAAACTCTCGAACCCGTAGGCCGGGCGTCCGCGCCCGGCCAGTGTCGCTCTTAGAGCCCGTCTGAGAATTCCGCCGAGGCGCCGTGTGAGGGCACGCGGCCTACAACAAACCGAAGGTTTGCCGTCTTCCTTGTAGGCCCGGTCCCCTGACCGGGCGTTCTTTGACGGGCTGCTGGCGGTCGTTGGCCTGCTTGTGGACAAAACCACAGACTGGCCGGGCACGGACGCCCGGCCTACGGTCCGCGCGTGCCCCGCCGCACTCCAACCGCGACCGCGAAGAACTCCAAAACTCCGACCGGCTACCGGCATCTGGAATACGTGTCGGAGATCGACGATTCATCGCAGCCCTACGCGCTGTGGGTTCCGGAGGACTACACGGCGCGCAAAGCCTGGCCGCTGCTCGTCACGCTGCACGGGAGCGATGCGGATCACCGGATGATTCCCGAGGAGTGCTTCCGAATTCCGAGGCTGGGCTTCGACGAACGGGTGCTCCTGCTCTCGCCATTCGGACGCGGCGACGTCGACTGGCGGTGGATGGGTGAAACGGATCTTTGGGAAGCGGTCCGCCATGTCCGCGAAACCTACCGGATCGACGGACGGCGAATCTATCTCGCCGGGGTTTCCATGGGAGCCTTCGCCACATGGCGGCTGGCGGCGGAGTTTCCCGACCAGTTTGCGGCCATCGTGCCGATCTGCGGGGGCGGTGACCCGGCAACGATGCCCGCTCTCCGCCGGAAGCCGGTCTGGTGCATCCATGGAAGCGCCGACGCGGTGGTCCCGGTCGAACGATCAAGGTCACTCGTGGCCGCGCTGCGGAAACTCGGGTCGTCCATCCGTTACGACGAGCTGCCAGGCCGGGGACACGATTCGTGGAACTGGCTGCTCCGTCCGGAGCGCAGGGGAGAGCTCGTGGATTGGCTGCTCTCGCACAAACAGCCCAGGGCGGCCCGCCTGGTCACAGCGCCTCACCGCTCGGGCAGCTTCGCCGATCTGTTTGGAGAACGGCTCGTCATAAGTTATCCGGCGGGTTCGGAGATTCCCCAGGAGTCCGCGCTGCTGCGCGCGGAAGCCGAACGGCTCGCGCGGTTTCAATTCGGCGACCGGACCATGCGGGCGGGCAAACTCCTCGTGAAACCGGATGACGCACTCACCGACGCGGACCTGCTTGAGGCGAACCTTCTGGTCATTGGCCGGAGCGACAACCACGCGCTCCTGCGCCGCGCCGGTAAACGACTGCTCGCGCGACACGACGAGGGGCGACTGGTCTTCCGCGGTGAAACGTTGCTCGGCAAAAACTGGGCGACGGCCACCGTCCAACCGAGCCCGTGGCGGCGTTCGCGTCTGCTGGGTTTGATGACCTACCAGCAGCGCGGACAGATCGCCGGGCTTGCCGCACGCTTCATGGAGAAGCTCGATGGACTCGGAGCCGCCAACCTGCTCGACACCCGCTCCGGCGTCCTGACGACGTTCAGCGGTAGGGCTGGTGCAGTTTGACCGTGTCCTTGTCCTTCGTGGACTTGGGCCGACTCCGGATGTTGAGCATCTCGACGCCGACGGCGAAGGCCATGGCGAAGTAGACGTAGCCCTTGGGGATGTGTTGGCCGAAGCCCTCGGCGGTGAGCAGCACGCCGATGAGGATGAGGAAGCTCAGGGCCAGCATCTTCACGGTCGGGTGTTTGTCCACGAAGGAGCTGATCTGGTTCACGAAGACCAGCATGACGATCACGGCGATGAGCACGGCGGTGACCATGATCCAGACCTCCGAGACCATGCCGACGGCGGTGATGACGGAGTCGAGGGAGAAGACGACGTCGAGGATCAAGATCTGGGTGACAACGCTGCGGAAGGTCGGGGCGATGGCGGCGGACTTCTCACCGTCGTGGCCTTCGAGCTTCTCGTGGATTTCCTTCACGCTCTTGAAAATCAGGAACAGGCCGCCGAGAAAGAGAATAAGCTCCTTGCCGGTGTTCGGCAGGGGCAGGCCGAACGGGGCCCACTCCCAAAGCTCGTTCTTCAGGCTCATGACCCAGGAGATGGAGAGCAGCAGCAGGATGCGGGTAACAAGGGCGAGGATGAGGCCGATCCGGCGGGCCTTGGCCTGTTGCTCGGGCGGGAGTTTGCCGCTGAGGATCGAGATGAAGATGATGTTGTCGATGCCCAGGACGATCTCCAGCAGCGTGAGCGTGAGCAGGCTGATCCAGACCGCGGGCAGGGCGAGCTGTTCGAGGATGCTGCCGGAAAACGCGGCCGGCGCGGCGGCGACTTCAGCGAGGAGACCAAGAGATTCCATTGCCGAGGAGTGTTCACGCCGCGTGTGCGGCTGTCAAAACTGGCCCGACAACAATCACGAGGACCGGCGATGCGGCCGCGAGGAGAATTGGCTTGCTGGCCATGGACACGCTGACTATCCCTCTGCCCAGCGGTTTGGGGACGTAGCTCAGTTGGTAGAGCGTCTCGTTCGCAATGAGAAGGTCAGGGGTTCGATCCCCCTCGTCTCCACCACTTCCGCTTTTGTCCCGCAGCCCGTCCACCTTCAGATCCGCGCTTCCACGCCCAGGCCGAGTTTCCCGGTCACGCCGATCATGCCGTCCTCATAGGACAGGCCGGGGAATGGATCATCGGCCAGCAGCCAAGAACCATCCAGGTCGGCGAAATCCGTTCCCTGCGCGACAACCAATCCGGCCGCGATGAGAAGGCTCGTCTCCAACATGCAGCCGACCATCGTCTTGAGACCAAGCTCCCTGCCCCGGCGCATCATGGCCAGACCGGGCGTGAGGCCCCCGCATTTCACCAGCTTGATGTTGAAGCCGTGGAAATAGCCCGGCACGCGTTCGACATCCTCAAGCACGACACAGCTTTCATCCGCCAGCACCGGCAGGACGGACTGGGTGAGGAAGTCGGGCATCTGCCCGCGCAGATCCGGCGGAAGCGGCTGCTCGATGAACTCGGTGCGGAGCTTGGTCAGCTCGGCGGAAAGGGCCCGCGCGTCCAGCTCCGCCCAGGCGCAGTTGGCATCGACCCGGAGTTTCGCGACCGTATTCGCGGCGATGTAACGGAGCGGGGCCAGGTCTCCTTTGGCGTCGGACTTCACCTTGATGGAGGGAACATTTTTGAGTTCTTGGACTTTGCGGACGAGTTCCTCCGGCGTGGAGATTCCGATGGTGAAGGAGGTCACGATGCGAACCTGCTTTCGTCCAAGGGCCAGCTCGCAGACGGAGATTCCCTTCTTCTTCGCCAGCCAATCCCACAACGCGATGTCCACGGCGCACTGGGCCGCCCGAGACGGTTGGAGCCGGGGCCAGACCTCGTTCCAGACACGCTCGATGTCGGCCACGGAATCAACCCGCAAGCCGCCGAAGTAGCCGCCGAGGCCTTCGATCAACTCGACGACTCGGTCGGCCGTTTCCTTGTAGAACTTGTTCGGGGACGCCTCCCCGTATCCGACCACTCCGTCCGCCGCCAGTTTGATGATGACGTTCTGGACCTCGGTCTGAGCCTCCCGGGAAATCCGGAACGGAGTCTTCGGATGGAGCTTCAGGATCGTGGTGGAAAGTTGCATGGGCGCCGCCAAGAACGGCTTCGTCGACGATTCATGTGCCGCCTTTCATGCGCAATAACACCTTCGCACCAGATGCCGACGGGCTCTGGGCTGAGGATTTAACCTATTGCAATCCATCTCCCACCTGATAGTAAACGCGTCCCCGTTTCGGCGGGGCCAACCAGATTTTACGGAGAAAAATACGATATGTCACAGCATCGAAGCCTGCGGGCATCCAGCAACTTGGGTGCAAAACGAAACGTCTTGAAGCGCTTTGAGCGCGTCGCCCTCCTCAAGGAGCGCGGGTCCTGGAAGGACGGCGAGCGCGTGACCGGTCTGCCCAAGACCAAGCCCCCGGAGTAGGACCAGGGCCCACGACTGCTTTTTTACGACCGCGGAGGATTCGCCTCCGCGGTTTTCTTTTGCCCACAAGGCCTGAGCACGGGCCAGGGTCTTTTGGTTTGGGTTTATGAATGGGAGAGGATTGCCAGGGAGCGTGCGGGTTTGGAATGGAGGTATTCTCGGAGTTGAGGGAGGGATTGG
>JAYTUE010000174.1:0-5403 GCA_043744715.1 Verrucomicrobiota bacterium | reverse complement strand
GTAGGGCGGGCTTCCAGCCTGCCCCGTGCTGACAAAGGGTTCCCGGAGCTTCCGTCGCCCTGATCGGCCCGCACTGTTTGATTTCAGGCCGGCAGCGCCATGGGCAGGCAAGCTGCGCTGCCCTACCTTGCCGAGGCCGCTTCGCGGCTCGTCCTTCCACTGTATGATCCCGGCTGAGACTTCCCGATCCTTCGCTGTTCGGTTTCGGATGTTGGTTGTTCGATGTTTCCCGGTTGCAGCACCGACTCGCCGGGCGGGGACGCCCGGCCTACGGGCTACTTCCCGAAGAAGCTCCGGACCATCGCGACGACATGATCCACATGGGCGTCGGTCAGCTCCGGATACATCGGGAGCGGCAGGATGCGGCGGGAGATTTCTTCGGCGATTGGATAATCGCCGACCTTCCATCCTTGGTCCGCGTAGCACTTCTGCAAGTGGAGCGGCTGCGGGTAGTAGATGATCGTCGGCACGCCGTGATCGGTGAGGTGCTTCTGGAGATCGTCACGGCGGTCGGTCAGGAGATGGAAGACGTGGTAAACGTGGCCATTCCCGGGTGCGGTGACAGGCAGATCGATGGGGAGATCCTTCAATCCGGCAAGGTATCGATCGGCGATCTCGGCCCGACGGGCGTTCCACTGGTCGAGGTGCGGGAGCTTCACGCGCAGGATGGCGGCCTGGAGTTCATCGAGGCGGGAATTGAACCCGTGCAGGTCGTGGAAGTAGCGGCGCTCGATTCCATGGACGCGCAGCATGCGGAACTTCTTCGCAAGCGTCTCGTCGTTGGTCACGATGGCCCCGCCGTCGCCGTCGGCTCCGAGGTTTTTTGTCGGATAAAAACTGAAGCATCCGACCGTTCCAATGCCACCGACCTTCTTGCCGTTGCTGGTCGCGCCAATCGCCTGGGCGCAGTCCTCGACGAGATGGATGCCTTTCGGTTCCGCCAATTTCACCAGTGCGTCCAGGGGCGCGGCCTGACCGAAAAGATGGACCGGGATGATCGCCCTGGTCCGGGGTGTGATCCTCCGGGCCACATCGGCCGCATCAAGGCAAAGGTTCTTCGGATCGATGTCCGCGAAGATCAACTTGGCCCCCATCTGGACGACCGACTCGGCCGGGGCGATGTAGGTAAACGGCGTCGTAATCACCTCGTCGCCTGGGCCAATTTCCAAGGCGCGCAGGGCGAGCGTGAGGGCGTCGGAGCCAGAATTGACCCCGAGCGCGAACTTGGTTCCAACGTAGGCGGCGAGTTCCTGTTCAAAGGCCGATACGTTGGGCCCGAGAATGTAATGGCCACCGGCCAAGGCTTTTTCGACGGCTGGGAGGAGTTCCGCTTTGAGGGCTTCGTATTGGGCGGAGAGATTGAGAAAGGGGACGTTCATCCGGGTGGCTGAGGATTTGAGAGACGGGCATTTCCTGAAAGCCTTTTCCTCGAAATAGGATCCCAAGAACATCCCTTGCTGATTCGTCCAGAAACGATACATTTTTGACGGTAATAGTATGAAAATATCTGCTATGTTCGCGTGGAGCTGTTTAGGCGTCGTCACATGGGTGCCGACGGCCGGTGCCTTTGTTCGGGAAGAACCTCCTCCGCAAATCCTAGAGGCCTCGTTCCTCCAAAGTCCTTTCGGAATCAGTGGACTGACGTTCGGAGTGAAAGCCTCGGCGGCTTTTCCCGAGTTGGCCTTGGAGCAAGTGAATGCACAGGGATCAAAGATCGGCGTCCCAGTGTCGATGCCGACATCGGGACTTACCTATGACGTTTCGGCCTCCGTCCAGTTGTTCCCAAACAGCCCGACCGAGAAGGCCATCGGAAATGCCTCGGCCCGCTACACGGTGGGTGATGGCGCCCATGCCGACACCTTCAGCTTCACCTTCTCCGGCGATCTGAAGACGCTGACCCAACCTCCTCCGGATCTGCTGGCGTCCAGTGCTGTGGTCCATCTGACCCTGAGCCTGAGCGGCCGTGTTCGCGGGACAGGAGACGGATCACCCGATGTTCATCTTGCCCTTCCGCTGCCCCGGCTTTCGCTGGCCAACCTGCCTCTTGGCGCGACGGAACTCGCTTCGGCCTTCATCAAGGTCTACGACAAAAACTCCAACCTGACCGGCACGATCGACCTGACGGGCCTGAACTCGCCGACCGGGCTCTACGACCTGATGCTGGATGCGGGACAGCTTTTCTATTACGAGACGACCTACTCGATGATGATCGAGGACAAGGTCGATCCCCCGTTCAGCTTCACCATGGGCGGCAGCGCCGGTGCGTTTGTGCCGGTGCCGGAGGTGGGCTGGCTCTCAATCCCGGTCATGGGAGCCCTTGCCGGCGGACTGGTCTGGCGGCGGCGGAAATCCTGAACCTCAATAATTCAAAATCCCGTGGACCCGAACGGTTCCACGGGGTTTTCGTTTTCAGGAACATGGATGGCTACTGCGCCGGCTTGAACTGGGCCCTGGCTTCCGGAAGCCATTCCTGGATCTGCCGGATCCGGACATCGTCGATCGGATGGGTCCTGAGAAACCATGGAGTCCCCGCACCGCCCGAAGTGCGCGTGAAGTCGGAGAAGCGCTTCCAGAAATCCACCGCCGCCTCCGGCTGGTAACCGGCCCGCGCCATGTAGGTCAGCCCGATCCGGTCCGCCTCGCTTTCCTGGGCCCGGTCATGCGGCAGGGCCACGCCGACTTGGGAGCCGACCCCATAAGCCGTATTGAGCAGTTGGAGGTTCTGCGCGCTCACCCCCCTGGTGTTGGCGTAGGCTCCGAGCAGTTGGCCGCCCAGCTGGAGGCCCATCGCTTTCGTCATGCGTTCGCCGCCATGCCTGGCCACCGCGTGCGCGATCTCATGGCCCAGAACGACCGCGAGCCCGGCCTCGTCTTTGGTGATCGGCAGGATGCCGGCGTAGACGCCGACCTTGCCGCCGGGCAGGCAGAAGGCATTCGCCTCCTTGCTGTCGAAAAGGACGAACTCCCATTGCGCGTTCGGCATGTCCGGACCGGCTACGGCGGCGATGCGCTTCCCTACGCGGATCAGCATGGCCGTGGTTGCGGCATCCCCGCTGATTTTCTGGTCCTTCTTCATCTGGGAGAAACTCGTCAACCCGAGCTGCGCCTCCTCGCCCAGGGACAAGAGGTTCACCTGCTGGCGGCCGGTAACGGGAACGGTCGAACAGGCGACCACAACGAGTGCCGTCGAGCAGGCCGCGAGAGACCATTTGAAAATCGGCTTCATGGGAGAAGTGTGCCGTGGTTGGTCGCGTCGTCCACGCCGAAGTCGCCCGCCCTGCTTGAAACCTGGATCGCTGGAATGGATCCTCACCCCACCATGCACTGGAGCGAACTCTTCAGCTCATCGGAGAATTTCCGTTACCCGCTCAATCTGCGGCCGGGAACCGCCGCTCCGTTCTACGGCCCGACTGCAGCCGTCGATGCGATCCTCGCCGAACGCCGGCACTGGATCACCGCAGCCCCATCGGGTCATCTCGGGTTCCTGGCGGAGGCCGAGGCGGCGCTTTCGGAGGCAGCGGCTTTTCTAATGAACGCCGGCCCGATGGAAAAGTTTGGCATCGACTTGGTTGCCCATCTCGGCCGGCATCTGGAACCAGACTTTCTCCTCCTGCAAGGACCGCGGCTTCACCTCGTCGCGGGCTGCGTTTGTTTCCCGTCGATGTGGGCTCCGGAGGAGAAGTTCGGCCATCCGCTGGCTGATGTTCACGCTCCCGTTCCGGGCCTGAACAACCAACTGGGCAACCATCTGGAACGGTTTTTCTCCCAGCTCAAACCGGGCGCCAGTTGGGAACGCAGCAACTGGGGCCTGAGCCGATCCGCCGAACTCAACCAACATCCAGGCAGAAGCCTTCCGCGCCTCACTTCGGATGTGTCCGCGGAACATGTCTGGCTAAGGGTCGAACACCAGTCGCTCCTCCGCCTTCCCGATAGCGGCGCAGTGCTGTTTGGCATCCGTATCGAAAATGTCTCTTTGCCCGAGGTTCTGGCCCGCCCGGAAGCGAGACGGGGTTTGGCCCATCAGCTCTCGACCATGCCCGACCCGGCCGCCGCCTACAAAGGCCTCACCGCGTCTCGTCCTGCTCTGCTCCGACTTCTTCGTCAATGATCCCGCTCCCGGTCTCGTTCTTCGAAGCTTCAGCCGCCGTCGTTGCCCCGGCGCTGTTGGGACATTGCCTCGTCCGCCGGGAGGACGACGGCAGCGTTTCAGGCGGCATCATCGTCGAAACCGAGGCCTACCTTGCGCAGGACGATCCCGCCTGCCACGCCGCCCGGGGACGCACCGACCGCAATCGTTCCATGTGGGGTCCGCCCGGTCGGGCCTACATCTACTTCATCTACGGGGTCCATCATTGCTTCAATGTCGTGTGCCAGGCCGAAGGCATCCCCGAAGCCGTCCTAGTGCGCGCGGTGGAACCCTCGACCGGCCTTCATCACCTGCGCCGTCGCCGGCCAGGAGTTCCGGATCGCGGGCTGATGAACGGGCCCGGAAAACTCTGCTCAGCCATGGGCATCGACCTGGAACAGGACGGATGCGAAATCGGAGATCCCACCTCCCGGATCATGGTCGCATTCAACCCTGATCGTGAAGCTCACGCTGTGGGCTTCTGTCTGGCGCACCCCCGGTGCTGGGATCGGGTTTGAAGACAGTCTCTACGAACTTGGTGACAATGCCATCGATCCCATCGATCCCATCGGCACCGAACCTGTCGCGGTCGCCGGAACAAGCTTCCGCAGTTCGCGGAGCAGGTCGTCGAGGCGGGCGGAGTCGAACTCGCCCATGAGCGCGATCTGGATCCAGTTTCTCCGGAGCAGGTAGTCGCTGCGGTAGCTGACGAAATGGCCGAGCTTCTCCAGTTGCCACCCGAGGCTGCGGGCGCTGCGCTGCGGCGGAAGCGCGACGGTCACGATTCCAGGAGAAGAGTGCGCGTCGGCGCCGACGAGCAGGAACCCGAGTTCGTGCAGGCTCTTCCTGAGAACGGCGGCGGTGTCGCGGGTTCGGGCGAACTTCTCCTCCCAGTTTCCCCGCTCCAACGCGGCGGCCAACGCGGCGATGAGATTGGACGAGTGGGTGAATGGAACGCCGTCGCCCTGCGACCAGCAGCCGAGGTCGAGATAACGCGGAATCCTCCCCGGTTCCGGCGGGACATCGTGATGGTGGAACACGAGGCTGAGGCCGGGATAGGACGCGAGGCCCTTGCCGCTGGTGCCGGTGGCGAGATGGACGCCGCGCAGGTCGAGCGGCACGACGCCGAGCGTGCTCATGCAGTCGAGGCACAGCTTGAGGGCGCGCCCGGCGGCCAGTTGCTTCAAGGGTCCGAGGTCGTTGAGGACGCTGGTGGAGGTTTCGCCGTGGACCATCCAGAGCCAGCGGGCTTCCGGATGTTGGTCGAGAAACCAGCG
>JAYTUE010000173.1:0-5413 GCA_043744715.1 Verrucomicrobiota bacterium | reverse complement strand
AACGCGGCGTCCGCGACCGAGCGGCTCGATGCCATGCTGGCCGAAGCCCGGCCCGCCGTGACCCACCTCGCCGCGTCCTCGACCAACCTCGCGCACATTCTGGCCAATGCCGTCGTCATCACGGCGAACCTGACCAACGGCCAGGGTTCGTTGGGCGAATGGCTCATCACCTCCAACATCAACGGCCAGCTCGACCGCACCTTCGGTTCCGCCAACGTCGCCATCGGCACGGCCAACGACGTCCTCGCGACGGCGAACACGAACCTGCAGACGTTGAACCGGTCGCTCGAAGGCATCGCCGGCATCACCTCCAACCTCAACGTCCAGGTGCAGGCCAATTCCAACATGCTGTCGTCGATCACCCAGATCGTGACCAACACGGACAGCTTCATCCTCGGCCTGCAACGCCACTGGCTGCTGCGCTCCGCCTTCAAGCCCATCGCGACGAATGCGTCGCCCAAGAGAAGCACCTTGCCGCCCGGACCTGTCCGCGTGCGGCCGTAAGTGCGTTTTCAGTTCACTGGTGCACGAAGATGATCCGGCTGCCGCTGGACTCGAAGCGGAAGTCGACTTTCCTCAGATCCTTTAAGGCGCGGGTGATCGCCTCGTGCCGGTCCTGTGGCGCGTAGAACATCATGAAGCCGCCGCTGCCCGCGCCGAGGAGCTTGCCGCCGGTCGCGCCCGCCTTGCGCGCGGCGGCATACCACGCGTCGATGCGGTCGTTGCTGATCTGCGCGGCCAGGCTGCGCTTGAGCTCCCAGTTCTCGTGGATGATCTCGCCGAAGGCGTCGAGGTTGTTCCGCTCCAGCTCGGACTTCAGGCTGAAGGCGAGGTCCACCATCCGGCGCATCGTGGTCTGCTTCTTCTTCTGCGAAGCCACGGCGGACTGCTGGTTCTTCAGCACGGAGGAGGCGCTGCGGGTTAGGCCGGTGTAGAAGACGAGGATGCGGTCCTGCAGTTCGGAGATCGTCGTGCGGCGGCAGATGATCGGGTCGACGCTGACGGTGTCGTCGGGGTTGAAGCGGATGAAATTGAAGCCTCCGTAGGCCGCGGCGTATTGGTCCTGTTTGCCGATGGGTTCGCCGCAGCGCGTGATCTCGATCTCGCAGGATTCCCGGGCGAGCGTCTCGGCCGAAGCGTGCCGGCCTTGGAACGCGTGGAGCGCGTGGAGCAGGCCGATGGTGAAGGTGCTGGAGGAACCAAGCCCCGTGCCCTTGGCTGGGATGTCGGCGACGCTGGTGATCTCGATGCCGCCCTTGGGCCCGGCCATCTTCATGGCTTCGCGGACCAGCGGGTGTTTGATGCGCTCGATGCTCCCCGCTTCTTCCGTGCGCGAGTAGCTCACGCGGATGCGGTCGTCGAACTTGGGGTTCACCTGGATGTAGACGTAGCGGTCGATGGCAGTGGAGACGACCGCGCCGCCGAACTTGCGGTAGAAGACCGGCAGGTCGCTCCCGCCCCCGACGAAGCTCATCCGCAAAGGTGTCCGGCTGATGATCATGTGCCGGAAGGTTGAATAACCGTCCGCGCGAAGGCGAGCGGAAGAACGCTCCTACGCCGCGCAGAACCGGTAGCCCACGCCCGGCTCCGTGGTGAAGAGCACCGGCTGCGACGGATCCACCTCCAGCTTTTCACGCAACCGGGCGAGGTAGACGCGGAGGTAGTGGGTCTGTTCCTCCGAACCCGGTCCCCAGACTTCCCGGAGGATATGGCGGTGCGTCAGGACTTTGCCGGCGTGCTTCACGAAGAGCTTCAACAAGGAATACTCCGTGGCCGTGAGCTGGACGGGTTTCCCCTTCTGCGTGACGACCCGGCTGGCAAGGTCCACGACCAGCGTGCCGGTGCGGAAGACGGGTTCCTCGGGCTTCTTCTCGGCATGGCGCAGGGCCACACGGATGCGCGCCAGCAGTTCCCCGGCATGGAACGGCTTCGTCACGTAGTCGTCCGCGCCGAGGTCGAGCGCGCCGACCTTGTCGGCCTCCGCATCCTGGACCGAGAGCACGACCACCGGGACGGAGGACCATTCGCGGAGGCGGCGGAGCACTTCTAGGCCGCCGACATCCGGCAACCCGAGATCCAGCAGCACCAGCGCGGGACGTTGCTGGGCGACGAGGACGAGGCCCTCCAGTCCCTTGTCGGACGTGAGCGTGCGGTAGCCGTTGCCCTCGAGGGTGAGCGTGAGCAAGCGGCGGATCTGCGGCTCGTCGTCGATGACGATGACCAGCGGCCTCGATTCGATTGAAGGGTCGCTCATGCGGCTTCACCGGGCATCCTGGGTGAATCGGCCAGCGGGAGTCGAACCGTGAAAACCGCCCCTCCCTCGGGACGGTTTGAGGCCGAGACGGTCCCGCCCACCGCCTCGACAAAGCCCTTCACGATGGAAAGCCCGAGGCCCGTGCCGCCGGGACGGGAGGAGTTCGACCGGTAGAACTTGTCGAAGATGCGCGTCAGATCGCCCGGAGGAATGCCTCCGCCATGGTCGGCGACGGTGAAGAGAAGTTCTCGGCCGGAAACCCTGGCGGCGACTTCGACCGGCGATCCCGCCGGAGTGTGGGCCAAGGCGTTGGACAGCAGGTTGACCAGCACCTGCTCCATCAGCACGAAGTCCGTCCGGACTAGGGGAAGGCGTGGTTCCAGGCCCATCGTAAAGGGTCGGCCGGAGGCGGCGACGCCCGCTGAGCCGACGGACACGCGGCACAGGTCCGCCGCATCGCACCAGTCGAGCTGCGGCTTGAGATGGCCGGATTCGAGCCGGGCCACGTCGAGGAGATTCCGGACAAGCCGGTTCAGGCGCGAGCTGGCCTGTTCGATCTCGCCCACCAGCCCGGCCTCGACTTCGGTCAACGCCGGCGAAGCGCGAAGCGCCCCGGAAGCCGTGGTGATGACCGCGAGCGGAGTCCGCAGCTCGTGGGAGACCGAGTTCAGCAGCGTTTTCCCCAGCCGCTCGGACTCGGCGAGCAGCTTGGCGCTCTGTTCCGAGTCGCGCAGCCTCTGGCGGTCGAGGACGAGCGCGATCTGACGCGTGAAGTTGTCCAGCAGGTTGCGCTGGGCCAGCGACAACGTGCGGCCGTCCTTGAAGCGCAGTCCGACCACGCCGACGCAGCCGGATGGCGTGACCATCGGCAGATAGAGGGCTTCGGCGGAAGGCAGCGTGTCGGTCGAGTTTCCGGCGGGCTTGATGTTGCGGAAGGCCCATGCGGCGACGCCCGATTCCTTCTCCGTCACGGCCAGCGTGCCGAACGGATACGCCACCAGTTCGCCGGGGCTGCCCGGTTCGGGCAGCAGCACCGCCACGTCGGCCTTGAAGACGGCGCCGAGCTGGTGGACGACCACGCCGAGCAGTTCCGCGAGCTCCTTCCCTTCGGCCAGTTCGCGGGTCAGGAGATAGAGCGCGGTGGCGCGTTCCTCCCGTTCGCGCTCGGCGGCCTGCTGCGACCGCAGCCGGGCCGTGAGCTGGCCCATCGCCAGCGCGACGACGAAGAACATCCCGGACATCAACGCATCCTGGACGCTCGTGATGTAGAGCGTGTAGGTGGGCGGGAGGAACAGGTAGTTCCACAACACCGCGCTGGCCGACGCCGCGAAGAACGTCGGGCCGCGCCCGGCGAACAGCGCGAGGAACACGACGGCCAGAAGATAGACGAGCGACAGCGCGTAGTATCCCGTCCAGTTCTTCAGGATGAAGTTGAGGCCCGTCGTCAGGGCCACCGTGACCAAGGCGGCGAGGTATTGCCGCGGCGCGGAACCGAAGCGCGGACGCCACCGGCCCTTGGGCGCGGCGGGATCGCCGTCGGCGCGGACGCAGTGGACGTCGATGTAGCCACTCTCGCGTATCAGACGGCTCAGGACGGACCCGCCGCGGAACAGGTCCAGCATGTGGAAGCCGGCCGGCTTGCCCGCGACGATCTGGGTGACGTTGTGCTGGTTCGCCATGCGCAGCACGGCCCCGACGACGTCCTGGTCGGTGGTGGTGATGACTTCCGCCCCCAGCTCACGCGCCAGGGTCAGGTTCTCATTGAGCCGCTTCTGCTCCCCTTCCGACAGCGGCCGTCCGGTGTCCACGTAGACGGCCAGCCACGGGGCCTGGAGATTGTCCGCCAGCCGCCGCGTCCAGCGGGCCATCGATTCGGAAAGCGGGCTTGGACTGAGCGCGACGAGAAGCCTTTGGCCGGTCTTCCAGACGCGCGCGATGGAATGCGCCGTCCGGAAATGCTGCGTGTCCTGGCCCACGTGCTCGGCCGCGAGGCGCAGGGCCAGCTCGCGCAGGGCCATGAGATTCCCCTCGCGAAAGAAGCTCTTCGTCGCCTCGGCCGCGCGTTCCGGCAGGTAGACCTTGCCCTGGCCCAGCCGGGCCAGCAGTTCGCCTGGCGGAAGGTCCACCAGTTCGATCTCCGCCAGGTCGAGCATGGAGTCGGGCACGGTCTCATGGATCGTCGCGCCGGTGATTTCGCGGACGATCTCGGCGCGGCTCTCGACGTGCTGGACGTTGAGCGTGGTGAAGACGTCGATGCCCGCGTCGAGCAGTTCGAGCACGTCCTGATAGCGCTTGGGATGGCGTGAACCGGGCGCATTGGTGTGGGCGAGCTCGTCCACGAGCGCGAGCCGGGGCCGCCGCGCCAGCAGGGCGTCGAGGTCCATCTCCGTGATGGCCACGCCGCGATACTCGAGATCCTTCCGGGGAATGGCCGGCAGACCCTCCGTCAGCGCGTCCGTCTCCCTGCGTCCGTGCGTCTCGACGTAACCGACGACCAGATCGCGTCCGGTCGCCAATTCACGCCGCGCCGCCTCCAGCATGGCGAAGGTCTTGCCCACGCCTGGGGCCATGCCGAGAAAGACCTTCAGCCGACCGCGACGCTGCTGCTTCTCAGCGCGCTGGATGGCGGCGAGCAGTTCGTCGGGGTTGGGGCGGCTCTCGTCGGACACGGCTTCAATATGAGGAGTCCAGCGACAGATTCAGTCCCAAAACATTCACGCCCGGTTCTCCGAGAAATCCGAGGCCTGCGGAATCGGTGTTCGCCCGGACCAGTTCAAGAACCCTTTCCAGACTGAGACGCCGAGCCTTGGCCACACGGGCCGCCTGGAGTTCGGCATTGCGGGGGCTGATGTGCGGATCGAGTCCGCTGCCGGAAGCCGTGACCGCATCGGCGGGAACGGCGTCGGTTTCTTTCAGGCCGTTCAAGGCGAGGTAGGCGGCGATGCGGTCCTTGATGGCGTCGTTCAGCTTCTGGGAAGTCGGGCCGAGGTTGCTGCCGCCGGAACTGGCGGCGTCGTAGCCGTTGCCCCCGGCTGCGCTCGGGCGGGGATGGAAATACTTTTCACCGGTAAAGCCCTGCCCGAGCAGCTTCGAGCCGCGCACCGTGCCATCCTTGTCCACGATCAGGCTGCCGTTGGCCTTGTCGCCGAACGCGGCCTG
>JAYTUE010000172.1:0-5443 GCA_043744715.1 Verrucomicrobiota bacterium | reverse complement strand
CGTCAGCGGCCTCTTCCGCCGCGAAGAAGGCGCGATGCTCGTCCTCGCGGACGCCACGGGCGCGGAGATCAAGGTGCCGAAAGCGCAGATCAAGGAGCGCGCCGAGTCGAAGACTTCGCTCATGCCCGACAACTTCGGCGAGATCCTCAAGCCGGACGAGTTCAACGACCTCGTCGGCTGGCTCCTGTCGAAGCGCGGCCAGAAGTAGCGCGTCAGGATCATTGACCGGCGGGCTGGGGCGTCTCTCAGTCTGCGCCGTCACGATGTATCTGCTGCTGCCCTTCATCGCCGCGATCTCGTTCGCGCTCGGCTCCATCATCTACAAACGCGCCTATGCGGAGGGCGCGGGCGTCGTGCATGCGCTGGTGGTCAACAACGTCGTCCTCGGACTCCTTTTCTTTCCCTTGATGTGGCTCGATCCGGAGCCCGTTCCCTGGAAACTCGCCCATCTGCCGTTGATCGCGGCGGTGCCCTTCGCGCTGGGCCACCTGATGAACGTCGCCTCGCTCCGGGTCGGGGATGTCTCGGTCGCCACGCCGCTTCTCGGGGCCAAGGTCACCTTCGTCGCGCTCATTATCTGGCTCGTCTTCCACGAGCCTTTGAACGCCTCCCAATGGATCGCCGCCGGCCTGACCACCACCGGGGTGCTTGTGATGGGCCTGACCGATCTCCGGCCCGGCCGCCGGCTTGGCCTGACCACGGCCCTGGCGCTCGGCTGTGCGGCCGCCTTCGCCGTGACCGACGTGATGATCCAGATGTGGGCGTCGCGCATCGGCGTCTGGAATTTCCTCGGACTGCTGTTCTCCACGCTCGGGGTGCTTTCCCTGGCGATACTGCCCTTCTTCGGCCGCGCGGCGCTGCGGGCCCCGAAGGCGGCGTGGAAGTGGATCGGCTTCGGCGTCTCGATGTCCGGCCTGCAGGCCATCCTCATCACGGGCTCCATCGGTGTCTGGAAGGATGCCGCCGGAGCCAACGTGGTCTACTCGATGCGCGGACTTCTCAGCATCGCGTTCGTCTGGTTCATCGGCCATCGGCTGAAGAACTCGGAACGCCAGGCGGCTGGCGGCCGGGCCATGCTCCAGCGGACGATCGGCGGCATCCTCATCCTTGCCGCTGTCATCCTCACCGCCCAGGGCACGAAGCGCTGAGCTCCCGGCAGATAGGAGCGCGGAGCATTGCTCCGCAAGAAATGCACTGGAGCCTGCAAGGCCGACCTCCCCAACTCTTTCCACGCCCACAAAGTCGGTTCCGCTTTCCAAGGCGCTGCAACCAACCGCACGCGCCGGGGGGTTCGTGGAGCATTGCTGCGCGCTCCGGAACCACGGCGACGTTGGTCCCGCGAGTGACCGGTCCGCCCGGCAAATCAATCCGCCTTCGGGGCGAACTCCTTCGGCCGCGCCATTTCCCGATTGGAAAGCTTCAGGACGAACAGTCCCGCCAGCAGATGCGGCACCCCGAATCCCAGGCCCATCACGAGATTCGTCACGCGCCAGGAAGTGTCGACCGGGCCGGCATGGCCCAACGTCGCCGCGCCGCCGCCGAGCACGAGCATCATCCAGCCGAGCCACGCGATGCCTCCGGGCAGGAACGGCGCGTTCGCCAGCCAGCCGCATCCCAGGAGCATCATCCACAGCCCGGAGAGGACGATCATGGCGGCGGCGTTGAACGATCCGCGCGACACGAACCATCCGAAGAACAATCCCACCAGCATCACAGGCAGCATCGCGCCCACCGAACGCCGGAACATCGGCGACAGCGACTCCGCGCCGCCGTGGAAGATCTGGAGACGCGAAACCGTGAGGACCGCCGTGAACGCGCCGGCCCCGAGCAGAAGCCAGAAGGAGCCGAATTCCGGGGCCGACTCGACCTTCAGGAAGGCGGACGCGAAACCCGCCGCGATGCCGAACAGGCCGGCGACGACCAGCGCGGTGGCCAACGCGTGCCGGCGACGGTGCGAGGCGGACTGGGTGGGGTCTTCCATCGCGGCCACTTTGCGGAACCAGTTTCCCGGGTCAAGGAACGGCACTTCCGCCACGGCAGTTCTTGGCGGGTCGAACAACGGCCGTTAGCGTCCCGCTCCATGGCCGAGGCGCACACTTCGAACGGACGCCCAAAACGGGGTGCCCACACCGCGATCATCTGGGGACTCGTCGTCGGAGCCGTGGGCGGCCTTCTGGCGAACCGCCTCCTCGGCGGCGATCATCCGCAGGTCCGTTGGACGATCGAGAACATCACCGACCCAGCCGGGACGCTCTTCCTCCGGCTCCTGCTGCTGACGGTCATCCCGCTTGTCTTCTCCTCGCTCATCGTCGGCGTCGCGGGCTTCGGCGACGTGCGCAAACTCGGCCGCGTGGGCATTCGTTGCCTGGCCTACTGCGCGGTCATCTCCGCCATCTCCGTCGCCATCGGCATCCTCGCAACGAACGTCATCCAGCCGGGCAAACGCATCAGCGACGACGTGAAGAAGGAATTGCAGGCCAAGTTCGCCGGCGATGCCGAGAAACGCGTGGCCGCCACGAAGCAGACCGGTCCCACGGATTCGCCCGCCATGCAGGTGGTGAAGACCTTCATCCCCACGAACCCCCTCGCCTCCGTCGCGACGGAGACGCCGAACCTGCTTCACCTGATGATCTTCACCCTGCTGCTCGGCGGCGCGACCACGCTGCTGCCCCGGGAGAAGACGCGGGGCTTCATCGACGCGCTGGAAGGCCTGCAGTCCATCTCGGCCAAGCTCATCGACATCATCATGAAGATCGCGCCCGTCGCGGTCGCGTGCCTGATCTTCAACAACACGGCGCGCTTCGGCTTCGAGCTGCTGGGCGCGCTGGCGGCGTTCATGTTCACCGTGCTGCTCGGCCTCGGGCTGCACTGCTTCGTGGTCTATTCCGTCGCGGTGAAATGGCTCTCCGGCATGTCGCCACTGGATTTCTTCCGGCGCATCAAGACGGTCATGCTGACGGCCTTCTCCACCTCGTCGTCCAACGCGACGCTGCCCACGACGCTGCGGGTGGCGGAGGAAAACCTGAAGCTGCCGAAGGACATCAGCAGCTTCGTCCTGACCGTGGGAGCGACGGCCAACCAGAACGGCACCGCCCTCTACGAAGGCGTCACCGTCCTCTTCCTCGCCCAGCTCGCGGGTGTCGACCTTTCGCTCGGCCAGCAGATCATGGTGGCCTACCTCGCGATCCTTGGAAGCGTGGGCACGGCCGGCATCCCGGCGGCGTCCATTCCCTTCATCATCGTCGTGCTGGGAACCATCGGCGTGGACCCCGGCCTCATCGCCATCATCCTCGGCGTCGACCGCATCCTCGACATGTGCCGCACGACCGTGAACGTCGTCGGCGACCTCACCGCCGCCACCTACGTGGCCAAGGCGGAGGGAACCTGGACCCCACCGGAAAAAGCCTAGGGAGACGCTGAATTAACCCGAACTCCGAAATGGAAATAGGGAGCGCACGCGTCCCGCGTGCCGGTTTGGGCGTCGCGCCCAAACCTTCGTCACACTGTCTGTCGCCTTGCCGGGGGAGAAAATGGACGACGAGGTTTTCGGCGGGACGCCGGAAACAGCACGCGGGACGCGTGCGCTCCCCAGTCCGTTCTCATCCTCTCATTCCAACTTCGGAGTTCGGGTTAGATCAGCGTTTCCTTGGCAATTCGTCGAAGAACGCCCGGTCAGGGGACCGGGCCTGCAAGGCCAAGATGGTCCCCACCGGTTCTTGTAGGCCGCGTGCCCTCACGCGGCGGGGTGGGGGCT
This sequence comes from Verrucomicrobiota bacterium, assembly GCA_043744715.1. Taxonomy (GTDB): domain Bacteria; phylum Verrucomicrobiota; class Verrucomicrobiia; order Limisphaerales; family CANJSG01; genus CANJSG01. Next base: position 1,689 of record JAYTUE010000172.1, on the reverse strand, counting down.
TATTTGCCGGGCTGTTGGCCGGAACCGGGCTAGAATCACAACCCATTGGAACACAAAGTCTCGTCCACTTGCTGGAGGCAAACCATTCCACCATCAAAACCAGGCACCGGGCAAAAATTGCCCGTCAAGCCGGGCCGATTCGCGGGCGAACCAGAGCAATGAGAGGGCTAACCAGAGCAGTTAGGGCGCGAACTGGAGCAATGCGCGGGCGAACCGGGGCAATGTGCATCAAAACACGACGATTCGAGGGCTAACCAGGGCGGTAAGCGCGGTAACCTGAGTGGTGAGGGCGCTGACCAGGATGGTAAGCGCGGTAACCGGCCCGATGAGAGCGCCGACCAGGCCGACCCGAGCGCCAAAACCGCGCCCGCCCGGCCGCCGGACCGGGTGGCGCGGGCCTCCGGCCTGAAGCCTCCGATTGCCAACCGACGTTGCCGATCCGTCCCGAGTTTCCGGAGCCACCCACGGCGCGCACGGAGTGACGCGCCCTACCCGCAACGGCAGCCGCGCAATGCGTGATAGACTGCCTGAAGTTGCTGGTCAAAACGGGCAAAGCTCTGTATCTCAGGACCAACGAAAAACCAACCGCTGGCCAACCAGCGGAATAGGCTGCGCCGGGTGCAGCTTAATTTTAATGTTAGCCGACATCACGTCATGCGCGATTCGATCATCATGTTGGCAGCCATTGATCCAGCAGGATCGTTTGCTGCGGTTTGCGGAATCACCTGGACGTTGCTTTGTCCCACATCGGGTGTGGCTGCTCTCGTTTCCGCAGCGCTTTGTCCCTTCCAGCGCACAGTTCGTCAGGCACTTCGTCTCAGCAGAGTTGGCCTTTGGGCTGGCTTGATCGCGTTTGCTGTTGCCACTATCGCCACCGTAGCGACAGCCGGTTTTCCGAAAGACCCGCCTGAGTCAGTTGCTGATGCCATCGTCTTGATTTCACTCACCGCTATCGCACCAGTGCTCGCATATTTTACTGGTCGTTTTAGTCGCCGGAAGATGATTAGATTGGAGGCAGCAAATGTTGTCGGCTAACCATGCGCTGCAGCGAACCCGGCGGGGGCGTCGTGGTTGCAATCGTGGCGTCCCGTGCGCCGGGTCGCTGAGCTTGGGTCGTAGGCCACTTCGCACGCTTGCCCGCGACGAAGCCACCGAATACAGTGCCCGCATGAAGACCGTCACTCTTACCGCTCACGTCATCGGCGACAGCATCCAACTCGACGAGCCGTTCGCGCTGCCTCCCGACGCCCGGCTTCTCGTAACGATTCTTCCAGAGAGCTTGCCCGACGCCGAGCGGCAACAGTGGTATGCGCTCTCCAAAGCTGGTCTGGCGCGCGCTTATTCGGACGCCGAGCCAGATTATCCGGCGAGCCTTGTGCGGACGCCCGCCACCAAATGAAAGAGGGCGATGTAGTGCTCACCGCCTTCGAGCAGGCCGACGGCAAGACCAAGAACAGGCCGGCAATCGTTTTGCGCGTGATGCGTCCGTTTGGCGACCTTCTCATTTGCGGTATCAGCCGCCAGGTGCGCCACCAAGTCGCCGACTTCGACGAGATTATTTCTCCGACCGATTCCGATTCTGCGTCGAGCGGCAACGGTGTCCACAGATGGAGTTTCAAAGTGAGGCATAGAGGGTGGTGAGGCGGGGCACAGCGGCGGCTTCCGTGAGGTTTTCTTGCAGCGCATGGC
>JAYTUE010000171.1:0-5535 GCA_043744715.1 Verrucomicrobiota bacterium | reverse complement strand
CGCCGCCGGGAGCCAGGCTTTCCTCGAAGACGGGCACGTTGCGGACGACGGAGAGCTCCGTCTGGATGCCTTCCATCGTGACGGCGCGGGGAGTGGCGAGGGACTCGGTGTCGGAGTCGGAGTTCAAAAAGGACAGTGTGGCGCGGACGCCTTCGGCTGAGAGGATGCCGATGTTCGGGTTGAACCCCTTGGCCGTGTCGAGCAACACGCGAGGAGCGCTGGATAACGCGTCGTTGCGCGGGAGTGCGCTAGAGCTGGCTTCCACCGAGGCGCCGCCGCCGCCGCCGCCTGCGGCCGTGATGAGCGAGCTGTTGCCGAAGGCGAGCCTCTGGGCTGAGAGCGTATCCGTCCAATCCAAGCCCTTGGCGGAGCGGGGATTCTTGGACGTTTCCAGGAAGCGCGCTTCGATCATGAACTGGGGAAGGCTGTGGTCCAACTTGCGGACGAAATCCTCGATGGTCGCGAGTTCCTTCTCGGTGGCGTAGACGACGAGCTGGCCGCTGCGGGGATCCGGCAGGACGCGGCTGCTCTTTCCTATCAATGGCTGGACCAGCGCGACGATGTTGGTCGCTTGGGTGAACTTGAGGTTCACGATGCGGCTGACGAGAGGCTCGGCGGTGGCGGCGTCCTTCAGGGTGACCCGGCCGATCTTCGTCCGAGGATCGGAGATGAACTGGAGGCCGTAGTTGTCGAGGACGGCGAAGAACGCCTGGGCCGCAGTCACGTTCTCGAACCGGAAAGTGACGGTGGCAAGGGCGTTGGTCCGCCCGTCGGCCGTCACGGTGGGTGTCGTGATGCGTGGGTCGAACTGGAAGTTGATGCCCGACTGGCGTCCGAGCGATTCGAGCGTGGAGGTGAGCGCCGCGCCTTCCATCTGGATCATCGGGATCATCTCGCCCGCGGCCATGTTGACCTGGCCGTTTGAGTCCGCGCCCGTGGCCGCCGGGGTTTCGGCTGCGAGCGCCCCCAGAGGAAGCAGCACAACGGCTGCGACGGTCGGAAGGATTCGGTTCTTGAATGAGTTCATCATAGTGCTGTTGTTCCCCTTAGCTGGAATGGTTCCCAAGCCCTGTTTCCTGTCATTTCTGAGAACCCAAGCTGCGCAGGACTCGCTTCTCGGTCTCGCCTGAAACTGTGATGGTGACGCCCTTGTCCGTGATCTCATGGACGCGGATCCTGGCGACGTCGCCGGCATCAAGAGTCACCGTGGCCTCCTCGTTGGGGCCGAAGGTGCGGCCGTTGATGACGGCAAGGCGGTTGGCCACGAGCCCCCTGAGGCGGAGCTGGGCGAAGGTGTCCCTTGGCGTCTGGCCGGCTGTCGGCTGCCGCTGGGCAATCTTGGGGGCGACGGGGGCCGACCGTGGATAAAACGGGTCGCGGGCCCCGGGTGCGGACGGGTCAAAGATCGAAAGCCTCTCGGCGACGGCTTTCGGAATGGCCGGCGGAGTCTGGTTCGCCGCCACCCCCGGAGCGGCAACGGCCGGGGCCGGGGCGGCGGCCATCGCGGTGAGGGCCGGAAGTGCCAGCGCCAAGATAAGGATGGAAACTTTCATGATCAGTTCGAGGCGGCGGCGATCGTGGGCGGCAACGGCTTGATCGGCGCGATGATGTCGAATCGGAAATCCAGACGTCCCATGGAGGAAGGAGAAAGTTCGATGTTTTGCACGCGCATGAACGGATAGCGGTTTTCCATGTGGGCGATGAAGCGCCCGAAGTCATGAAAACGGCCGGAGCCACGGATGGAGAAGGAGGCGGCGCGGTAGGGGAATTTCGGAAGCACTCCGATGTCCACGACCGACTCCCTGCTGTAGACCGGGATCGTGAGGTTGAAGGACGGAACCTCGCGGTTCATGACCCCGATGATCCAGGCATACATGTCGCCGGACGCCATGACCTCCTCGATCGCGTTGACCAGGACCCGCTTCGTGACGAGCTCATCGTGGAGGGAGACGTGGTTCTTGGTCAGCTTCTCGGCCTTGGTCAGCTTCTCGGCCATCTCGCTGCGGCGCTTCTCGATGGATTTTAGGCGTTCGTTCAAGCCTTCGACGAGGCCGAACCAGATCGCCGCACAGATGGCGGCGGTTCCGAGGCAGACCGCCACGAGCTGGTTCTTTTTTTCCTTGGACAGGTTATTCATCGCGTTGGACCTCCGGGAAGACGGCCTCGACGGTGAAGGCGATGAATTGCCTTCCTTGTTCGGCGGGGTCGGCCACGGGTTGTGAGACGTTGGCGAGCTTGAAGCCGTCGGTGCCCTTCAGGAACGTGTTGAAGAACGAGTTCGTCGACATGGAGGCCTTCAGGTGGTTGTAGTTCTGCTCCGCCGGCCGTGCGTAGTCCTTGGCATCGACGGTGATGCTCATCGTCTCGAAGGTGGCGGCCGGTTTCCCGGGGATCGTCTTGTTGCCGGACTTCCTCGGCGGCTCCGGATCGATCGCCCGATAAGCCTGCATGGTCCGCAGGCGGGTGAACTGGATGTCGTCCGTGATCGATGTCTGGACCGCCTGCAGGGCGGAGCCCCAGAGGAAGCGGTTGGTCGAATAGCGGGAAAGGGCGGCGAGCTTCAGGTCGAGTTCCCCGATGGCGCGGTTGTCTGCCGAAACGGTGGAGAACTTCTTTTCGATGGACTGGAACGAGGCCGAATCGCGGGCGAGCTCGCTGCGCGCGGCCATCAGCGTGGTCTGCATCCGCAGGGCCCAGAGTCCGACGAGGAAGACGACGAAGCCGCCGATCCAGACGGCGCGCTTCACCGGATCCTTCCGGCGCTGCTCCTCCTGGACGAGGTTCTCTTCGAGAAAATTGATGCGGATTGGCATGGCAGGTCAGAAGAGGGTGGTGGCCGCTCCGATGGCGACGGTGAGCTGGGGGCCGAGCTGCTCCAGGTCGTCGGCCTGGCCCTGGGGAAGTTCCAAGCCGAGGAATCCGGCCGGATTCCACGCCTTGCACTGCAGCATCAGGTCCGACTGGAGCGATTGGATGAAGAATTCCGACCGGGCCGCGCCTCCGGAAAGGTAGACGGTCGAAACGGGCTGGTCGTTCTGCGTCTCGAAGAAGTCGACCGAGGCCCTGAGCTCGCGCCCGAGGCTGTGGAGCACGGGCAGGAGCGCCTGTTCAACCTCCTGCGGCATTCCGATCTTGATGCCCTCCGCCTCGGCGTAGCCCACGCTCATCATTTCCGCGAGGCTGGCCGTGAGGGTGTCGCCGCCGAGCGCCACGACGCGGTTCACGACGAGATCGCCGTGGTTGAGGATGCTGATCGAGGTGCTCTTGAACCCGAGGTCGACGAGGGCGACGACCTCGTTCTGAAAAACTTCCGGGAACGCGGCCTCGAACGCGTTCACCGGACCGAGCATTCCCGAGGTGATGCTGTCCGCCGCGAATCCCGCGCTCTTCAACGCGTTCTGGACGGCGTTCACGACTTTGTTCGGAGCCGCACCGACCCAGACCTTGAACTTGCCGTTGGACTTGCCGGATTCGAGTTTGGCCGGGTCCTGGCGCTGCGTGGTGACGTAGCAGTCGAAAGCATGGTTCGGCAGTTCCTGCTGCAGATAGGTCTGGGTGCCGACCTTCAGCATCTGGCGCATCTCTGAAACGGGCACCTGCGGCATCTCCGTGTTTCGCAGGATGGATTCATGCACGCCGAGGGAAACGATGGCCCGCTTGGTCTTCGGGTCGAGGCTCTGGCAGATCTCCCGGATGTGCTCGCCGAGGGCCGCCGGTTCGAGCGGCTGGTCGCCCGACGGCGTGTCGCGGATCACATAGCCCGCGAGGGCGAAGCGATCGCCCCGGCGCATGAGATGCACGGCTTTGGTGGTGCGGCTCCCGAGGTCTATCGAGAGTATCGAGTCCCGCTTGCGCGGGCGTCCGTTCAAGTTTGGCCAGCCCATATACAACGTTGGATCGCGAGAATAGCATCCCGCAGTCCACTGTTCTTAACGGCGAGAACGGAGATGGCTTGAGAAAATCAGCCGAGGGAATCAGCCGAGGGAAATGAAGGAAACTTCCAGACCGGTGCCGTGGGTTTCCACGATGGCGACGGTGCGGGTGAGGCCGAGGCGCGGTTTGCCGGAGTAGCCGGGGTTCACGAAGAGAACGTCCCCGTGCCTTTCGGAGAACTGCTTGTGCGAATGGCCGAAGACGAGGAAGTCCGGCTGGAAGGCCGCGACGCGCTTCCCCAAGGAATCGTGGAGGCTGGCCGGCGTGACGATGTGATGGACCATCGTCTTCCAGCCTTCGATGGTGAGGGACTCGGTTTCTTTGAAGTCCATTCCGGCATCGTTGTTCCCCAGCACGGCGGTCGTCGGGGCTATTTCCTCCAACTCCATGATGATGGAGGCGAACCCGATGTCCCCTCCGTGGAAGATGTGGTCCACCCCGTCGAAAATCTGCCGCACCCTCGGATCCAGATGGCCGTGCGTGTCCGAGATGATCCCGAAGCGGAGACCGGCTTTCTTCGTGTCTTGGCCGGGGGAGGTCATTTTCCGGATTCGGCTTCCGGTTCCCCGTCAACCTCGGCGGACTCGGGCGCATCGGCTGGGTCTTCGGCCGGTTCGGTGATGCGGGCCGTGACGATCATGAGGGCGGAGAAAAGTCCGGAGCCCAGAAGCGAATTGCGGAAGAAGGTCCACGTCTCCGGATACCCGCCGACTCCTTTGATCAGCGCGGCGATCCATCCGGCCAGGGTTTTGACGGCATACTCGGGATTGTGGAAGGGATTCAGCAGATACGCCGCCGTGTTGGTGATCAGGTAGAACAGGACGGCCCCCAGCACGCTCCCGGCGATCAACGAGCCGATCCATTGGCCAGGCTTGAAGATGCGTCCCAGCCCGAAGAGCGCGGCGTATCCGGCGTAGTTGCCTAGCAGGTAGAGCATGGCCGATCCGGAGAAGGCGTCCATCCCGGGATTGGTCCGCTGGTAGAAGAGATTGAGCGCGATGTCGGACCCTATGAGCACCACCATCGGCATCAGCCAGTCCCAGCGGCCCCGGAAGAACAGCCCCGAGCAGAAGGCCATGGCGTAGACGGCGCTGAAGTTCGCCGGCAACAGGCCGGGATACCGCGTCGCCGCCAGGACGAGCAGCAGCAGGGTGTGAATGACGATCTTTCCTTTCACCGGCGCTGAGGATACGCGTGGATGGCCAACAGACAAGCACCGCGCCAGATGATGTTCGACCCTCTTTCCCGGTCCCCTGCCGACCGCGCCCGCCAGGCGCGGATCGTGGTTCTCTGCGAGACGACGGACTTCGTGGCCGTGGACAAGCCCGCCGGCCTCGTCTGCCATCCGACCAAGACCGACGAGTGGTCCAGCCTGATTTCACGCATGAGGTTGTATGCCGCCGGGGACTGGGAACCGTGTTTGGTCCATCGCCTCGACCGGGAAACCAGCGGGGTGGTCATGATCGCCAAGTCTTCCGCGGCCGCAGGAACCCTGGGCAAGCTCTTGGAATCGGGGGGCGTGCGGAAACACTACGTCGCCTGGGTCCACGGCCATCCCGGTGTGGATTCGGGAGAGATCGATGCCGCCTTGGGCCGCGACCA
>JAYTUE010000170.1:0-21474 GCA_043744715.1 Verrucomicrobiota bacterium | reverse complement strand
TCCGCCGCCCTCGGCGAAACGGGCTCTCATCTGGGCCATGCGGTCTTCAACCGCCTTCTTCTGCTCCGGGGTGAGGGTGGCCGTCCACTTCTCCATCTCGCCGGGCTCGGGCCGTCGGTTCTGCGCCCGCCAGGGAGCGATGGGGATGCCGTCGGGGCCCAGGGCGACGGTGGCGTTGGTCGCGGGAGAAGATCCTGTCAGGCCGGCGGGGGAATTCGTCGTTGCGCCGTCCTTGATGACCGAGGCTTCTGGCGGCTTGGCGCGGAAGGCCGTCTTGGGCACGCGTAGCACGGCTTTCTTCTGGCCGGTGATGATCGTCGCCGTGGTCGTCATGCCGGGGCGGAGCTTCAGGTCATCGTTGGCCACATTAACGATGGCCGAGTAGTTCACAACGTTCTGGTTGGTGATCGCGGCGAAGCGCACCTGCCGGATGACTCCCTTGAAAGGCCGGGCGGGAAAGGCGTCGACGGTGAACTCGACGGTCAATCCCTCGGTCACGTTGCCGACGTCGGCCTCGGACACCATGGCGTCGATCTGCATCTTGCGGAGATCGTTCGCGATGGTGAACAGCGTGGGGGTGTTCAGGCTGGCGGCGACGGTCTGGCCGATGTCGACGTTGCGGCTGATGACCACGCCGCTGATGGGGGCGTAGATGGTGGCGCGGGAAAGGTCGACTTCGGCCGTGGCCACCGAGGCCTCACGGGTCAGGACCTGGGCCTTGGCCTGCTGGAGCTGGACGCGCGTCTGGTCGTATTCCGACTGGGCGATGAGCTTGTTCTTCAGGAGCTCCTCGGAGCGTTTGAAATTCAGCTCCGCGAGTTCGAGGCTGGCCTCGGTGTTGGCGAGGTCGGCCTTGGCGGACTTCATCCGCGTGACGTAGGTGCCGGAATCGATCTCCGCGAGGAGGTCGCCTTCCTTGACCGTGGAGTTGAAGTCGACGGTGAGATTGGTGATCTGCCCGGAGATCTGGCTGCCGACGGCGACGGTCTTGATGGGCGAAAGCTGGCCGTTGGCGCTAACCGACTGGGTGATGTCTCCCTTGGCCACGGCGGCGGAGCGGAACTCCACCGGGCCGGAGGACGGGTTGCGGCCGCTCCAATACTTCCACCCGCCGAATCCGGCTGCGGCGATCACGATCACGAGGACGATCCACTTCATAAGTCTAGGGGCCTGTCAGAAAACGGTTCCGGTGCTGGTTGTGTAAAAAATGCGCGGGCGGCGCGTTCGATGCAAGCGGGCCGGTGCCGGAACAGCCCCGGCCCGCTTGGGGAAAACCGGCGGCCGATCAGAGCTTCGACTTGGCTTCGGCCGGAACCTCGACCTTGGCGGTGCCGATGTCCTTGACCTCGACGACGGTGGTGCGGGACATGGTGCGGTCTTCGCCGTCCTGGGTCGTGATGGTCGCCTTGGACTTCAGCTCATACTTGGCGATGACGCCGTCCTTGACCCAGAACACGGCCGATGCGGAGGCATTTTTCGGGGCGGGAGCGTCCTGGCGACGGCCGCGCATGGACGCGAGTTCGGCCGCGCCTTCGGGGCTGAATTCAACGGTGAACTTGCCGTCGGCCGACTTCACATCCTTGGCCTTGGCGAGGATGTTGGTCACTTCACCGGCAGCGGTGCGCTGATTGGCGAAGAAACGGCCGAAGTTGGGTCTTCCGTCACCGCCTCCGGCGAGTTCGGCGGCGGTCTTCCACCCGTCCTGCGTCTTCACGACGACATTGGTGCCCTTCATGACCACCTCGATGTCGTTGTCCCGCATCTTGGTGGTGAGGTGGGTGTAGCCGCCCTTCTCCGTCTTGCCGTTGACCGGGGCCGGCGTGAACTGGCCGCCCTCGATCTCGGTCGTGGAGGTCCAAGCGTAGCTGGATTTGGAATCAAGCATGGCGGCCGCTGCCGCAAGGTCCGCCTTGGGTTCGGCGGCGAGGGCGGTGAGCGACGTGGCGGCGAGGATGGAAAGGTAACTGAGAGCTTTCATGGGCGGGTTCTGGGTTGGTGGTTGGTCCGAGAGGAAGACCGGCCGTGTCCGGGGCGGTTACAACGAAGACCGTGCGGCCCGGGAGGAATGTCTTCCAAGATGCCGTGGCCGCCGCCGTAAAGCTGTTTGCTCCCGGAGCGCGGCCTTCCAGTCCTCAGCAATCCCGAATACCAGCCCATGTCCCTGACCAAGCGGCAACCTTTTCGATGTTCGGCGCTGGATGTTTGTTGTTCGATGCTTTCTCTTTCAACCACCCAAGCCGACCCGGAGTTCGTCGCACCTCCGCGCCCTTTCTCCCCTGATTTCCCCACCGGGAGCATCGGCCGAAACATTTCGTCTAAGGAATGGTCTGCCCGGGTGTCGTAGAAGGTGAGATGCCTCCGCTGAACGGATCAACGAACCCGGTCCCGCGACGACTTTGCCGATGCAACGACGCCTGAGAACAAGCCGATGACCGTGGCCAGTCCCGAATCCGCCAGCACCAGCCAGCCGCCCCGATCCGAGACGATCGAGGAGCTGTTCGGCGCGCTGGAATCGCCGCTCCTCAGCTACGCGCTGCGGCTCGTGGGCGACCGCGCCCAGGCGGAGGACATCGTCCAGGACGCGTTCATGAAACTCCACGCCCGCTTTGCCGAAATCCGCGAACCCCGCCGGTGGCTTTACCGCTCCGCGCATAACCTCGCCCTCAACCACCGCCGCCAGTCCGACAAGATCGTCCGCCTGCCCGACACCGCCGACACCGACCAGGAAACGGCCGACACCGAGCCGTTGCCCGACGAGCAGATCATCCGCTGGGAAGGCATCGGCCTCGTCCGCCTCAGTCTCGCCGCCCTCGACGAGCGCAGCCGCGAAGTCGTGCGGCTGAAGTTCGACGAAGACCTCTCCTACCAGCAGATCGCCGTGCGCATCGGCCTGTCGCCCGGAAACGTCGGCTACCTCCTCCACCACGCGCTCAAGGTCCTCGCCGCCGAGCTGAACCGCGCGGGACTCCTGCCATGAACCCCATTCCCTCCACTCCACCGCCGCACGACGATCCGGAAGCGCGCCTGACCGCGCTGCTCCTCGGTGAATTGTCCGAAGAGGACGCCGCCGGCCTTCGCCGGGAAATCGCCGCCAACGCCGAACTGCAGAAGCTCCACGACGAACTCTCCCGGACCATCGGCCTCGTCCGCGAAGCGCGCGGAATTTCCAATGAAAATACCGGTCCCGCCGTGGAACCTCTGACGCTCTCGTCCGACAAACGGAACCGCCTCCTCACGGCCTTCAAGACGGTTCCGCTCCCAGCTGCCACGAGAAAATCGAGGTTCATCATTCCGTGGCGGGAAGCCGCATCCGTGGCGGCCATGCTGGCCATGTTGGCCGGTATCGCGACGGTGGTGATGCACAAAAGCGTCCTGCCCGAGGACCGGCTGGAGGACTCCGTGGCGTTTATGTTCGGGCGCGAGGCGAAATACAAACAGCCGGGCGCAGTGATGCCCTTGCCGATGACGTTGTCCATCCGCCCGGCGATGGACGATGCGTCGGCCGGCAAGGAATTGGCTGAAAACATCGAGCCAGCGGCCCCGCCTTCGCTGGCCGGCCGCGCGAACGTCTCCGTGGACCCCGAACTATCCGGAATGGATCCGGAATGGAAGTCACGTGGCGGCGCACAGTTAAGAGCGCTCCTTCAACAACCGTCGTCCCCTCCTTCATCCCGCACCGAGGTTGCCGCACAAGACGACTGGAAGTCTTCCGGAGTAACCCCCGCAAAACCCGCCGCCGCCGTCAAAGCATCAAGCCCCGACCCGGATCGGAAGTATTCCAGGCGTTATGCGAACTCTTTGCCCAGCGTAGGCGTTCCTGCGGGGGGAGCCGGCCAAGACACCGACCGGCTCCTCCGTCGCGGCGAACCGGCCCGACCCTCGCTTCAGTTCGGAGCCAGCGTCACCGCTGGCGTCGCAACTTCCGGAACCGTCGCCTCGGGTAGCGGCGGTGGCCTAGGCGGGGCCGGTGGCGATGGTGCTCGCCCTGCCAGGTTCCAATTCTTTCGTGGTGTCGCAAATCAGCCCGTGGCCGATCCCGCAGCCTCGGCTCCGACCGAGCAACCGTCCGTCCCACCGCCTGCCCAGGCACTCGCATGGTTCGGTCAAAGCCTCGCCGAGGCGGACGGCCCTGGGACTGCGCCCGTCCAGTTTGGCGACCGGCTGGCGACCGCCCAACGGTCGCAGAATGCAACCTGGGAACTCCGCTCGAAGTTGCCCGAGGGATCCAAGCTGTCGGAGCTGAGTTCCTCTTTGGCCACGGCCAAGGATTTTAACCAAACGGTCGCGCCTTCGAGCGGCCAGACTTTCAACCGGAGGAGCGAGCAGCCGGAGGCCAAGCAAGACGTGGCCTTGGGCGTGCAGTCCAGGGAACGCGAGGTCGAGCAACTGTCCGACGCTTCCGCCGAGGCTGGCCGCAAGGGCGTCCCCGAAGTCCTGCAATCTGCGGACAAATTCTACGCATCCTTCGCTAAATCCACTCCGGCGGCCATCGACGCGCTGTCGGTCAACGGACGGGCGGATGGAGGAGTGGCCCTGATCATGGATACGGACGGCGTGCGCGGTGTCGTGGCCAAGGCCAAGGAGACTTCGGGTGCCGTCGCCGCAAAGTCGGAATCCCTGCTACGTCTCAACAATCTCTCCGCTGGCGAAGCCCTTCAGGCCGGCAACAACCGGGGATTGGGACGGCAGAACAACATCGCCCTGCCCTCGCTCCAGACCGATGACTCGAGCGTCGTCGTGGCCAGCAAACCCGCCCAGGCCGGCCCCCAGCCGGTCGTCTTGGAAAAGAAACTTCAGGATCAGGTGCCACCCCGCAGCCAGCCGTTGGCGGAGCGCCAGGAAGTCCAACTGCAACGCGCACTCGCTCCCAACGCCGCCGTTCCGCAGCCCGAGATGGCCACGGCCGAAAACGCCTTCTCCACCTTCTCGCTCAACGTCGCCGACGTGAGCTTCAAGCTTGCCGCCGCCAGCCTGGAGAAGGGCGTCATGCCGGACGTGTCGACCATCCGCAGCGAGGAGTTCATCAACGCCTTCGACTACCGCGATCCGGTGCCCGCGCCGGGCGTGCCCATCTCCTTCGCCACCGAGCGGGCGCGGTATCCGTTCGCGCACGACCGCGACCTCGTCCGCTTCTCCGTGAAGACGGCCGCCGCCGGTCGCCAGCCGGGCAAGCCCTACAACCTCGTCCTCGCCATCGACAACTCCGGCTCCATGGAACGCGCCGACCGCGTGCGCATCCTCCAGGAATGCCTGCGGGTGCTGGGACGCCAGCTCCAGCCGGAGGACCGCATCAGCGTCGTCTCCTTCGCCCGCACGGCGCGTCTCTGGCTGGACGGTGTCCCCGCCGCCGAGGCGGGCGATCTCGCGGCGCGGGTCGGTTCGTTGGCCCCGGAAGGCGGCACCAATCTGGAGGAGGCGATGAACCTCGCCTACAAGACGGCGCTCCGGCACTTCGTCCCCGGCGGCGTCAACCGCGTCGTCCTCATCACCGACGGCGCGGCCAACTTGGGCGACGTGGAGCCCGATTCGCTCAGGCAGAAGGTCGAGGCGCACCGCAAACAGGGCGTCGCCCTCGACTGCTTCGGCATCGGCTGGGACGGCTTCAACGACGACCTGCTTGAAGTGCTCTCGCGCAACGGCGACGGCCGCTACGGCTTCATCAACACGCCCGAGGCGGCCGCGACGGAGTTCGCCGGACAGCTCGCCGGCGCGTTCAAGGTGGCCGCGTCCGACGTGAAGGTGCAGGTGGAATGGAATCCACGCCGCGTCACGTCCTACCGCCAGATCGGCTACGCCAAGCACCAGCTCAAGAAGGAGCAGTTCCGCGACAACACGGTCGATGCCGCCGAGATCGGCGCGGCCGAGGCCGGCAACGCGCTCTACGCCGTGCAGGTGGATCCGGCCGGTGAAGGGCCGCTGGGAACCGTGCGCGTGCGGTTCCGCGTGCCGAACACGTCCGACTACCGCGAGCACGAATGGATCGTGCCCTACGCCACTCCTGCGCCGGCGTTGGACCAGGCGAGTTCCACGCTGCGTCTCGCGGCTACGGCGTCCGCCTTCAGCGAATGGCTTGTCGCAAGTCCCTTCGCCGCCGAGGTCACGCCCGACAAGCTGCTCGGCTACCTGCGCGGCATTCCCGGGATGCTCCCGGCCGATCCGCGTCCCAAACAGCTCGAAACGATGATACGCCAGGCCAAGACGATCTCGGGGCAGTGAGATTGATCCACAAAGAATACGAAGAAGAAACCGCAGATGAGGCAGGGAACACAGATGAAGGACGGAACGGCGACACTGGCAGTGCGAAGGCTCCTGCCGAGCCGTAGGCCGGGCGTCCCCGCCCGGCAAGTCGGTGTCTTGTCCTCGAAGGACACGTCACGGCGGCAACGCGGGCAGGCCTCGGAGGCGTTCGGCTTCCCTCGGGGATCATTCCTCTTGGCAGCGCGCCATGAGGCGGCTTGGCCGGAGCCTTCGCCCTACCGGTCTTGTGTGCTTCGTGCCCCCTCGTGCCCTTCGTGGATGGACTTGTTTCCCACCCCGGCTCCAGCGGAGCCGCCTGTTTATAGAATCCCGACAACCCAGGGACCGAAGCTCCGTAGGAGCGGCCCAAACGGGTCGCTCCTACGGAGCTTGGGGTTCGTTGGTGGTGCGGGGCATTCTACAAACAAGACGGCCCTACGGGCCTTGGGCGCGGCAAGGCAGTCCCGTAGGCCGGGCGGTTCTTCGCGGATAAAACACCGACTTGCCGGGCGTCCCCGCCCGGCCCACGGACGACACTTTTTTACAAGCCCCTGACACATCCCTCGCCGGCAGCCGGCAGAATGATTTCCCAACTCCCATGAAACGCATCCTCACTCGACTGGTTTACGGAACGATGTTCCTAGCCGTGCTCCTGGTCCGGGCATCCGCCGCAGATACCACCAAGGTCGAAGCCAAGAGCATCTCCATCAACGGCGGCGCGGAGGAGGGCAAGGCCCGCCTGACCATCGAGGCCAACCTGCTCGGCACCTCCGCCTCGGAGCGGGTCATCCATTCCACCACGGTCCAGCACACGCTCGTGATCACGCGCGACAAACACGCCCACACCGTGCGCGCCGTGTTCGACATCCTCCAGGGCGACCCGCGCGAGTTGACACTCATCCTCGGCGGTGAGGGCGACATCCGGAGCGTCACAGGAGCGGCGTTGCAGGACTGGGGTGTGCGCCAGGAGACCAACGGCGTCCGCGTGCTCGTGCTGCGCCCGAAGAAGTCCGGCAAACCCGTCACCCAGCTCGCGGTCACGATCACGGCGGAGCGCACGTTGGCGACCTGGGCCAATCCGGTGAATCCGCTGACCTTTTCATCGCCGCAGTCCTCGCTCGCGCAGGGCTACCTCAAGATCGACGTCTCGGCCGATCTCGCCGCCGAACCGCTCAACCCGACCGGCCTCGTTCCCATCGAGCCGAAGTTCCTTCCTGAAATTCTCCGCAGTCCAAGCAAGGCCGATAACCTGGAGCCGCTCGCGTTCCGGCTCGAGGGCGGCGCATACACGATCCCGCTGAACGTCACCACGACCGATCCCGAAGCGCGAAGCGTCGTCGTGCGCGACTTCAAGCTGGAGGGCGATCTCTCGGGCGGGGCCGCGTCGTTCACCTATTCCGCCACGATCCGCGTGAACAATCCCCGCGGCGCCTCGTTCACCCTGCTGGCCGGTGCGGTCGCGTTGAACGAGCTTGATCGCCATCCCGATTGGCGGCTGCGTTTCGTGAACGGCAATTTCATGGCCGTCTTCGACAAGCCCGGCGACTACCCGGTGCGACTGCGGTTCAACGCCGCCGTGAAGCCGGTCAACGGCTGGAACTCCGTGGATTTCCGCGTGGCCCCGTCGCCGCTCCAGCCGGTCGCTCTGCGCGGGCTCGCGCCGGACACGCAGTTCGCGTTCGGCAACGCCGCGCGACCGGAACGTTCCGGAAGCGAGTTCCGCAGTTTCCTTCCACCGGACGGCACGGTGCGGCTCTCGTGGAAGGAATCGCGGCCCGAAGCCGAAGGAAAACTGTTCTACGCGGCCGAGATGCTCGCGCAGGTCAGCGTCGGCGCCGGGCTCGTGCGGCAGAACACGCTGATCGAGGGCAAGGTCATGCAGGGCGAACTTTCGTGTCTCCTGCTCACGCTCTCCGGCCCGGGCAACGTCACGGCCGTGCAGGGGGCGAACGTCCTTTCGTGGAAGGTCGAACCGGTGCCGCAGACGCAGGACCGGATGCTGGTCGTGCAGTTCAACCAGCCGCAGAAGGACGCCTTCTCGCTCCAGGTGCAGATGCAGACCGGGCTGGGCGCGTTGCCGCAGGCGGTCGAGACGATGCGCCTCCGGCCCGAAGGCGCGACGCGGTTCGCCGGCCACATCCGCGTCGTCAACGAAGGCGCGGTCCGCCTCGAAGTCGTGAAGTCCACCGGCCTGTCGCAGGTCTCGCCGGAGCAGTTTCCCGAAGCGGCCGTGACGAAGGCGTGGCTCGGCGCGACGGCGGGGCAACGGTTCGTCTTCCGTTTCTCCAGCGCGGACTTCGCGCTCCGCATCCAGGCGGACAACGTCCTGCCGGAGCTGAGCGTGTCACAGCTGCTCGCGTATCATCTCGGCGAGACCGAGCTGGCGATCGACGGCGAGTTCGAGTTGGACATCCGCGAGGCTCCGTTGCGCGAGGTGCTGTTGCGGATTCCCAAGGGCTTCGCCATCGCCCGCGTCTCCGCATCCGGCCTGAGCGACTACTTCGTCCGTGAACCCGCCGACCAGCCCGACGCCGAGCTGCGCCTCGTCTATGGCGCGCCCATCATCGACCGGCAGGTCGTCCAGCTCCGCCTCGAACGCAACGGCGCACTCGGCCAGACGAACTGGGGCCTGCCGCGTGTCGAAGTGCTGAAGGCGAAGTCCACGCGCGGCCACATCGCCGTGTCGGCGGACGCGGGCTTCAGGCTCACGCCGGACCGCACGGTGGGAGTGAGCGACATCGCGACGGCGTTCTTCCCGAAGAAGGTCGCGGGCATCCAGGCCGCGTTCCGCATCGCGGACCCCAACTGGGAGGCGGCATTGCGTGTCGAGCGCCTGCCGCAGTCGATCCAGGCCGACGTGTTCCACCTCTTCTCCATCGGCGAGGGCATCGCCTACGGCAGCAGCACGATGAACTTCTTCATCTCCGGCGCGCCGGTCTCGCAGTTCCTCGTTTCACTGTCCGACGAGTATTTCAATGTCGAGTTCACCGGAAAGGATCTCCGCAGCAACTGGCAGAAGTTGACCAACGGCTATCTCGTCACGATGAACACGCCCGTCTCCGGCGCCTACACCCTCCTCGCGAGCTACGAGCGTCCGTTCAAGGCGCAGGGCGACACGCTGACTTTCACCGGCGCGCGTCCGCTCGGCGCGCAGAACGAACAGGGCCACACGCTCGTGGTCAGCGCCTATCAGTTCCAGGTGAAGCCCTCGAACGTGTCGTCCAACCTGCTCGAACTGGAGACGGCGGAGGTCCCGGCGGAATACCGCCTCTTCTTCGACGCGCCCATCCTCAAGGCCTACCGCTATTCGAGCCGGCCGTTCAATTTGCAGCTTGGTCTCAGTCCGCTCGTGCAGGGCGAGACGCTCAGCCTCGTCGTTGATCGCGCCGCGTTGACCACCCGCATCTCGAAGGACGGCGACGTCATCACCGACGCCCGTTACCTCGTGAAGAACCGCGGCAACCCGCACCTCAGGCTCACCTTGCCCGCCGACACCAAACTCTGGTCCGTCACGGTCAACGGCGCGGCCGTCGTTCCCGTGAAAGACGGCGCGGCCGATCTGATCCCGCTGCCGCAGAAGGGCGATCCGAACACGGTCCACACGCTCGATCTCAAACTGGCCTACCGCTCGCCTTCGCCGGAACGCGTCCGCGCGGCGGCACCCATCGTGGCTGCACCCATCCTGCTGGCGGAATGGAAGCTGGAACCCGACGCCGGCCAGAAGCTGGTCTATCGCAGCGGCTCGCTCGCCCCCGTCGGCGGCGTGGTCGATGCGTCGGGCTTCGCGGGATTGAGCCGGCTCTTCCGCTACGTGGATGACGCGTGGCTGCAACTCGGGCTGGCGGCGGCGGTGCTGTTGTTCGCCTTGTGGGCTTGGAAGTGGGCGGCGGCTCCGGGCTCGTATCGGTTCCGGCTGCGCCACCTGGGCGGCGCGGTGGTCGGAGTCATCGGCATTCTGCTGGCGGCCATCGTCCTGATGGGCCTAGCAGGCAAAACATCGGTGGGTGCGGTGGAGCAGCCGGGCCGTCTCGTGTTGCTGGCACCGGTGCAACAAGGCGGCAGCGCGTTGAGCGTGGATGTGGCCAACGTGTCCGCCGATGCGAGCGGCGATTCCTTCATCGGCCGGGCGTGGCCTTTTGTCTTGGCGCTTCTCATCTGGGGCTATGCATTCCTCGGCGCGGCGGACGGATTTCGCAGGCCGTTCGTCATGCTGGGTTGGACCGTTTCGGCTTGGGCGATCCTGTGCCAGCCGAACAGCGCGGGCTGGTTCTTCGGACTCGTCGGACTGTTTCTCCTCGTCCATCTGGTGATCCCGGCCGGCCGCGCCTTGTTCAACGTGCCGATCGCTCCGAAGAATTCCGGGGACGGGAACACCGGCTCCGCCGCGGCGGCGACAACGGCGTTGGTGCTGTTGCTCGGATGGGTGGGACTGATGGACTCCGCTCACGCGGCCACGCCCGGTAGGGCGAAGGCTCCCGTCGAGCCTCCCCGGAGCTCCCGCCTATCCGACGGCTCCAGCGGCACCACTTCGGCTTTCCCCGATGACCGCACCGGTCCTGCGGAGGCCACAAGGCGGCTCGGCGGGAGCCTTCGCCCTACCAGCCTGGCCAATGCCGGCGCCTCTCGCGAAACACCCATCGCCGATTCCGTCATCCAGGAAGTTCAGGTGCGTGAAGACACGGTGATTGCCGTGACAACGATTCGCTGGAATGCGGAGAAGGGACAGATTCTGCCGGTGCTTTCCGAGCCGGCGGTTCTGACCCGTATCCAGTATCCGACGAACGCACTCAAGTTGATGTCGTCGATGGTTGAAGGAAGGCGGTCACAGCAGCTTGTGGCCATGGAAACCGGGACATTCGAAACGGTGCTGGAGTATCAGATAGCCGTGGGTCACATCGACGGAGAAACAGGCGAAGGAAGCGGGCCAGGCTTCATCTTGCCAACTCGGTTTGGTCTTTTGAATCGCGTGCGGATGACGCTTTTCAACCTCGCCGTCGCGGTTTCTTCGCAGGCCGAAACTTCGATACAGGTCGAGTCATCTGGCTCCAATACCGTCGCCGTGATCGTCTTACGGCCGGGTCCTGGAACAGGGATCTCCTGGAAACCACGCAGCCGCGATCTGAAGAAAGAGAAGCCCGTGTTCTTCGCCGAGGTCTTCCAGCTCTACGCGCCTGTCGGCGGCGTGATCGAAGGCGTGCATCGGGTCCAGATCCGGCCGGCCCAGGGTGAACTCGGCGAACTCGTCTTCGACGTGCCGGCCGGCGCCACCATCACGGACGTTGCGACGCCCGTTCCCCCGGAGTCCGCAAACAAGCTCGGCTTCATCCCGAACATCGTTTCGCTTTGGCGCTTTGATCCCGATACGCGAAAGCTGCGCGTCACGCTGACCCCGCAGCAGTCGAAGCCTTTCACGCTTGTCGTCCGTTCGCAGGTGGCGACGGGTCCGTTGCCGTTCGAGCAGAGGGCCGGGTTGCTTGGCGTGGTCGGGGCGGCGGGCCAGCTGGGCTCCGTCGGTGTGGCCACCGGTTCCGAAGTGCAGCTCGACAACGTCACAACGGAAGACCTTTCACCGATCAACCTGGAGGATTTCCCGGTCGCCGTGCTCCAGCCGCTGCGCGCGCAGATCGCCGGGCTGACCCTGCGCCGGGCGTTCCGCCATGCGGAAGCCAAGGGCACGCTGACGTTGAAGGCCTCCGCCGTGGAGCCCGATGTCCGCGTCGAAACCCAGGAGACCCTGTCGCTTGGCGACGACCGTTCCCTCCTCGCGGTGAACGCCGCGTTGACCATCACCCGCGCCGGCATCTTCCGCGTCAGCTTCGCCTTGCCGGCCGGTCTCGACGTCGAGTCGATCGGCGGCGGCGCGCTCAGCCATTGGACGGAGCTGAAGTCCGCCGAAGGCCGGATCATCACGCTGCATCTCAAGGGCCGCACCGAAGGCCAGACGCAGTTCGCGGTGAACCTCGCCGGACCCGGCACGAAGTCGGCGAAGAACGTGGCCGTTCCCCGGCTGACCTTCCGCGAAGCCAGCAAACAACGCGGCCAGCTCGTCATCGTGCCCGAACAGGGAATGCGCCTCCAGGTGGCCACGCGCGACGGCGTCACCCAGCTCGATCCGCAGAAGTCCGGCATCCGCCAGAAGGGCGTGCTCGCCTTCCGCCTGCTCCAGCCGGACTGGGCGCTCGCGCTCGACATCGAGCAGGTCGACGCCTGGGTCCAGGTCACCGGGCTGCAGCACATGACCGTCACGGAGGCCCAGCTCAAGGCCACGGCCAATCTCCAGTATCAAATCGAGAACACCGGCTTGAAGGCCCTCCACATCCGCGTCCCGGCCAATGCCGAAGGCGTGCGTTTCCGGGGTGAGCAGGTCGCGGACTTCCTGCCCGTCGCCGGCTCGATCACCAACGGCCTGCAAACCTGGGAAGTGAAGCTCCATCGCCGGATCATCGGAAAGTATCTGCTCCAGGCCACGTGGCAGACGCCGCTCGCCGAAGCATCGACCAACGTGGCCGCCATCGGCATCCAGGCCGACGAGGCCAACCTCCAGCGCGGCTTCGTGACCGTGCGGTCGGGCGGACGTCTGCAATTGCGCGTCGGCGCGTTGCCGGCGGCGTTGCAGCCGACGGAATGGCAGGGCATCCCGCGCGCGTTGTTGCAGGATATTCCCGACACGGCGGCGAATTTCACCTACCGGTTGGTCGAGCCCGCCTTCCAGCTTGCGATGCAGTTGGACCGCCGCGAAGCCACCAAGCTTCTCCCCGCCCGCGTGAGCTCCGTGAAGCTCACGAGCGTCGTCTCCGATGCCGGCGTCATGCTCACGCAGGTCCGGCTCGACCTCATCCCCGGCGACAAGCGGCTACTCAGCCTTTCGCTGCCGGCCGAGGCGCGGTTCTGGTTCGCCTTCGTCAACCAGAACGGCGTCTGGCCGTGGCGCGACCAGGACAAGATCCTCATCCCGCTCGAACAGCAGTCGCGCGCCGACAAACCCACGACCGTCGAGTTCTTCTACTCCAGCCGCGTCGGCAAAGGCGGCTCCGGATCGGTGAACCTGGCGTTGCTTGGGCCGAAGTTCGATCTGCCTTTGGAAAACATCTCCTGGCAGGTCTACCTGAACGACCGCTGGAAGGTGACCAAGTGGGCCGGCTCCCTCCAGCTGCAGGACAACGCCCGCGCGGTCGCGCCCGTCTCCGTCGACGTGCAGTCCTATCTCGCGAACGAGATGAGCCTGAACAAGGAGAAGACCAAGGCCGCCGAACAGATGCTGTCACTCGGCAACACGCTCCTCGAACGCGGCGACGCCGGGCAGGCGCGTTGGGCCTTCCAGAACGCCTTCGGCCTGAGCCAGCACGACAACGCCTTCAACGAAGACGCCCGCGTCCAGCTGCACAACCTCAAGCTCCAGCAGGCCTTGATCGGCTTGAACGTCCGGCAATCCGCCGCCGGCGGCGAACCGGCTCCGACGAAAGGAAACCTCCAGCAGCTCCGCAGCCAGAACACCGTGGCCTACACGCAGCAGCAGGCGAAGCAGCTCATCGATGCCAACACGGCCGATGACAACGCCTCGCTCATGAAACTCGCCGAACGCATCATCCAGCAGCAGGACGCCGCCGTGCCCGCGCCCGCCGCCATCCGCGCATCGATCCCGCAACAGGGCCGGCTTCTGACCTTCAGCCGCACCGTGCAGGTCGACACCTCCGCCGACCTCGACATCCGCCTGACCGCCACGGTCGAGAAGGCCGCATCCTTCGGCACACGGTTCGCGATCCTGGTCACCGTCTTCGCGGGCTTCGGCCTGATGGTGTGGCTGGGAGGAAAATTCCGTCGGAACAACACCGAACTGGCCATGGGCAACTGATTCAATGGCCAGGCGAAGCCGGGCCGGAGGGCTTTCCCTATGACGCCATCCCGCTCTTCACTTCGTCCCGGCTCCTCCGCAGTCTCAGGTCGTGGACCTTGTCTGGCTTTGCGGATTCGCCTTTCTCGCCGGGCTGGTGGATTCGCTAGTCGGTGGCGGCGGATTGATCCAGCTCCCGGCGTTGTTCGTCCTGCTGCCCAAGGACGTCGCCGCGCAGGTCGCGACGGTCTTCGGCACGAACAAGCTCGCCTCCATCTGCGGCACGACGGTCGCCGTGGTGCAGTATGCGCGGCGCGTGCCGATCCGCTGGGCGTCGATCCTGCCGGCCACGATCGCGGCGTTCGTCTTCTCGTTCCTCGGGGCGAGGGCGGTGACGGGCTTCAAGACCGATGCCTTCAAGCCGGTCATCCTCGTCCTGCTCGTGGCGGTGGCGGTCTACACCTACTGGAACAAGAACCTGGGCGGGGACCACCGGCCGAAGTTCCCGGCGAACCGCGAGCTGCTGTGGGGCGTGCTGACGGGGATGGTGATCGGCTTCTACGACGGCTTCTTCGGGCCGGGCACGGGCAGCTTCCTCATCTTCATCTTCATCGGCTGGTTCGGCTTCGATTTCCTCAGCGCGTCGGCCAGCGCCAAGGTGATCAACTTCGCCACCAATCTTTCCGCCGTGCTCTACTTCGCGGCGACCGACCACATCCTCTACGCCTACGCGCTGCCGATGGGCGTGTGCAACGTGCTCGGGGCGCTCGTGGGAACGCGGCTCGCGATCCTGAAGGGCACCCGGTTCATCCGCTGGTTCTTCCTCGCGGTCGTGGGGGCGATGATCGCGCGCTTCGGTTGGGAAGTGGTCTCCGGCAGATTCGGGAAATGATCCCGTCCCGGCGAATCGGCGACAAAGTCAGCATGCAGAACGAACTGTGGGCGCGTGCAGCCGCTGAATGCGCGGCATTGGTTCCACCTCTTCAACAAGCACGACAACGCGTTCGCCGATGTGCGGAAGTCGGAATAATATGAGACGTGTTCCAAAGAGTCGTTTCAGGACTCGGACGAGCCGCACTCCAATCGGGGCTGCTGGTTTCACTGCTGCTTCCGATGGCCGTGATGGCGGACCCAGGACCCTCCACAGACATCTTTCTGCCGCTCCGCCGGAGCTCGATTCCATTAACCTTCCAACCCCGGGCTCACGCCCGGGGCTACTGTCTTTCGCAGCTCCGCTGCTAGGTCGAAAACACTCCCTTGTTTCATAGTTTCAAAACGAGCTGACGGAGCTCCCCTTCGGTCAGCCCGCTCACCCTTAGGCCGAGGAGCCGGAGCGGCCGGTTCACAAGGCGTTCCCATCCCAGCAGCCAGCAGCCCAGGCGGTAGATCTCGCGGGCTTCGGTCATCGGTTCCTCCACGGAGGCGTAGAAGGCGTCCATGTCGAGATGGAAGATGACGTGCGGCACGGGGAAGAATGTGGGGGGTGATTCGTAAAACGTGAAGCGTGGGCTGGGTTGAAGACGGATGCCGGATTCCAGATTCCGGATACCCGAACCGACGCATCCGGTATCCGGTATCGGCTTTTCCTCATCACGCTTCTCAGCTTTAGCCTGTTCGCTACGCTCTGTCCCTCATGACGATTAAAGACAACGAGATTGCCGAGCTCTCCACCCCGACGGGGCCGATGCGGGTCCATGTGTTCCGGCCGCAGGCTCCTGGCAAGTATCCGGGGATCGTCCTCTACTCGGAGATCTTCCAGGCCACCCAGCCGATCCGGCGGACGGCGGCGTTCCTCGCGGGTCATGGCCATGTGGTCGTGGTGCCGGAGATCTGGCACGAGTTCGAACCGGCCGGCTGCGTCCTTGGTTACGACCAGGCCGGCGCGGATCGCGGCAACGCGTTGAAGCTGGAGAAGGAACTTCGCGGCCTCGACGGCGATGCGCGCGCGAGCCTCGACTTCTTGAAGGCCCATCCCCATTGCACCGGCAGGCTCGGCGTGGTGGGTATCTGCATCGGCGGCCACCTGAGCTTCCGCGCGGCGGCGAAGAATCCCGACGTGCTCGCGGCGGTCTGCTTCTACGCCACGGACATCCACAAGGGCTCCCTCAGCAGGACTGGCGACGACACCCTGGCCAATGCGAAGGACATCAAGGGCGAGCTGTTGATGTTCTGGGGCCGGCAGGATCCGCATGTGCCGCTGGAGGGGCGGAAGAAGGTCTACAACGCCCTCTGCGAGGCGAACGTGAATTTCACCTGGCACGAGTTCAACGGACAGCACGCCTTCCTCCGAGACGAAGGCCACCGCTACGACCCGGCGCTCGCGCTCCAGTGCCAGATCATGATGCTGGAACTGCTGCACCGGCGTCTGGCCGAAGGCGACCAGCCCGTCGCATCCGGCGGTCCGGCGGAGTCGAAGCACTGAGCCGGAATCATGCAGTTGACCGCCGAGCCGCGAAGCGGCCCCGGCAAGGTAGGGCAGCGCATCCTGCCTGCCCCTGGCGCTGCCGGTCTGAAATCAAACGGTGCGTGCTGATCAGGCGCCGGAAGATCGGGGAACGGTTGTCAGCACGGGGCAGGCTGGAAGCCCGCCCTACCTTGGACTGCATCGTTCCGGCTAAGCCGGGCGCGGCTTCCGGGCTGTTCATTTCCCAGTCGTCACAGCGCCCGGAATCCCCGGCCGCCGATGGGTGCATCATGGAACCGGCAGGTAAACCGCCCGGCGCGATGGTCGATGCGGCGACGGCGGCGACCACGGTGTGCTTCCAGAGCTTCGAGGCGTCGATGGCTTCATCGGACTCCCGGCAAGGCCTTGGTCTTCGCGCCGAACATGGCGACGACCATGCAATACACCTCGTAGAATCCTATCCTGGAGTCGGCGCTTGAGGGCCGCCGATGGGGTTTATGCGCTCCGGTCCTGCCGCAGCCGCTCCACGCCGGGGCGTGGCAAAATCAGCAGCGTCGGCACCGGCGGAAACGGGATCACTCCAGCACCTTCTCCAGCTCGCGCACGACGGTCTTGAGCACTTCGATGCGGGCGAAGTTCTTGTCGTTCGCCGGGACGACCGTCCAAGGGGCGGAGACGGTGTGCGTGCGCTGGAGCATGTCCTCCACGGCGGCCTCGTGGGCGTTCCACTTGCCCCGGTTCCGCCAGTCGTCGGGCGTGATTTTGTAGCGTTTGAAGGGCACTTCCTCGCGCTTCTTGAAACGCTTCAGCTGCTCCTCCGGGCTGATGTGGAGCCAGAACTTGCAGACGACGATCTTGGACTCCACGAGCTGCTGCTCGAAGTCGTTGATCTCCGGGTAGGCCCGCTTCCACTGCGTCTCGGAGGCGAAGCCCTCGACGCGCTCGACAAGCACGCGGCCGTAGTGGGAGCGGTCGAAGATGGCGATGCGCCCGGGCCGGGGCAGATGCCGCCAGAAACGCCAGAGATAATGATGGGCCCGCTCCTCGTCCGTGGGCGCGGCGTAGGACGCGACGTTGAAGAGGCGCGGATCAAGGGAACCGACCAGTCGCCGGATGGCTCCGCCCTTGCCCGCGCCGTCCCAGCCTTCGAAGACGCAGAGGAGCGAACGGCGGCTGTCCGCCAGTTTCCATGAAAGATCGGCCAGCCGGTGCTGGTTGCGCTCCAGCTTGCGCTCATACCAGTCGTCATCGAGACAATGGGAAAGGTCGACGGCGGCGAGGCGGCGCTTGGGGAGCGTCTTGGGGATGGGCGCCGGCTTCGCGCCCTGCGACGGCGACTTCAGCCGCAATGCGGCCTCCAACGTAGCGAGCAGCAGCCGGCCCACGGCGAGGTTCCGCATCCGGTTCTCCGAGGCTTCGACCATGTGCCACGGGGCGAAACGCGTGTTCGTGCGGGAGAGCAGCTCTTCGGAGACCTCCTTGGATTCACGGTAGAATTCGAGCGGCTCCAGCTTCCTCGGCAGCCAGCGCCAATGGAGTTCCGGATTCTCCTCCAGGTGCTCCAGGCGGCGGCGGACCTCGTCCTTGCCGATGTGGAGCCAGAGCTTGAGGACGAGCGTGTTCTCGGCCACGAGAGTGCGCTCGAGCGTGTTGATGCGTTCCAGGCGGCGCTCGAAGACCTTGCGCTTGAGCTCGCCGCTGACGCGTTCGACCACGATGTCGCGATACCAGGAGCCGAAGAAGAGCCCGATGCGGCCACGGGCGGGCAGGGCCTGCCAGTAACGCCACATCGGCGGTCGGCGCTGCTCCTCGTCGGTCGCAAGGTCGAAGGCCACGGTGGAGACGCCGCGCGGATCGAGCCAGTCGTTGATCAGGCGCACGACCGCGCCCTTGCCCGCGCCGTCGACGCCGCCGAGGTGGATCAACACCGCCGAGTTCGCGGCCCGCAGTTTGGCGTGCGCGGCCAGCAAGCGCGGCCGGAGATCGGAGACCTGCTCGTCGTAGTCCTCGGTCGTGACGGGCCTCACCGGCTTCAACTGGGGCTTCATGCGCGGAGGTTAAGCAGCGAAGCCGGGCCGGGCCAAGTTACGAAGTGGGGAAGCGGTGCCACCGCTTCTTCAACCAAGCCCCTTGAGATTCACGGAGCCCTCGTCATCCTCCGCCGGCACCGACAGTTCCAGATCCTGCGGAAACCGTTTTGACCGGATGAACATCGCCTTCATTGGGCCGGCCTGCGCCGGCAAGAGCACCCAGGCCGCGCGTCTCGCGCGGCCGTTCGAGCTGCGGCATCTCTCCACGGGCAAGCTCCTCCGCGACCACTTCGAGCGCCACACCGCGCTCGGCATCCTCGCCAAGAAATACGTGGCCTCCGGCGACCTCGTGCCCGACGACCTGGTCGACGCCATGGTCGAGGAGAACGCCGTCCGCATGGCGCCCAACGAGGGGTTCCTGCTCGATGCCTTCCCCAGCACGCTCCACCAGGCCCGCTTCATCGACGAGATGTTCCGCAGCCTCGGCCGCAAGCTCGACGCGGTCTACTACATCAGCATCCCCGACCAGATGGTCTTCGAGCGCGCCTCGACCCGTTTCCCGAAGCGCGCCGACGACACCGTCGAGATCCTGACGAACCGCCTCCGCGTCTTCCGCCGCAATGTCGCGCCGGTGCTCGACTACTTCTCCGACTCCGGCCGTCTCGGGTTCATCGACGGCTCGGGCACGATCGACGAGGCCTACAACAAGCTCATGCTCGCGCTCGGGGACATCCTCGCGGGCCAGCGCCTCACCCTTTCCACCGCCCAGCACGACCTCCTGCAGAACCTCGGCGTCTCGCCCACCACGCCCGTCAGCGGCGGCGGGCTCAAAAGCCTCAACCTCGTCCTCCTCGGAGGACCTGGTTCCGGCAAGGGCACCCAGGCCGAGCACATCGCCACCACCCACAGGATCCCGCACATCTCCACCGGCGACCTTTTCCGGGCGAACATGGAGAAGGAGACCGAGCTCGGGAAAATTGCCCGGGCCTACATCGACCATGGTGACCTCGTGCCGGACGACGTCACCGAAGCCATGGTCCGTCGCCGGCTGCGCGAGCCCGATTGCGCGACCGGCTTCCTGCTCGACGGCTTTCCCAGGACGCTCCCGCAGGCCTACGCGTTGGAGGAGATCCTCGCCGAGATGAACCGCCAGCTCAGCGGCGTCATCAGCCTCGAAGTGCCCGACGATTCCATCGTCGAACGCCTCTCCGGCCGGCGCATCTGCCGCGAGTGCAAACGCTCCTTCCACGTCCGCTTCAATCCCTTCACCGCCTGTCCCGACGCGAAGTGCCACGGCGAACACCTCTACCAGCGCGACGACGATACGCCAGAGACGATCCTGAACCGGCTCAAGAAATTCCATCTCCAGACCGAGCCGCTGGTCACCCGCTACCGCAAGGCCGGCCAGCTCGCCGAGATCGTCGGCACGGGCGAACTCGAAGACGTCCGCGCCCGCATCACGCAGGCGGTGGAGACGTTCGCGAAGCGGGGATAAGCCATCGGATTCCCGTGAACTGCCCGGCCATCAAGAACTGACCCCTTTACGGCGAACGCACGCGGTAGAAGCGCTGCGGGCTGTTGGTGGCCGAGGGATCGGTGAATTGATACCGGCCGGCTGGACCTTCCACCGCCGGGCCGAGGTTGGACCACGAGTTGAAGGGCAAAGCCACGTTGGTGCTGGCAAAGAGGGTGAAGCTCGTGCCGGGCGTGTTGGTGAAACTGAACTGGAACGTGCCGTTGCCCAACCGCGTCACGCCCGTGAGCAGCGGCCGAGTGGGCGGAGGCCCGACGACCACCGTGCGGGTGACCGGCGTGGCCACGCCACCCAGTGAATTGCCGCACCACTCGAGCTGCTTGGCCATGTTTTCCTCGAAGCTATGCATGGGCACATGGCCCGATGACCCGTGCGGCTCGCACCTGCGGCAAATGTTTTTAACCGAAATTGTCCTCGCACTCGATCGAAACCGGACGCTCTCCCGACAACAAAAGTTTTCCCCGCCACATAGAACCGCGAAATCAAGATTCACATCCAATCAATCGCCAGCCGCAATCCCGCAATCGTCGCCGACGTTCGCGCATCTCGCATCCACAATCGAGCGACCGCCACGCGCCGCCGGGAAACTGGGATTTATAGTCGAGAAATCGCCAGTTACATCCTGGAAATCGCCGCCGACAATCGGGAAATGGCCGTGAACATTGAGGAAATCGCGGGCTACGCCCGCCGCAACGCCGCCGCAGCCGTGAGACGGCTGCAAGCAGCCAAGATGGCCCGTGCGGCTCGCACTTTCCGGCCAAAACCCCTCACTTTTCCCCTTTGCACCCTGTCGCCGATTGCCTACCCACCGGCCATGAACCTCCGCCTTCAAGTCCAACTCAACATGGTGGGCGTGTGCATCACCGTCGCCCAAAGCTCCGATTACAAACCCGCGTGGAATGGCAAGCCGCTCGCCGATTTCGGCACGGACATCGTCCAGCTTGCGACCGACTACGGCGCAGTCACCGCCAAGGCCGCGCAAGCCGACGGCGCGACCGGCGGCGCAGCCGACGCCAAAGCCGTGGCTGAAACCGCGCTTGAAGATGCCGCGTTCGTTCTCGCCCGCGCCCTCACCATTCACTTCAAGAAAACCGGCGACTTGGATCGTCACGGCAAGGTGGACGTGACCAAGAGCGAAATCATGAAACTGCGCACGCAAGAATTGGTGAACAAGACCACTTCCATCCGCGACCTCGGCACAGCCGCCGTCAGCGAAGCCGGAGCAGCCGGACGCGGTGTGACCGCTGCCCGCGTCGCCACGACCGCTGCCGCGCAAGAAGGCAGATTCCCCCGCAGCGCCCGCGCCAGCCTTGGCAAAGGTGGTAAACTTCAAAGCCGTTCCGGCAGCCGCTGCCGGACATTGGAGCCTTTCCGCAAATGATGTGGCGCTGGCGTCCGCGCCTGCGAGTTACGGCGGCGTCTCGCCGCCAGCCCCCAA
>JAYTUE010000169.1:0-5559 GCA_043744715.1 Verrucomicrobiota bacterium | reverse complement strand
GGGGAATGCCGGTCCACTTGGAGACGATGTGGATGATGTCCTCCTCGTCGACCGTGACGCGCTTCTCCTCGCGGTTGGTGCGCCAGCTGGTGAGGACGCTCTCAAGCTTTTCCTTGGCTTGGCGTTCCTTGTCGCGCATGGAGGCGGCGCCCTCGAAGTCCTGTTCCTTGATGGCCTTCTCCTTCTTGCTCTTGATGTCCTCGATGTCGGCTTCGAGCAGTTTGACCTCGGGCGGACGGGTCATGGAGATGATGCGGGCGCGGGAACCGGCCTCGTCCATCACGTCGATGGCCTTGTCAGGGAGGAACCGGTCGGTGATGTAGCGCTCCGAATACTCGACGGACGCCTGGACCGCCGCGTCCGTGATGTTCGCGCGGTGATGCTCCTCATACTTGCCGCGAAGTCCCTTGAGAATGGCGATGGCGTCCTCGATGGACGGAGCCTCTACCTTGACGCTCTGGAAGCGGCGTTCGAGCGCGGCGTCCTTCTCGATGTATTTGCGGTATTCGTTGAGCGTGGTCGCACCGACGCACTGCATCTCGCCGCGCGCAAGGGCGGGCTTGATGATGTTGCTGGCGTCCATCGTGCCTTCGGCGGAACCGGCGCCGACGATGGTGTGCATTTCGTCGATGAAGAGGATGACATTTTTGGCGCGGCGGATCTCGTCCATGACCGCCTTGATGCGTTCCTCGAACTGGCCGCGATACTTCGTTCCTGCGACCATGAGCGCCAGATCCAGCGTGACGACACGCTTCTCGCGGAGGATCTCAGGGACGTTGCCACGGGCGATTTCCTGGGCGAGTCCCTCGACGATGGCGGTCTTGCCGACACCGGCTTCGCCAAGCAACACGGGATTGTTCTTGGTGCGGCGGCAGAGGATCTGGATGACACGCTCGATCTCGGATTGGCGGCCGATGACGGGATCCATCTCGCCCTTCTTGGCGATCTCGGTGAGGTCGCGGCCGAAAGCCTTGAGGGCGGGGGTCTTGACGTCGCCCTTCTTCTCACCCGCTCCCGGAGGTTTCTCTCCGGAACTTTCCTGGGGGATGCCGGACTGCTCTTCCTGGGCGGCAAAATTGGGATCCAATTCCTTCAGGATTTCCTGGCGCGTCAGTTCGATGTCGACGTCGAGATTCTTGAGAACCCGTGCGGCAACCCCGTCGCCCTCGCGCAGCAAGCCGAGGAGGATGTGCTCGGTGCCGACGTAGGTATGGTTCAACGCCTTTGCTTCCTTCGCGGCGAGCGCAAGAACCTTCTTAACGCGGGGAGTGTAAGGGATGTTGCCGACCATCTTCTGGTCAGGCCCGGTGCCGACCTGTTTCTCGACCTCGAGACGCACGGTTTCAAGGTCGAGCCCCATCTTCTGGAGGACGTTCACGGCGACGCCCTGTCCGAGCTTGATGAGCCCGAGGAGCAGATGCTCCGTGCCGACGAAGTTGTGGTTGAAGCGGTCGGCTTCCTTGCGCGCCAAGGCCAGCACCTGCTGCGCCCGGGGCGTGAAATTGTTCATTGCTTCGTCGCTCATACTTCGTATTGAAAGCTGTGCCTGCTACCGTGGTTTGTCCAGAGACGCGTCGTCCCCCGGGGCCCGGCATTGCGGTCGCGGCACGCCGGCCAGGCGCTCGCGAAGCATGTCGGCCCTCAGCAGGTCGCGCTCTTCGGGCTGCAGTTCATCAGAAAACTTCTTCCGCAGGTGCGCGGGCTGGGTGACGATGGAGAGTTCGTCGACCAAGGCGCGCTCGACTCCGGGCAAAAATCCGAGGTCGTGTCCAAGTCTCAAAAGGGACAACAGGTTCATCGTCTCCTTCGAGGAGATGCTGTAGGCGTTGGAGAGGATTCCGTAGGCCCGGCCGATGTGGTTGAAGAGGACTTTAGGCTTCTTCTCCAGCAGCGACTGCCGGCCGTTTTCCTCATGCTCGATGATCTGGGCGAGCACCTTGTCGAGACGGGCGACGATGTCGGCTTCGGATTCTCCCAAGGTCATCTGGTTCGAGACCTGGAAAATATTTCCGAGCGCCTCGGTGCCTTCGCCGTAAAGCCCGCGCACGGCGAGCCCGAGCTTATTGACCGACTGGATGATCGGGTTGATCTGCTCCGAGAGGACTAGGCCGGGCAGATGCAACATCGCACTGACGCGGATGCCGGTCCCGAGATTGGTAGGACATGCCGTGAGATACCCGAGGTCCTTGCTGACGGCGTAGTCCAGGCGTCCTTCCAGCTCGGAATCCAGGGCATCGATGGCGGCGTAGGCCTGCTTGAGCTGGAGGCCGGGGAAAATGGCCTGCATGCGCAGATGATCCTCCTCGTTGATCATCACGCAGAGAACTTCCTGGTGATTGAAAACGATCCCGGAGCCGGGTCCCTTCGCGGCATGTTCCCGGCTGATGAGGTGCCGCTCGACCAGGATCTGCTTGTCCAAAGCGTCCAGCGTATCCATCGATCCGGCGAACCGGTCCGCCATGGCGGCGGTTGCTTCGATGGCCGGACGGAGGACCTCGAAAGCGCGCACACGTTCGGCTTTCTTGGCGAACCCCGGGAAAGCAAAGCCCCGGATGTTGCGGGCCAGGCGGACGCGGCTGGAGAGGACGATCTTGTCGTTCGGACCAGTCCGACGACTGAAGTCCGAAGGTTTGCTGAGAAAATTGATCAAATTCATGCGCTCAAGTGGCGGCCGGAGTGCTGCTCCGGGGCACGATCTGGCGGATCTCGTCCCGCAGATTTGCGGCAAGTTCAAAATCCTCCTGTTGAACGGCTTTTTCCAGCCGCTTCTGAAGTGTCTTCAACCGCTCCGACGAATCGGTCTTCTGCTTCAACGCAACGGGCATCTTTCCCACATGGCGCGTGCCCTTGTGCATCGTCTTCAAGAGGCCTTCCAGTCCGTCCGCAAACGTGCTGTAGCACTCGGGACATCCAAGTCGGCCGTTTTTCTTGAAGTCCGCCTGGGTGAACCCGCAGGTCGGGCACTTCAATTCGTCGACCTCCGCGGCCGCCGGAGCCGATGTGGCTGAAGCCGAAGAATCCTTCTCCCCGGAGATTCCCAGTAGGAGATCCGCGAACGAAAAGCTGCCGGCGTCGTTGACGCCCTTCGCCTTTGCGCATTCCTCGCAGAGATCCACCCGCTGCATCTTGTCACCGACAATCTGCGTGAAGTGGACCTTCGCGGTGTTTTGCTTGCACACCATGCACTGCATAAAGTCAGGGGTATATCGGCTCGCCGCTTTGCTTAGTCAAGGAACGGTAGGCGGTTATCAGCTCGTTGGTCTTCGCGCCGGGTTTGCCGTCGCCAATGATCCGGCCGTCCACTTTGGTCACGGGAATGATCTCCGCCGCCGTGCCCGTCAGGAAGCACTCGTCGGAGTTGAAGATGTCGTAGCGGGTCAAATTCGGCTCGGTGACTTCGATGCCCTGCCGGCGCGCCAGATCGATCACGGTCGCCCTAGTGATGCCGTAGAGGGCACCGGCGGAAAGCGGTGGAGTGAACATCTTTCCATCCTTCAGGATGAAGATGTTGTCCCCGGTGCATTCGGCCACATACCCCTCGGAGTTGAGCATGATGGCCTCTTCGACTCCCGCGTTGTTCGCCTCGATCTTGGCCAGGATGTTGTTGAGGTAGTTCAGCGACTTGATCGCGGGGTTCACCGCGCTGTGGAGGTTGCGCACGGTTGGAACGGTCACGATGGCCATTCCGTTCTGATACATTTCCTCAGGATAAAGCTGGATGGTGCCGACGATGACGATGACCGAGGCCAGTTTGCACTTGTTGGGGTTGAGCCCAAGCGTGCCCACGCCGCGGGTGATGACGAGGCGGACGTAGCCGTCGCGGATGTTGTTTTCACGGCAAGTGTCCACAACGGACTTGGAGACCTCCGCATGTGTCATCGGAATGGTCAGGAGGATCGCCTTGGCCGAGCAGAACAGGCGGTCGATGTGCTCCTTGAGCTTGAACACCCGGCCGTTGTAGGCGCGGATACCCTCGAAGATGCCATCACCATAGAGCAGGCCATGGTCGAACACGGAGATCTTCGCGTTCGCTTCGTCGTAGAACTTGCCGTCGATGAAAACCTTCATTTGCAGGGGCGGAAGGTAGGAGAAAGCTTCCGGGGCCTGCAACTGGCGAGTGGCCGGAAACTCGCGAGCCAGAGCCAGCGTTGATCGCGACACCGATTACGTGCCCAGAAATACTGCGGCATCAGAGCGGAACAGCGGCTGTCCAGTTGGTCTCTCCAAACTCTGACGGGATGGCGGCGACAGCGGACCGGGCTTCCGTTTCACCCTCGAACAGTGCGAACGTGGTGGAACCGCTGCCCGACATCAGCGAGGCGAGCGCTTGGCGTTTACGGAAGAATTCCTGAAAAACCTCCAGCAGCGGATACTTGGCGAGGACGGGGGCTTCCAGGGAATTGTAAAGCAAGCTGCAAGCGCGGCGTAGATCTCCGGAACGCAGCGTTTCAATCAACTCGGACGCGCGCCCAGGCCGTCCATTGAGGGCGCCCGGATACTGAGCGAGTTCTTGATAGGCCCAAGGCGTCGAGACTCCGAAATTCGGACGGACAAGCACGATCCAGACGTTGGCCAGACAAGGAAACGACTCCAAGACCGTCACCTTGTCACCTCGCCCAAGCCCGAGGGCGGGTCTGGGCTGGAGAAAGAAGGGCACATCAGACCCCAAGCCCGAAGCAATCTCCACCAAGGCCGATTCGGTCAGGGGATTTCCAAAGATCTCGTTCAACCCCAGCAAAGTCGTCGCTGCATTGCCACTGCCGCCGCCAAGGCCCGCTGCCGCCGGTATCCGTTTCTCCAGATGTATGCGAGACCCTCCCCGCCCCAACCTCGCGAGGAACCCGTTGGCCGCCTTGACCACCAGGTTGGAGCCATCGACGGGCAAGGATGCGTCGCTGCAAGTAAATTGGACTCCACAGACAGATTCTTCAAAGGACAGCTCGTCATACAGGCCGACGGGATGAAGCACCGTCTCAAGTTCATGAAAGCCGTCGGGGCGCTTCCCGAGGATGTTGAGCAGCAGGTTGACCTTGCAAGGGGATCGTAGGGTCAGCGACATGGGCAAAAAGAAAGGCGCCAACGTTGCCGTTGGCGCCAGTTGGAAAGCGTAATGTTATTCGAAAATCCTGAATCGGCTGCCGGGAACCATCGGGGCCACGTCACCGCCGCTGAATCCGAACGAGGTGTCGGTCGCGAAGAGCTGGTCGGCGAACAGGCCGGGCCGGTAGGAGGATGGATAGACGGGATCAACCGGGAAATACTTGGGCTCATAGCTCGGGAACGGGAAGGTCGCGATCTCGACGGCCCCGTAGAACGTCCGGGCGACGCTGCGGTTGAAGCCGCGAATCACGCCGGTGGTCGCGCCGACGTCCGGATTGTCGAAGAGCGAATGTTGCTCGACCGAACGGCGGATTTCGCCGCCGCGGAGGAACTCGGTGACGTTGTTCAGGCCGCGGCCAAGCTTGGCCTCAGGACCCGCACAACCGACGCCGAACGAGGCGGCTGCAACAACAAGGGCAACTAGTGGGAGCGATTTGCGCATATCAGTCAGGAGTTGTG
>JAYTUE010000168.1:0-21674 GCA_043744715.1 Verrucomicrobiota bacterium | reverse complement strand
CGAAGTGAAGAGATGAATCCAATCCTAGGTAGGGACGGTTCGCCGAGCCGTCCTTTCTCGTCGATGCCCGCGCAGCAGCGCGGCCCCACCAATCCAGGTAGGGCGGAGTTGCTGCTCCGCCCATTATTCCTTACGGCTCTCATCCTGTTGACCGGCCTCGTATCCTCGCAAGCCGCCCTCACCGTCCGCGACGCCTTCAAACAACCGCCCTCATGGTTCGCCTCGACTGAATGTTCGCAGTTCATCAGCAACGTCCTCTCGCACCAGTCGCCCTTTGGCAGCTGGCCGAAGAACGAGAACACCGGTGCCTCGGCCTACACCGGCGACCCGGCCAAGCTCAAGGGCACCTTCGACAATGGCGCGACCACCGGCGAACTCCGCCTCCTCGCCAAGGCGTTCCAAGCAACGGGCAACCTCGTCTACTCGAACGCCGTCGTGCGCGGCCTCGACCACATCCTCGGCGCGCAATACACCAACGGCGGCTGGCCGCAGTTCTCCCCGCCACCGCCCAAGAGCTACCACCGTCACATCACCTTCAACGACGACACCATTCGCCGGCTCCTGGAGTTCCTCCGCGAGGTCGCCGGCCCGCAGGAGGTAGGGCGAAGGCTCCTGCCGAGCCGCCTCGATGCTGAATTTGGACCAACCGGTGACTCGCGGGAAGCCCTCGGCAATCGAACAGTCAGTGGCATTGCCGCTGGAGCCGCCTCGACAAACGAACGCGCAGCGGCGGCTCGGCAGGAGCCGTCGCCCTACCAGCCGGACAAACCCGGAGCCGCCGATGACTTCGCCTTCATCGATCCGACAAGGCGCGCCAAAGCCGCCGCCGCCTTTGCCAAAGGCATCGACTGCATCGTGAAATGCCAGGTCCGCGTCCACGGAAAGCTGACTGTCTGGTGCGCGCAACATGACGAGATCACGCTGGAACCGAGACCCGCCCGAGCCTTCGAGCTTACCTCGCTCAGCGGCGCCGAGAGCGCGGGTCTTCTGATTATCCTCATGAGCCTCGACCAGCCGTCGCCCGAAGTGGTGAAAGCTGTCCATGCGGGTGCGACGTGGTTCGACGCAGCCAAACTCACCGGCATCCGCGAGGTGAAGATCGACGGCGACAAGAAGATCGTCCGCGATCCCGCCGCGCCGCCTTTGTGGGCCCGCTTCTACGAGATCTACACGAACCGTCCCTTCTACAGCGGACGCGACGGCGTGAAACGCTACGACATCGCCGAGATCGAAGCCGAACGCCGCAACGGCTACGCGTGGCACGGTGCTTGGGGAACCGAAGTGGCGAAACGTTTTGCCGAATGGACGAAGCGGTTCCCGAAACCGCCCACGGAGGCGACACGATGATAGCCGAGTCAATTCGGCCCATGAACGACCTTGAGAGGAAGGCGCTCGAATCATGGATCGCTAACGAAGCGGCGCCCAAAGGATTTGCCAAGTCCCTCTGGTCAGGTCTCGGACTCGTCGGCCTGGCTCTTGCGCTGCTGGTCCTTTTTTTCGGATGGATTCTGCCCGGTGATCCTCCCATGTGGATAGTCGTTCCGGTTGCCGTGTTCTGTTTCTTCTGCGGGTTGGGCTGCTTCTTTTTTGGTGGCAATATGATCTTCGGTGCGATGCGGATGAGGAGCTATCGGAAGAGAGCCATTCTGGAGGGTAATCCGCGGATCAAAGCAGCATTGGATGATGGAAAGGTAAAGGTTCTCTCGGTAACCGCTTCCTCTGTCGTGTTCTTCGAGCAGTTCGAGGACGAGGGCGATGGGTATCTGTTTGAGGCCGGTCCGACTTCATGCGTCATATTCAAAGACCAAGAGTCCTATCCCGCGGACGAGAGGATGCCCTGGCCGGCGAGGCACTTCGAGTTCATCACCACGGCTGAGTCCGATATCCGCATAGGTCTTTTCAGTTCGGGTGAACTGTTGACCCCGCGACTGACGATTCCGTTGGCAGAAACCTGCGAAGACTTTGTTTGGGATGCCCGGTTGGAGGTTCTCAACAAATCGGCGGATGAAGTCCTTCGGGGCCTGCTCAAGCCGAACAGCAAATTCCAGACTTCCTAAACCGCTTCCCCGTTTCATGAACACTCCTTTCAAACTCACCCGCATTCCCACCCTCAAGACCGTGGCTGACTTCCGCGCCCACGTCGCGTCCCTCGGCCTCGACATCCCGGCGGAAGACGCCATCGCCACAGGTGATTCGCCCCTGCTCCAGCCGTTGAGCCAGGTCGTCGTCAACGGCAAGACCATCGGCAACCGCTGGGCCATCCATCCGATGGAAGGCTGGGACGGCACGACCGACGGCGGCGCGACCGAGGAGATGCGCCGGCGTTGGCAACGCTTCGGCGAGAGCGGCGCCAAACTCATCTTCGGCTGCGAGGCCATGGCGGTCCGTCCCGATGGCCGCGCGAACCCGAACCAGCTCATCATCCAAGAACACAACAAGGCCGGCATCGCCGAGCTGTGCGAGATCCTCGTGAAGGCGCACCAGGAGCGCTACGGCAACACCCACGACCTCGTCATCGGTTTCCAGCTCACGCACTCAGGTCGTTTCTGCCGGCCGGTTGACAAGAAGCGTTGGGAATCCCGCGTCGCCTACCGGCATCCCATCCTCGACAAGAAGTTCAACGTCACCAGCGACGACCAGATCCTCAGCGACGCCGATGTCGAGGAACTCGTCCGTTGCTACGTGAAATCCGCCCGCATCGCCGCCGATGTCGGCGCGGACTTCGTCGACCTCAAGCATTGCCACGGCTACCTGCTGCACGAGTTCCTCGGCGCGTTCACGCGACCTGGTAAATACGGCGGCAGCTTCGAGAACCGCACCCGCATCCTCCGCGAAATCATCGAAGGCATCCGCGCCGACGGGAACAAGATCGACATCGGCGTGCGACTGAGCGCCTACGACTTCGTGCCCTTCAAGCCCGATCCCGCGCTCTCGCAGCCCGGCAAGCTCGGCCCCGGCATCCCGGAGGACTACTCGCAGTGCCTGCCCTACCGCTACGGCTTCGGCGTGGATCAGCAGAACCCGATCGCCTACG
Source organism: Verrucomicrobiota bacterium (assembly GCA_043744715.1). Classification (GTDB taxonomy): domain Bacteria; phylum Verrucomicrobiota; class Verrucomicrobiia; order Limisphaerales; family CANJSG01; genus CANJSG01. The sequence continues at coordinate 18,640 of JAYTUE010000168.1, read as the reverse complement.
ATCTGGCCGAGACCTTCCAGTTCGCCGATCTCTGCGCCTCGCTCGGCGTGAAGCTGCTCAATCTCAGCGCCGGTTCGCCCTACTACAATCCGCACATCCAACGCCCTGCCGCCTATCCGCCCTCCGACGGCTATCAACCGGCGCACGATCCGTTGATCGATGTCGCACGGCAATTGGACGTGGTGCGACAGGTGAAGGCTCATTTGCAGGAAGGCCAAAGCACGAAGGCCAAAGGCCGAAACGAAAACGATTCCAGTTCGGCATTTGGCCTTCGTCATTCGTCATTGGCCCTTGTGGGCACCGCCTACAGCTACCTCCAGGAATACCTCCCGCACGTCGCCCAATACGTGGTGCGCAACGGCTGGACCGACATGGTGGGCTTGGGCCGGATGACCCTGAGCTATCCGGACATTCTCGCCGACGCCACGACCAAGGGCACGCTCACGCCGCGCTTCGTCTGCCGCACCTTCAGCGACTGCACCACCGCCCCGCGCAACGGCCTCAAGAGCGGCTGCTACCCGCTGGACGAATACTACAAGGCCAAGCCCGAATACCTTCAGCTGAAGGAGATCAAGAAAGCGGTCGGAGCCTGAACGGTTTTGTCGGACACGATGGAACGGCCGGGCGCAAACGTCCGGCCGTTCTTGTTTTCGGCACTGGCGCTGCCGGTTTCCCCGCCGCTAGCGTCCCGGCGGCGAATGAAGAAATACGACCTGAACACGTCCACCGTCCTGTTCCTCGGCTTCCTGGCCGTGTTCTTCGGCGTCTTCCTGTTCTATCCGATCAGCTACATGCTGCGCGGCGCGTTCGGAGGCCAGGGCGAATTCACGCTCAAGTATTTCGGCCTACTCCTCGCCAGCCCGCTCCAGCGTGAGTCGATCTTCAATAGCTTCATCATCGCCATCACGACCACCGTCCTGACGACGCTCCTCACATTGCCGATGGCCCATGTGATGACGCGCTACCGGTTTGGCGGAAAAGGATTTCTCAGCAGCCTCCTGCTCGTCCCGATGATCATGCCCCCGTTCGTCGGAGCGCTGGGATTGAAGCAGATCCTCGCCAAATACGGTTCGCTGAACCTGTCGCTCATCCACCTCGGAATCTCCAAGCCCGAGTCACCCATCGACTGGCTGGGCGACGGTGGCATGGGCGGCGTGATCATCCTCCAGGTCCTGAGCCTCTACCCGATCATGTTCCTCAACGTCTCGGCCGCGATGGCCAACATCGATCCGTCGTTGCGGGAATCCGCCCAGAACCTCGGCGCCGGCGGCTGGCGGTTGTTCCGGTCCGTGACACTGCCGCTGATCCTTCCGGGGTGGTTCGCCGGCGCGATTATCGTCTTCATCTGGGCCTTCACCGACCTCGGCACGCCGCTGATCTTCGGCCTGCAACGCGTCGTGCCGGTGCAGATCTTCGACTCGATCACCGACCTGAACACGAACCCCATGGGCTATGCGCTCGTGGTCTTCGTCCTCGTGTTGGTCCTGACTCTCTTCCTGCTGGGCAAACACTTCGTCGGCAAGCGGCGCTACGAGATGATCGGGCGCGGCCATGTGACAGGCGCCGAATCTGATGCGAAGGGCAGGACCAAGTGGATCATCTGGCTCTTCCTCGGCGGCGTCATCGGTTTCGCCCTGCTACCGCATTTCGCGGTCGTCGCGCAGTCGTTCGCCGACCGCTGGTTCCTCTCGGTGCTGCCCGATGGCTGGACCACCAAACACTATGGCGAAATCTTCGGCCACGGCCTGACCGCCTCCAGCATCCGCAACAGCCTCTTCTACTCCAGCCTCAGCGCCCTGCTCGATCTCGTGCTCGGTGTGATCATCGCGTGGCTTCTCACGCGGAGAAAGATTCCCTTCTCCGGCTTGCTCGACGCGCTGGCGATGCTGCCGCTCGCGATCCCGGGACTGGTCATCGCCTTCGGCTATGTCGCGGCCTTCGACCTGAAGATCGACTGGCTCAATCCGCGGACCAACCCGACGCTGCTGCTCGTCATCTCCTACGCCGTGCGGCGACTGCCCTACATCGTCCGCTCCGCCTACGCGGGCTTCCAACAGACGAGCGTCACCCTAGAGGAGGCATCGTCCAATCTGGGCGCGTCGCCGTTCCGGACGCTGCGGAAGATCACCCTGCCCCTCGTCGCGGCCAACCTCGTTGCGGGAACCATCCTGACCTTCTCCTTCGCCATGCTGGAGGTCAGCGACAGCCTCATCCTGGCCATGCGCGACCAGTATTTCCCGATCACCAAGATGATCTACCAAATCATCGGCCGCATCGACCCGAGCGCGCCCAGCGTGGCCTGTGCCTTGGGTGTGGTCGGGATGTTGATCCTCACCGTCAGCCTCTTCCTCGCCGGAAAGCTGATGGGGAAAAAGATGGGGCAGCTCTTCAGGGCGTAGGCTGGGGTTCACATTGTCTTGCGATGGTTTCCTTAAAAAAAAGTGCCCCTTGAGAAGAAATCTGTCCGGTCCGGCTCCCCGGCGGGTGTTGAGAGGTGAAAATGAACCCGAGTGATTCCGACCTGCTGAGATCCTACGTCGAGGAAGGTTCCGAAACGGCCTTCGCCGAAGTCGTCCGCCGACATCTCGGCCTCGTGCATGGCGCGGCCGTCCGCCTGCTGGACGGCGATCTCGCCGCTGCAGCCGATGTGGCGCAGGGCGTCTTCATAGATCTGGCGCGCAAGGCCGGATCGCTTGTCATGCACGGTTCCGTCGCAGGATGGCTCCACACAAGCACCCGGTTCGAGGCGGCCAAGCATCGAAGAAGCGAAGCACGCCGCTCAACGCGGGAACTCGCCACCAGCATCATGAATACCCATGGAGACGAAGATTCACCCGCTTGGACGGAGATGCGGCCGGTCATTGACGAAGCATTCCACGGATTGCCAGGGACGGATCGGGAAGCCGTCCTCTTGAGGTTCAGTGAAAGTCTTTCTTTGGTGGAGGTGGGAAACCGGCTCGGGGTTACGGAGGATGCCGCGCGCAAGCGGGTGGATCGCGCGCTGGAACGGCTGCGCGACCTGCTTCGGCAGCGCGGCATCACTTCCGTCTCCACTGCGGCCCTGACGCTCGCCCTGTTGCAAAGTGCCGCATCGGCGACACCCGCCGGACTTCTACAACAGATAACGAGAACAGCCCTGACAGAGGCTGCGAGGGCGGTCCCATCCGTGGCCCCAGCCGCTGTCACCGGCTCCATGCTGGCGTGGTTTCTTGGCTGGCCTGCCAAGGTCGCCATAGTGGCTGCACTAACGGCGATTGTGGCGACGAGCGCCCTTTGGAAATCGGCTCCTCCAGCAGCCGCGACGGAAAATCCTTCCGTCGGCATGGCAACCGCAAACAAGTCGCGTCCGGCCCACGCCCCCACCTTCTCGGCCGCAGCAGCAGCGGACCCAACCATGCCGCCGGCGACGACCGAAGACACGACTGACCAGCTACGGCTTTTGCTTCGTCTCGAAAGCGCTGCGACTGGACAGCCGGTCGCCGGCGCCGAGGTGGGCTTTCGCTGCTGGGCGGACGGAAGGGTTATAGTAAAGAAGCTCAGTTCGGATACCAAAGGTCTCTGCCCGGTCTACTATCCGCCCGATTCAATCATCCTTGAATTGACCAGCCGAATCACGGGCCTAGCCGACGCCCAGCTGAAATGGACCCCAAAAAACGGCGAACTAATTCCACAAAACTACCGCCTCCGGCTAGCGCAAGCCGTGCCGATTGGTGGAATCGTGGTGGATGATCAAGGGCAGCCCGTGGCGGGTGCCAAGATAGGATTCAACCACGACGACGACCCGGCGAACTACAAGGCACCGGAAAGCCATGAATTCGGTTGGATCGAGGTTGAGTCCGACGCCAAAGGCCGTTGGCGAATTGATCGCATGGCGCATGACATCGTGAGCCGCATCAGAGGAGGCGCGAAGCATGCGGAATACGGGCCGAGCGACTATCTCGAAGTCTCAAGGAAGCCCGATCAACTCGCATTGCTGAAGGATCAGACTCACCGATTCACACTGAAACTGGGCGTCGTGATCAAAGGGTCCGTGGTAGATGAGAAGGGCAATCCCATTCCGGATGCCGCAATCCTTGTGGGGAGGGTTAGTGAATCCGATAGACGGGAGGGAAGATCCGACAGCATCGGAAATTTTAGGATCGCCGGCGTCGGTGCCGGCCTCAAACCAGTGAGCGCCAGCTCGCGAGGCTTCAGTCCGGCGACTCAGGTTGTGGATGCCACCAATGGCATACCCCACGTGCGCCTAGTTCTGACGGAGGGCAAGACTCTTCGAGTGAAGGTGACCGACAAGAACGGCATCCCGATCGCCAACGCATCGCTTTGGTATGATTCGCTTAACAATCCGATGGATGCACCCAAGATCCAGGCGGATTTCCGAGGCCGGACCGATCCGGACGGAAGAGTCACATGGACGCACGCGCCAAGTGGCTCGTTAAGTTTCAGGGTCTCCGCTTCTGGCTACATGGCGCGGGGAACTTGGAAGATCGAAGCGGACGACTTGGAACACGTCGTCACACTGGATCCAGCACTTCGATTGCGGGGTGATGTCAGAGACACGGCGAACGGACAGTTGATCCCGAAATTCCGACTCGTTCTCGGATGGCGCGAGAGCACCGGTAAAGCCCGATTCTCCACCATCGGCCGATTCCACGTGGACTACGACGGTGGTGAATTCGACAAGCTCATGGAGGAGGGAACGATGGGGGGTGCCAACCCGCCGCCATGCATCTTCAAGATCGTGGCGGCAGGCTACGCACCGTTTATCTCGCGCGGCATCGCTTGGGACGAAGGCGACGTGGTAATCCCTGTCACCCTTAAACGGGAGAGCACTTCCACGCTTACGTTCTTGAATCCCGACGGCTCCCCGGCGGCATTCACGTCAGCAGCGGCAATTCGGCCTGGGACCACGGTTCTTCTGAAACCGGGGAGTCTCGGGGAAGAGCCCAATTCGGAATCCTTCATGCGAACGGACGCCGCCGGCCAGATCGTTCTGCCCAGCGACGAAAGCACAACGATGATCGTGGCCGCAGGAGAAGGCGGATACGGTGAGTTCCCCGCGAATGTCGCCCAAGCGGGCAAGCCGCTCCAGCTCCACGCTTGGGGACGGATCGAAGGCACCCTTTTGTCAAAGGGCAAACCTGTGCCCGAAGGCAGCGTGACACTTTGGAGGGCAGCGGCGTTGCTGCGGGGATCATTTCAGGTTTCTTCGTCCGCCTTCGAAACAAAGGCGGACAAAGCCGGGCGCTTCGTCATTCCAAAGGCACCGCCAGGCGATTGGATGATCGTGCCCGTCTGGGTGACACAGCACAATCCAACCTCACGCAGCTCAATCACGGGCAACCCGGAACCAATCTCCATACCGGCAGGTGAAACGGTCAAAGTCGTCGTGGGAGCGAGCGGCACGCATATCGTTTTCAGCCCGATTTCATCCGATGGAGCCAAGGTTATTTCGACTGTGAAAACCACGATCTTCGCAAGTGCGACGACATTAGGAGGAGGGCCGCCGAAGGAAGCCTTGGGAAGTCCAAATCGACTGATCCAATGGTATCAGTCCAACGCCAACAGCGCCCAGAGAGTAAAACGAAATATATTCACTGAAAATATGGGCATCCTGACAGCCGTTGATGTGCAACCTGGCAGCTATGTCCTTCAGGTCGTGCTGGCGGACACCCGCGTCGCCGATGGGGGTGGTGTTGTGATGGATCTAACGGGTAAGACCCATGCCATTGCCCAAATCGAATTCACCGTCCCTGATCCTGCCCCACCTGAAGGAATTGACCTTGGCGAGATCCGATTGGAGCCGGTGAAGTAGGCGGAAAGTGGAGCGTCGCTGTCGCGCCGCCCCACCCGGAGCGGGATCACACCAGCTTCGACAGCTTCTTGTCCGCGCCGAGCTTGGCCACGAGTTGCTTGATCTTCTGGGCCTCACTCTTGGCGGCGACGAGGGTGGCGTCGTCGGTCTGGACGATGATCGAGTCCTTCACGCCCACGAGGCAGATGGGGGTGCGGTTCTTCGTCCGGGCATCGAAGACGATGTTGCGGGCGGCATCAACATGGACCAGTTCGCCTTCGGCGCAGTTGCCTTCGGCGTCGGACTTCATGTGACGGGCCAGCGCGGTCCAGGCTCCGAGGTCGTCCCACTCGAACGCGCCATCGGCACAGACCACGTTGTGGGCCTTTTCCATGAGCGCGAAGTCCACGGAGATCTTCTTGATGCCGGGATATTCCTTCGCGAGCACCTTGGCCAGCTTGGCGGGCTGGTTGGCGACCTTGAACCAGCGTTCGCAGGCCTGCGCGAGTTCGGGCACATGGTTCTGCAAACCCTGCGTCACAGTGACGAAGGACCAGATGAACATGCCGGCGTTCCAACGGTAATGGCCGCTGGCGACATACTCCTCGGCCTTGGCGAGATCGGGCTTCTCCACGAAGCGCTCGGCCTTGAAGAACGCGGTCTTGTAGGGCTTGGCCAAGCCATGGGGTTTCGGCAGTTCGGGACCGGTGTGGATGTAGCCGTAGCCGGTGGCGGGTTCCGTCGGCTTGATGCCGATGGTGACCATAACCTGGCCGCGCGACGCGATGTCGAAGCAGTCGTTGAGCACCTGCTGGAAATCCTTCTCCTTCGGGATGACGTGATCGGCGGGCAGCACGGCCATGACGGCCTTGGTGGAACGTGCGCCCACGATGGCCGCGCCGAGCGCGACGGCGGCGCAGGTGTCGCGTCCGACGGGTTCGGCGACGATGTTGGCCTTGGGCAGCATGGGAAGCTGCCTGGCCACGGCCTTGGCCTGAACGGCATTGGTGATGACGAGGATGTTTTTGGCCGGAACGATGGGCAGGCAACGGTCAACGGCCTGCTGGAGGAAGGAGCGTTTGCCGAGGAGGGTGATGAGCTGCTTGGGCGTGGCGTTGCGGCTCACGGGCCAGAAGCGTTCGCCTTTGCCGCCAGCCATGATGATGACGTAGCGGTCGTTGTTCGCGGAGTTGGACTTGGTGGATTTCTTGGTAGCCATGGGTTCTGGTTCGTTTTCGATCTATCTTCCACAGCGGTATTCGACTGAAGCCGCCGACTCAATTTCTTTCAGCGTAGCTCGGGGTCGGACAACGATTCCATGCTGCGTCGAAACTGTGCGAGGTTCCCAACATCGTCATCTGGCTTCACCGATCGGAGAAGCGGGTCTCTCGGGAAGATCTGCCTGAAGAGGCCAAGGAACCGACTTTGCGAGCAGTCGAACGCGTCCTGTCGTGACTCTTTGTTGAACGTGACCTGGAGATCGTTGCAGTTGAAACAGAAGTCCATGGTCAACTCGTTCGTCCCCCGAGTGAAGGTAAGCGACGCCACATACACCGGCCCGCCGCACATCTTCATCGAACCCCAGGCATAGGAGTCGAAGTCCAACAGCAAACGTGAAGCATCTCGGGCAAGGCTTCGCGGCACCGGGACGGACTCGGGATTCTCGAGCGGCTCCGTTCCCTGATCCTTGCCCAGCCGATGAAGCATTCGCGCCGTCACACGGTCGGGCTTATCCACGGTGTCCCTTGCGGCCTGACCGCCGAGGAACTTTGTCACCCATTCCTTCTCGGTCGGAACCGGGGCGATCAATTCATGCCAGTTGGTGACAACCAGCTTTGGTCGCGTCCGGGGAGCGTCGCGATGAAGAGACGCACGGACCAGCGCGTGGTCATGTGCCCGAAACGACAGATGAAATGGCTGAAGGCCCGAGATGAAACTGTCGCGCCTTTCCGCCCAGGCAGTCATCACGGCCAACGGTTTTTCCAGCTCCGGCATCATCCGGGAAGCTCGGTCCGGCCTTTCGGGCTGGTCCGGGCGAGTCACGAAGGATGTCCGAACCAGGAAATGCTTCGTGGCGGAGATGGCGGCGAGATCGGCGCCAAGAATCTTCGCCCAGCGTTCCGAGAGGGAACGCGCCAGTGAGCTTCCATCCACAATCGAAACGGTGGGCACCACCGCGGAGTTTGTGTCTGCCGATATGAACCATTCCTGCACGCGTCTCACCTGCACGTTGTGAAGCCGGCCCCGCTCGAACCCGAAGGTCAAATCGGTGGTCTGAAACGATCCCCCCATTCCCATCGGCGCGGGATAGATCCAAATGTTCGTCAGTTCATTGGTCTGGCGGATCGGCGAATACCCGAGGTTTGTCGAAACGAAGTTCGCCTCGCCGACCATGAGTTGGAGTGCCGCTTGGTTGTAGGCCACCGCCGTGTGCATGAACTCGATGACTGATGCCATGCTGGTTGGACCGGATGGAACTGAGGGCGTGTCGGCGAATTGCTTCGACCTGTCATTGCGGGTTCAACGTATCCGCGTTGATGACCCAGGCTTCGCTCACGACTTCATTTCGGCCGCGAGTTCTTCGGGCGTGTATTGAACGGGAGACACTTGGTGACGTTCCAGGATGTCGAAGAACTCACCCCGGGTGAGTTTCAGAAGATGGGCGGCTTGGCCTTGGCTCAACCGTCCCTCCTCAAACCAGCGAACCGCCGCCGCCTCCAAAACCTCTGCGCCGAAACGGTCGCCGCCGAAGAGCCGGAGGGATTCTTCGGGCACTTCCAAGGTGACGGTCGCGTTCATGGCAGGAAGCTAGGCTGTCTTGATCGCCTTGGCGAGGTTGCCGACGAACTCGGACACGCTGGACACCAGCTCGGGCTTCTTCCCCAATTCGGCGATGCGGCTGACGATGGCGCTGCCGACGACGACGGCTTCGCCGAACTGCGCCACGGTCCTGGCCTGCTCGGGATTGGAGATGCCGAAGCCCACGGCGATGGGCAGGTCGGTGTGGGCGCGGATCTTGCCGGTCATCTCGGCGATGGTGTCGGCCACCTTGCCCTGCATACCGGTGACGCCTTCGCGAGATACGTAGTAGATGAAGCCACGGGCGCGCTTGGCGATGATTTCCATGCGGGACTCGGGCGTGGTCGGCGCCATGAGGTAGATGTTGCAGAGGCCGGCCGCTGCCATCATGGCCTCGTAGTTCTCGGATTCCTCCGGCGGCAGATCGAGGACCAGCAGGCCGTCGACCCCGGCGGCGGCGGCGTCCGTGATGAACCGCTGGAAGCCGTGCCGATGAAGGATGTTGAAATAGACGTAGAGGACGATGGGAACCTGCGAGCGGGTTCGGATGCGCCGGATGGTTTCGAGCAGCTTGGGCGGGGTCGTGCCGGATTCGAGCCCGCGCTGGGCGGCGAGCTGGTTGACGATGCCGTCGGCCAACGGATCGCTGAAGGGCACTCCCAGTTCGACGACGTCGGCTCCGGCCTGGTCGAAGGCCACCGTGAGCTCCTCGGTGGCCTGGAGGTGCGGATCGCCCGCGCCGATGTAGACGACGAGGCCTTTGCGGCCGTGCCGACGGAGGTTGGCGAAGCGCTCAACGATGCGGTTCATGTGCGGGCAGAGCTTCTTTGGGCGGTATGCCGGATTCAAGCCCCCACCTTGCCCGTTCGACGGATCCGCAAAAGTTTTGCTTTGAGCGGCACCCGGACCACGAACATTCTCCGGACATGCCGTCATTCGACATCGTCTGCAAAATCGACAGCATGGAACTCGAAAACGCGATCAACCAGGCCAAGAAGGAACTGGTGAACCGCTTCGACTTCAAGGGCAGCAAAGCCGAGATCCTGCTCGAAAAAGAGGAGATCAAGCTCTCGGCCAACGACCTCTTCAAGATCAAGGCCCTCGAAGAAATCGTCCTCTCCAAACTCACCAAACGCGGGATCGACCTGAAGTGCATCGACCGGAAGGAGGCGGAGATTTCGCCGCTCGGCCACGCCCGGCAGTCGATCAAGCTCAAGCAGGGCATCGACCACGAGAACGGAAAGAAGATCACGGCCTTCATCCGCGACGGGAAGTTCAAGGTCACCGGCCAGGTCCAGGAACAGCAGGTCCGGATTACGGCCAAGAGCCGCGACGAACTCCAGGAGGTCATCACCGCCCTCCGTGCCCACGACTTTCCCGTGGCCATCAATTTCCAGAACTTCCGCGACTAACCGAAATGAATGTCAAAAATCGCCCTCATCACGGGAATCACAGGTCAGGACGGCTCCTATCTGACCGAGCTGCTGCTGGAACGCGGCTACGTCGTCCACGGCGTCGTGCGCCGGACAAGCTCGCTCGACCGCTCGCGGCTGAAGGATCTCTACGCCGATTCCGAGACCTACAAGGACCGGCTCTTCCTGCACTACGCCGACCTCGATGATCCCACCACGCTGCGGCGTGTCCTCTTCAAGGCCGCCCCCGACGAAATCTACCATCTCGCCGGCCAGAGCCACGTCGGTCTGAGTTTCGAGATTCCGGAATCGACCTGCGAGATGACGGCGATGGGAACGCTCCGGCTGTTGGAGATGATCCGCGACCTGCCGAAGAAGCCGCGCCTGTTCCACGCCGCTTCCAGCGAGATCTTCGGCAAGCCGACCGACGTGCCGCAGGACGAAAAGACCGCGCTCCGGCCGGTCAATCCCTACGGCTGCGCCAAGGCTTTCGCCTTCCAGATGGTCGCCGTTTACCGGGACACCTTCGGGATCTTTGCCTGCAACGGCATCATGTATAACCACGAGTCGCCGCGACGCGGGGAGAACTTCGTCACGCGCAAGATTTGCCGCGCCGCCGCCGCGATCAAGCTGGGGATCGAGAAGGATCTTTCGCTGGGAGACCTGTCGTCGCGACGAGACTGGGGCGACGCCCGCGACTATGTCATGGGCATGTTCCTCACCCTCCAGCACGAAACCCCGGGAGACTACGTTTTCGCCACGGGTGAATTGAACTCGGTGGAGGATGTCGTCCGGATCGCCTTTGAGACGGTAGGGCTGGAATGGAAGCAGTTCGTGAAGCAGGACCCCCGTTTCATGAGGCCGGCGGAACCCCAGCGGCTCATCGGCGATGCGCGGAAGGCGGAGCAGCAGCTGGGCTGGAAACGGACACGCACTTTTAAGCAGCTGATCGCGGAAATGACCCTCTCGGACCTGGAGAACCTCCGTGCCAAAGCCAACCAAGGAAGCAGCCTTCCGGCTTGACCGGTGAGTCCCCTGCCCTTTGCATCTCTATCAGATGAAACGAAATCTTACCCTTTGGGCTCTCTGCGCGGTTGTCTCCGTCGGTGTCACGGGCTGTGTCGGAACCCTTGACGGCCGCAACAAGGCCGCCGTTCCCTTCACCAAGGACACCATGACCAGCCGCTACGAGCGGACCGTTCCCCAGACGCTGGCCGCGACCCGCGTCGTCCTCAGCCGTCTCGGACAGGTCACCGGCGACGATTCCGTCATGTTGACGATCACTGCGCGCGTGGCTGAACGCTACGTCTGGGTCCGCGCCTCCGAGCTCGATCCCAAGACAGTCCAGGTCGACGTGCAAGTCCGCAGCAAGTCCGGCGGAACCGATCTCGACCTGACTGCGGAGATCCAGAAGCAGATCGCCCTCCAGCTCGCTGCCACCCGCTGAGCCCCTTCATGCACTCCAAAGGCGCGGCCGACGAAAGTCTGCCGCGCCTTTTTTACTTTGTGACCGCGTGTCGCGCATCCACCGAGACCGCTATATCTTGATCGATGGACGCTTCAACGGCTTTGGAGCGGGTTTGACCGCGGGCTGAGGTCTGGGGGCGAGCAGCTCGACGGTTCTCAGGACGGCGGGCGCGAGCTGGGGGAGGGTTTCAGGCGTAGCCTCAGCTGGAGCGCCGCTTTCCCCGGCCATCGGACTCCCGGATTTCTTCAACCCCAGGTCACGCTCGTAGATGCCGAGCTCGATGGTGTCGGGCGCATCCGCCGCGCCTTTCAGCTCCATGGCCAAACGGGCGATGCGATCCTGCGCCACCTCCGCATAGCCGGACTTCGGCCACGTCGTGATGATCCGTTCCATGGCCCGTTTTGCGGCGTCGACGCTCTTTCCGTAGCGGATCTCCAAGGCCGCGAGGAGATGAAGCCAACGCGTCTGCTGCTTGATCGTGATGTTCGGGACGGCGATGGCGTAGTTCACCTGGGCCCGGGCGGAATCCAGGTCATGGAGCTCGGCGACGTAGAGCATCACGAGTTTCTCCCGCGCTTCGGAATCACTCGGATGAATGCCGAGCTGCGTCTGCAGCGCCATGAGACGTTCATCGATGGTCGCCTCGGCCGGCAGGATGACCTCGTGCTTCAACCCAAGATCCCGATGACCCACCGAAAGGTTGACCGTCTGCGGAGCGGCCCGGCCGTCGAGCTGCGCGCGCGTCGGGAGATGCCCAAGCCGTTCGGCGGCTTGCCGGGCTTGGACGGAGTCCGGGAAGCGCTCGATCAGCTCCTGGAGCTTTTCCCGGGCTGAATCAGGATCATGCCCGTGCTTGAGATGCAGATCGGCCGCCAAATGGGCCGCGGCCGCGATGAGCGGCACCGGAGCATCTACCTGGGAAAGGATCATCCCGAGGGACTGCATCGCACCGTCCATGTCGTTGAACTTGGCGGCCTGGAGCTCGGCGAGCATCAGCCAGCCGCGCTGGTCGGTGGGGAATTTCTGGAGCTGACCGCGTATCTCGGCGGCGGCGGCGTTGAAGTTGCCCTGCATGATGCGCGCCTCGGCGATCGTGTAGTTCGCACGCGGAACCAGCTCCCTGCTGCCGCCGTCGTAGAGATTAGCCAGCGGCGACGCCAGCCAGCGACCGAGGTGGGGCGCAAAGAGAATCCCCAGGATGATCATGATGGGGAGCGTTCCAATCAAAGCCACGAACGCGCCACCTCCTCCTCCCGAAGCCATGGGCAGGACCTTGAAAATCCAGAGCCCGAGAACCACCGCGCCCAGACCGATCTTGGAGCCGGTCCGGAGCCGGTCCTCGCTTTTCTTCAGGCTCCGCCAGATCAGCCAGAAGATGATGCCGAAGATGGTTCCAAAAATGAGAAGCACTTCGAGGATCTTCGGCATGGCGGAGTCCTATGGTTTTCCGGCGGCCAACTCGAACCGCAGCTTTGTTTCCGAACGGCGCTGGTGTGAACTCATGGTCATCTCCTCCAGTTCGTAGCGCCCGTTGACCTTCTTGAAGCTGCTTCCGCTCAGGTTGAACTCCTTCACCAGCGACCCCTTTCCGTCGTAGGCTTCGGCCACGAGGATTCCGCCGGTCTGCCGATCGATCCAAGACCGTATCATAGCGGGGCCCTGGGCAGCGGAGCGCCGGCTTTCGAGCACGAGGCAGGGCTGGCCCAGACGCATCTCGGGGGCCAGGAGCTGCTGCTCGGGCCAGTTGATGAAGTCGAGGCCGAGCTCGCCGATGGCGAAGTCCGAGCCGCCGAGCATCTGCGACATCGTATCCGTCATGACAGGCGTGAGGGCGGAGTATTTCCCGTCCTTGCCCGCTTTGGCGAAACGGTAGACGGACCGGCCTGAAGGAGAACGCTCCACCACCAGCCGTTCGGCCGGCGCATCCCCCACGGCGGACACCTCGTAGGTCGTCGACCACGAATTGGTGCCCCGTTCGACGATGACGCGGAGCGGGACGTCGCGGCGTTCCTTTCCCTGCCGGATCCGGAGAACGGCGTTCACGGAGGAGCTTTCGGAAGGAACAAGCTGGCGGAGTTCTTCGACAAGCAGCTTGGCGTCGCTCGATGCGGCGCGGGAAAACAAGGACGTGGTCTCGGACGGACGCCGCCCGTCGGTCAGGGTTGCCGCCGAAAGTTCGACGGCTGCGAACAAACCGCACATCGCCGCTGCGAAACCGGTTTGGAAAAGGGACTTCATCATTTGGCTGCCTTGCCCTTCTTGATGGTGCCTTTGGCGACTTTGACCGGCTCCAGGGCCAGCGGAATGAGTTCGGAGATGTGCTGGATGAAATGGACCTTCAACCGCTTCCGGACCTCGACGGGAACTTCCTCCCAGTCGCTCCGGCACTGCACGGGCAGGATCAGCTGGACGATGCCCGACCGGGCGGCGGCGAGTATCTTTTCCTTGATGCCCCCGACCCGCAGCACGCGTCCGCGCAGGCTGATCTCCCCCGTCATGGCGAGTCCGGAACGGACTTTGCGTTGGGTCAGTAGCGAGGCGATCGCGGCCGCAAGGGTGATTCCGGCACTTGGGCCGTCCTTGGGCGTGGCTCCGGCCGGCACGTGGATGTGGATGTCGTGCTTGTCGAAGTTGGCCAGATCAATCCCGAGCGCCGGTGCCTGGCTGCGGAGATAACTCAAGGCCGTCTGCGCGCTTTCCTTCATCACGTCGCCAAGAGAGCCGGTCAGGAGCAGCCCGCCCTTGCCGGCCATGCGCGTGGCTTCGATGAACAGGATCTCGCCGCCGACGGGGGTCCAGGCGAGCCCGATGGCGATGCCGGGATCGACGATCTTCTCGGCGAGATCGCGGCTGAAGCGGGCCGGACCAAGCAGTCCTTTCAGATCCGCCGCCTCGACGGCGAGCCCCTTCCCTCGCCTGCCGGATTTCCCGACGATGTTGCGGGCCGCCTTGCGCGAGAGCGCGGCGATTTCACGTTCCAACTGACGGACGCCCGCTTCGCGGGTGTAGTCGGCGATGAGTTGCCGGAGGGCGGGTTTGCCGATCTTGAGCTGCCCTTGCTTGAGGCCGTGCTCGACCAGTTGCCGGGGAAGAAGATGGCGGGTCGCGATCTCAACTTTTTCCTCCGACGTGTAGCTCGGAATCTCGATCACTTCCAAACGGTCCCGCAGCGGGCCTGGAATGGGATCAAGCCAATTGGCCGTGGTGATGAAGAGCACCCGCGACAGGTCGAAAGGGACGTCCAGATAGAGATCCATGAACGTGTTGTTCTGCGCGGGATCGAGCACCTCCAGCAAAGCGGACGACGGATCGCCGCGGCCGTCCGACCCGACCTTGTCCACCTCGTCGAGAAGGATGACGGGGTTGCGGCTCTCCAGTCGGCGCAAGGTCTGGAGAATGCGGCCCGGCAAGGCACCGACATAGGTTCGGCGATGCCCACGGATCTCGGCCTCGTCCCGCATTCCGCCCAGGGAAATGCGGCCGAACTTGCGGCCCAAGGCGTCGGCCACGCTTTTCCCGAGCGAGGTCTTGCCGACGCCGGGAGGCCCGGCCAGGCAGAGGATCGGACCCTTGAGTTCCTTCTTAAGCTTCAGCACGGCGAGGAATTCGATGAGCCGTTCCTTCACCTTGCCCAAGCCATGATGCTGGCTGTCGAGCAGACGCGCGGCGGCTTCGAGGTTGAACTTGTCCTCGGTGGTTTTGGACCAAGGAAGATTCGTCAGCCAATCGAGGTAGTTCCTGGAAACGGTGTATTCCGCCGAGGCTTGGGGCGTCTGCTGGAGGCGGTCTATTTCGCGCAACGCGACCTTGCGGGCCTCATCCGAAAGGCCCGCCTTGTCGACCGCTTCCTTCAACAGGGCGGCTTCAGCCGCGGCGGCGTCGCCTTCACCGAGTTCGCGTTGGATGGCGCGGATTTGTTCGCGGAGGAAATAGTCCCGCTGCGACTTCGACATGGTGGCCGCGACCTCGCTCTGGATCTTCGAACCAAGGCGGGCCACCTCGACTTCGCGGTTCAGCCACGGCAGCAGCTTGGAGATGCGTTCACTGACGGAGGGCGTCGACAGCAGGTCCTGGCGCTCGACCAGGCTCAGGTTCACGGAGGCGGCGATGACATCCGCAAGACGGCCCGGCTCCTGCGTGTTGAGCGCGGCCACCTTCACCTGCTCCGAAAGATTGGGGGACAGCTTGATGATGTCCTGGAAGAGCTGCTCGGCGTTGCGGCTGAGGGCGGCTGTTTCAACGGACACATCCTTGGCTTCCTCAAGGTAGCCGATGTTCGCACGGAGGTATGGCGTGACAGAGTCGTAGGACTTGACGTGGATCCGCCGGATGCCTTCGACGAGGACGCGGACGCTGTTGTCCGGGAACTTCAACATCCGCAGCACACGGGCGGCGCAGCCATTGGGATAGAGGTCGTCGGGGCCGGGATTCTCGGTCTCGGCCTTTTTCTGGAGAATAAGGCCAACCATCCGATCGCCGGCCACGACGTCGTCGATGAGCCGGACGCTCTGCGATGTTTCAACGAGCAGCGGAGCGACCATTCCCGGGAAGATCACGATGTCGCTCAGGCCGAGGATCGGGAGCTTCTCTGGCAATGCCTTGGTCAATGGAGCCAACGGCTCGGCTCCGGCACCGGTGGCGCCGTGGGTCAGGATGTTGATGAACTCTGTATCGGGAGACGACATGACTGGGTGCGAAGGCTTTCCGGCCGTTTGGACAGGCCCGGGGCCGACGCGGTTCGGAGAATGTCAGGAGATGGGGAGCGAGGTGCGTTTGCCGGGTTTCGGAGACGCCGGAACGTCGATGCGGAGAAATCCGTTCTGGTAAACCGCCTTGGCGGCGGAGAGGTCGTAGCCTGCGGGCAGGTCGACCTCGCATTCGAACGGCCCGTAGTTGATCTCCATGATGAGGAAGCGGCATTTCCCGTCACGGCATTGGTCCGGGCGCTCACCCCGGATGCGGAGCCGGTTCTCCTCGACGACGAGCTGGAGATCTTCCCGACGGATGCCGGCAAGCTCGACGTTGACCACGATGCCGCCGTCGGCCTCGTAGACGTCGGTGCTGGGCACCCAGGCGGATTCAGGACCACGGACGACCGCGGATTTGAGCTCGAGGAAATGGAATGAGGTCTTCACTGGAACGAATGCGGGTCTCCGGGTTCAGCCTTCCTTCACTATGATCCGGGGACGTTCCCCACGACGGGAGGTGAACGTGATGGACTTGGGACGGGAATCGTTTGCCGGACTCGAGCAGCCGCAATGGGTATCGCGCTTGAAATCGAACCGCCGTGGTCGAAGCCGCCCATACAGGAAAGCTGCCGCCGTAACACCTACGATGCCGAGAGCTGCTGCCTGCTGCCAATCCATGGAGCGCACATTAACTCCGCGTTTCTTTCAATCAACCCGGATGTTTGGGCGTCATTGGCTCAATCGTAGCTTGACGGTTCCGACCACCAGCAGGCCATCTTGCTGAAACCTCTATGAATCCCACTCCGACCACAAACCGACGCGATTTCCTGAAGCGCTCGGGAGCCACCGTCGCGGCCGTTTCGATCGCGTCGCCTTTCATTCTGACGTCCAAATCCGCCGCCGCAGATCTTCCACAGATCAAGATCGGCCTCGTCGGATGCGGCGGGCGTGGCTCGGGCGCCGCGTCTCAGGCGCTCCATGCCGACAAGGGTGTCATTCTCACCGCGATCGGCGACGCGTTTCCCGACCAGCTCCAAAAGGGTTTGAACGGTTTGAAGGCGGAGAAGGATGTCGCCGCCCGCATCCAGGTTTCGTCCGACAACCAGTTCGTCGGACTCGACGCCTACAAGAAGGTCATCGATAGCGGTGTCGATCTCGTGATCCTCGCGTCGCCTCCCGGATTCCGTCCGCTGCACATGAAGTATGCGGTGGAGAAGAACAAACACGTCTTCGCCGAAAAACCCATCGCCACCGACGCCGCCGGCTACCGCTCCTTCATCGAGTCCGTGAAGCTTGCCAAGCAGAAGAATCTCGCGGTCGGTTCCGGCTTCTGCTGGCGCTCCCACCTGGCACAACGCGGCGCCTACGAGCGCATCCATGCCGGCGACATCGGCGACGTGCGCACCATCTACGGCACCTACAACACCAGCCCGCCCCGCACCGCCATCAAACGGGAGGCCGGATGGAGCGACATGGAATACGTCGTCCGCAACTGGATGCAGTTCAGCTGGCTGTCCGGCGACGGCCTCGTCGAACAGGCCATCCACAACGTCGACCTGACCAACTGGGCCATGAACAACGAGATGCCGATCAAGGCCATCGCCCACGGCGGTCGCCAGATCCGGCCCGAGGGCGGAATTGTCGGCAACAACTTCGACCACTTCTCCGTCGTCTACGAATGGAAGAACGGCGTGCGGGGATTCGTCTTCGCCCGCCAGATCCCCGGCTGCGACAACGACAATTCCGAGACCATCTACGGCAGCAAGGGCACCGCGCACATCCTCCTCTTCCGTGGCAATCCCTACATCACGAACCTCGCCGGGGAACGCACTTGGCGCTACTCTGGACCGACTCCGAACATGTATCAGGTCGAGCACGACGAACTCTTCGCCTCGATCCGCGCCGGTAAACCGCGCAACGACGGCGACTGGCTGGCGAACAGCTCGATGATGGGAATCATGGGCCGCATGGCCGCCTACACCGGCAAGGACATCTCCTGGGAACAGGCGACTTCGGCGAATGACTCCGTGGCACCGCTGGCCGACATCAGCTTCAACGACAAGCCGCCCGTCGCCGAGCTGCCGCAGCCCGGCAAGACCCGGATCGGCTGACATTCTCCGTTCGTGCATTGCAGGGGCGTCCGCAATCGGCCGCCCCTTTTTGTTGCCCGAATTGGACAATGAAATAAGGGCCGTCCCTTTCGGAACCGCCCTCTGACCGAATCGATTGGCCTACTGTGCAGGGTGTTATCCCGGCCACAAACCGAGTAATTGACGTCAGCTCTACAAATCTAACCTCCACAGCGACAGCTAGCCTGGAATTAATTGACCGCTCAGGGGGAAGTGACGATGGATGTTGGAAAGAATGGCGGAGAGATGGGGATGGGCACTTCCAGAAACCCTGGTTTTCTGGAGGGCCTATCCGGGATGCACATTGGAAACGGATTTCGGGTGCGAGCATCGCCGCGGCGGCGGCGGTTTTC
>JAYTUE010000167.1:0-5639 GCA_043744715.1 Verrucomicrobiota bacterium | reverse complement strand
TGCCGGCGGCGGGGCTGTCGGGGCGGCCGCCGGTGGCGATGCTTGCGACGACGATGCTCTGGGCGTCGATCATCTTGCCCATGACGCCGCCGGAGCTGTTGGCCGCACCCATGAGGATGGGGCTGAGCCCGAGCTGTTCAGCCGTGATCTTTTGCAGGCTGCCGAAGAGGACGTTCGACGCCGTGTCCGATCCCGTGAGCGCGACGCCCAGCCAGCCGAGCAGCGTGCCGAAGAACGGATAGAGCGAGCCCGTTCCCGCCAGTGCCAGCCCAAGCGTGGCGTCGATGCCGCCATATTTGGTGATGTTCCCCAGCGCCAGCATTCCGGCGACGGTGATGAGCGAGAAACGGATCTGCCAGATGGTTTCGAGATAGGTCTTGAACAGCGCCGCTGGGCGGAAACCCATGGCGAATCCGGCGACGATGCCCGCGCAGAGCAGGCCAGTGCCGGTGGCGGACGGGATGTTCAGCTTGAACTCGGCGGCCTCGGGCTTCGGATTGGCCGGACTGACGGGCGGAGTGCGCTGCACTGCGTTGTGCAGGCCGGGCATGGCGAACTTGCCGGCGTAGAGGGCGTCGAGGCGCGACTTCACGGCGGGCGTGCCCCAGGCGAGGAGGAAGGCGGTCAGGATGAGCCAGGGCATCCATGCTTGGAAGACGGACGCGGTGGTTCCGGACGAAGCGGGTGAGAGGGAGGACTGGGGTGGAAGGGAGCCGGGATCGACGGGGAGTTTCCAAGCGTCGCGGGGTTTCCAAAAGCGGCAGAGCAGGACGACGGCACCGATGGAGCAGGCTCCGGCGATGGTGTCGACGAGCCAGGGGCCGTGGAAATTGGAGACGAGGAACTGCGGCACGGCGAAGGCAACCCCAGCCGCCAACGCGGCCGGCCACACGGCGAACATTCCGCGCCATCCAGCCAATGCACCGACGACCCAGAACGGAATTATGAGCGAGAAGAACGGGAGCTGGCGTCCGACCATCTTGGAGACCTTCAACGCGTCGAGCCCGGTGACCTGTTCCAGCGTGGTGATGGGAATGCCGAGCGAACCGAAGGCGACGGGCGCGGTGTTCGCGATCAACGCGAGGCAGGAAGCGGTGACGGGATTGAAGCCGAGTTGGATCAGGATCGCCCCTGTGATCGCGACCGGAGCGCCGAAGCCGGCCACGCCTTCGATGAAGGCGCCGAAGCAAAAGGCGATGAGGATGAGCTGCACGCGCGGGTCGGGCGCGACGTGGGCGAGGCTGTCGCGCAGCACGGCGAAGAGACCGGCCTTCACGGTGAGTTGGTAAAGGAAGAGGACGTTGAGAATGATCCAGCCGATGGGGAAAAGTCCGAACAACGCGCCGTAGACTCCGGCCCCGGCCCATGCGGCCACGGGCATCTTGTAGACGAAGAGCGCCACCACCGACGCGGCCACCAGTCCGAGAACGGCGGCCATGTGGATCTTCACCCGTCCGCTGGCGATGGCGCCCAGCAGGACGATCACGGGAAAGGCCGCGATCAAAGTGGAGAGCCACGGAGATCCGACCGGGTCGTATTGCTGCAGCCACGTCATGGGATGCGGCGGAGGCTACGGAGGCAGGACTCGGATGAAAAGAGGTTCATCCGCGAAGGGCGCGAAGGAACGCGAAGAGTTGGCCCACGGATCACGCGGATGAAACGGAGGAGAAACGAAGTGGGGAGCTGGGTAGGGCGAAGGCTCCGGCCGAGCCGCCTGGAAACCTGCTGCTAACAGGAGTGGTTCCCGAGGGAAGTCCAGTGGCTTGGCCGCTGTCCCCGGATGGCCATGAGAAAATTTTGAGGCGGCTCGGCGGGAGCCTTCGCCCTACCTCAGCCGTAGGCCGGGCATCCCTGCCCGGCGAGTGGGTGTTGCTTCACAGCCATCGCGCAGGGGCACCTACTGGCCGCGCGAGGACGCGCGGCCTACGTTGGCTCGGCGGGAGCCTTCGCCCTACCTGGTCAGAGGGTGAAGCCGGCCGCCAAGGCGTCGCCGGCGAACATCTTGACGGTGTCGAGGGACAGCTCGTCGAGGTCCATGCCGGACATCTTGATCGACTTGTTCAGGATGTCGTGCGGGACGGTGACGATGTCGCAGCCGCAGGCGTCGGCCTGGTAGATGTTCAGCACTTCACGGACGCTGGCCCAGAGCAGTTCGCCCTTGGGCAGGCGCTCACGGATCATCCGCAGGCTTTCCTGCATGGCCGGGACGGGGTCGGTGCCGGTGTCGGCGATGCGCCCGGCGAAGACGGAGAGCACGCTCGGGATCTGGGGATTGAGCGCGTCGACGAAGCCGCGGATCTGTCCGAGCGTGAGGATGGCGGTGATGTTGAGCTGCACGCCTTCGGCGGCGAGTTCCTTGGCCAAGGCCACGCAGGATTCGCTGCGCGTATTGGTCGACGGGATCTTCACGAAGACGTTCTTCTGCCAGCCGGCGATCTTCATGGCCTGGCGGCGCATCTCGGGAAACTCATCGGAGAAGACCTCGAAGGAGATGGGTTTGGTCGTGACCGTCTCGAGCACGTCCCGCGCGAACGCCTCGTAGTCCGCGATGCCGGCCTTGCGCATCAGGGTGGGATTCGTGGTCATGCCCTTGATGAGCGGGTTGGCGTTGAGGCTGAGAATGCCCGCCTTGTCGGCGCCATCGGCGAAGATCTTGATCCGGAGTCCGGCCAACAGAGAGTTCATCGGTGAGAAAAATCTAACGGCCGTCCATCCGGTCGGCAACGGGCGTTTCCTGCGCGCGTCGTCCGGACTGTTGACGGATCGGTCCGCTGAAAGATCGGCTGGGGGAAATGCCGGCCAAGGTGAAAACGGAAAACCGGGGCTGCGCGGCAACGGAACTTGCCATCCAGACAGGACGGAGCCGCTGCTCCGCTTTCAACCCCGAAGAATCACCACGGCCGCTTCGAGCAGATTCTTCACCGTGAAATCGGGCTTCATCCGCAAGGTCTCGTCGTAGCCGTAGTCGATGAAGATGGTCTTCACGCCGGCGGCCGATCCGCAGTCGATGTCGCGCCAGCGGTCGCCGACCATCCAGCTTTGGGGAAGGTCGAGGCCTAGGTCGCGGGCGGCGCGGAGAAGCATTCCCGGCTTGGGTTTGCGGCAGTCGCAGTCGGACGAGCTTTTGCCCGGATGGGTGCAGACTTCCACGCGATCAATCGGCAATCGCCGGAGCATTTCGGCGTGGATGGCGTCCAAGGCGGCCTGCGGCAAGGTGCCACGGCCGACGTCGGGCTGGTTCGTGGCGACGATGAGGAGAAAGCCCGCCGCCTTCAGCTTGGCGCAGGCTTCCACGACGCCGGGCAAGAGTTGGAACTCGGCCAAGGTGGTGGGCGGATACGGTTTGCCGTCGCGGACCAAGGCTCGGTTGATCACGCCGTCGCGGTCGAGGAAGACGGCCTTGGACAATGACGAAGCACGAAGGCCAAAGGCCAAAACTGACGGAGCCCGAAGATTCGGCCTTTGGCCTTCGTTATTCGTCATTCCCTACTTCGTCGATTCCCACTTCGTCCGGTTCACCTTCAGCGCCGGGTGCGAGACGAGGAGATGCCAGACGACGGCCTGGAAGGCTTCGGCGTGCGGCGTGGTATGCTCGCCGTTGACCGTGGGGACGATGACGCAGGCCGTCGCTTCCTTGGCCGTGTAGCCGCCGTCGCGGCCGACGATGCCGCAGACGGCCGCGCCGCGTTCCTTCGCGAGCTGGATGGCGGAGACTAGGTTCGGGCTGACGTTCTTCTCCAGGTTGCCGCCGCCGACGGAGAAGATGAGCAGGCCGTCCTGCGCGTTCAGCCGGCTGCCCTTGAGCCATTCGCTGAAGACCGTGGCCCAGCCCTCGTCGTTGGTGCGGGCGGTGAGTTCGGAGACGTTGTCCGTGGGCGCGTAGGCCTCGAAGCCGCAGATCTTGCGGAAGTCGTTCACGGCATGGCTGGCGTTGGCCGCGCTGCCGCCGACGCCGAGGAGGAAGAGGCGTCCGCCGCCGTCGCGCACCTTGGCAAGGGTGAGGGCGAGTTTCTCGATGGCCACGGCGTCGAGCTGCTGGACGACCTGGATCGTTTCGGCGAGGTATTGCTGGGTGAAGCTCATGAAATGATGGGGCGAGTAAACCGCAGCTTCCGCGAAATGGCAGAGGAATTTTGCCGGCCAGCCGGTTGTCCGCCCGAGGCGGCGCGTCCTGCCCTCCGCGTGTCCCGGGAATATGACAGGTTCGGTCTCCTGCCTCTTCGTGAATGAACTAGCCGGGTGGGGGCTACCGGTCCATGGACAAAGAAAAAGGCGGACCCGGTTGCCCGGATCCGCCCGTGTGATTCTTGGTTCCTAGGTCAGGAACGGTCGGGACTTAGTAGTCCATGCCGCCGCCGCCGTGGCCGCCATGGCCGCCGGAAGCTGCGGGCTTGTCCTTCTCCGGGAGCTCGGTGATGAGGCACTCGGTGGTGAGGAGCAGGCCGGCGATGGACGCGGCGTTCTGGAGCGCGGAGCGGGTGACCTTCTTGGGGTCGACGACGCCGGCCTTCACGAGGTCCACGTATTCGCCGGTGGCGACGTTGTAGCCTTCGTTGCCCTTGCGCTTCTTGACTTCCTGCACGATGACGCTGCCTTCGACGCCGCCGTTGAAGGCGAGGGCGCGGAGCGGGGATTCAACGGCGCGCTTGACGATGTCGACACCGATCTGCTCGTCCACGTCGGAGAGCTTGAGCGCGTCGATCGCGGGGATGCAGCGGATGAGCGCCACGCCACCGCCGGGAACGATGCCCTCTTCGACGGCCGCACGGGTCGCGTGCAGGGCGTCTTCGACACGCATCTTCTTTTCCTTCATCTCGGACTCGGTGGCGGCACCGACGTGGATGACGGCGACGCCGCCGGCGAGCTTGGCCAGGCGCTCCTGGAGCTTCTCGCGGTCGTAGTCGGAGGTGGTCTCTTCGATCTGGCGGCGGATCTGGTTCACGCGGCCCTGGATCTCGGAAGCCTTGCCGGAACCTTCGACGATCGTGGTGTTTTCCTTGTCGACGACGATGCTCTTCGCACGGCCGAGGTCGGCGATGTCGAGGCCGTCGAGCTTAATGCCGAGGTCTTCGCTGATGAACTTGCCGCCCGTGAGGATGGCGATGTCTTCGCACATGGACTTGCGGCGGTCACCGAAGCCGGGGGCCTTGACGGCGCAGACGTTGATCGTGCCGCGGAGCTTGTTCACGACGAGGGTCGCGAGGGCTTCGCCTTCGACTTCTTCGGCGATGATGAGGAGGGGCTTGCCGGTCTTGGCGACCTTTTCGAGGATCGGAAGCAGTTCCTTGAGGGAGCTGATCTTCTTCTCGAAGATGAGGACGTAGGCGTCTTCGAGCTTCACTTCCATCGACTCGGCGGAGGTGACGAAGTAGGGGGAGAGGTAGCCCTTGTCGAACTGCATGCCTTCGACGACGTCGAGTGTGGTCTCGATGGACTTGGCCTCTTCGACCGTGATGGTGCCGTCCTTGCCGACCTTGTCCATCGCGTCGGCGATGATCTCGCCGATGGTGGTGTCCCAGTTGGCGGAGACTGTCGCGACCTGCTTGATCTCTTCCTTGTCCTTGACCTTCTTGGCGATCTTGGCGAGCTGCTCGGTGGCGGCTTCGACGGCCTTGGTGATGCCGCGCTGGAGGGAGATC
>JAYTUE010000166.1:0-22019 GCA_043744715.1 Verrucomicrobiota bacterium | reverse complement strand
CGGGTGGCGGCGGTGGCGGTGGACGCGGCCCGAGCGGAGGTGCCGGAGCGCGCCAGGAAACGTTCGGCCTGCTCGGCGGCGAACCGGCCATGGACGACATCATGGACGGCATCGACCTCACTTGGACCCGTGTGCCCGGTGGTGCCGAGATTGGACGACTCGCGACCAACGCCCTCGCGGTGTTCAAGGCCGAAGATCCCTCTGCCAGCGTGGCCGCGCTCCTTGTGATCCGAACCAAACTCGCCGCGCTTCCTGCCGATCCCGTCGTGGACGACAAACGCACCCAGCTTGATCGAATCCTTGCCGCGTGCCTCGGCCTCACAATCGAGACGACCACGCCGCAGGCCGAGGTGGTTCCCGGCGACAAACTGAAACTCACCGTCTCCGTTTTGTTGTCCGCGAAGTCCCAGGTCCGCTGGCTTTCGGCGAACGTGAAGTTTCCCGGTGGCGGCGTGTCGCTGGATCGGAGCAACGCGTCCGGCCCGTCGGACGACATCATGGTCGACGTGCCCGCGAGTCTTCCGGTCTCGCAGCCTTATTGGCTTCGCGAGGAAGCCGGTCCCGGCATGTTCCGCGTGGCTGAGCCCAAGTTGATTGGCCGTCCGGAGAACCCTCCCGTCTTCACCGTCGAATACGCCTTCGAGGTCGGTGGGCAACGGCTCGTCCTGACCGACGAACCGGTCGCCCCGTCTGTTGAGGGAAAACCTCCGCGCAGGCTTACCGTGATTTCGCCAGTCTCGCTTCACTTTGGCTCCGGCGTCGCGCTCTTCACGCCGGGCGCGAAGAAACAGATCGAGATCGAAGTCACCGCCGCGCGGGCCGGTGCGAGCGGTGCCGTGCACGTCGAGGCGCCGGACGGTTGGAGTATCTCGCCAGCCAGCCAGCCGTTCAAACTCGCCAACGCGGGAGACAAGACACGTCTCGCCTTCACCGCGACGGCTCCCGCGCAGGCGGCGTCGGCCAGCTTTCTAGCCGTCGCAGACATCGGCGGCGCACGCTTCAGCAATCAGCGCGTCGAGATTCGCTACGGTCACATCCCGCTTCAGGTCCTCCAGCCGCCCGCGCGCGTCCGGGCCGTGGCGGTCGAGTTTGAGGCGAAGGGCAGGGTCGTCGGCTATCTTCCCGGCGCAGGTGACGATACCGCCGAAGCGCTCGAACAGCTCGGCTACAAGGTCACCACCCTCACCGGCGCCGATCTCACCGCCGAGAAGCTTCGAGGCCTCGACGCCGTCGTGATCGGCGTGCGTGCCTTCAACGAACGCACCGACCTCGCGGCCAATTTCCCTGGCCTGCTGGCCTTCGTCGAAGCCGGCGGCAACGTCATCGCCCAATACAACCGCCCGAACGGCCTGCGAACCCAGCAACTCGGGCCCTACAGTCTCTCCATCCAGGGCCCGGCGCCGGCGCTGCGTGTGACCGAAGAGGATGCGCCGGTGACGTTTCTCGCACCCGAACATGCCGCGCTCACGACGCCGAACAAGATCACGCCCGCCGATTTCAACGGATGGGTGCAGGAGCGCGGCGCCTATTTCCCGAGCAGCTGGGATCAGGAACGCTACGTGCCGGTTCTCGCGATGAGCGACCGCGGAGAGCAGCCGTTGAAGAGCAGCCTGCTCGTCGCGAAGCACGGCAAGGGCTACTACGTCTACACCGGCATCGCGTTCTTCCGGCAGCTGCCGGCCGGGAATCCCGGCGCGTATCGGCTCTTCGCCAACCTGGTCTCACTGGGAAAATGAAGCCCTCGCCGCCCGATCCATCCAGCGATGACGGATCGACAGGGGTGCCCGGTTTCCGCACTTGGAGCACGGTGTATGCGTTCGTGTTTGCGGTCTTCGTGGTGACCGTCGTCCTGCTGGCGCTGTTCTCGCGCTTCTTTGCATGAACCACCTCGATTGGATCGTGCTGCTTGTGACGATGGTTGGGATCGCCGCCTACGGGGCTTGGCACACCCGGCACACGGACCATCTCGACACCTATCTCAAGGGCAGCAGGACCACCCGTTGGGGAACCATCGGGATCTCGGTGATGGCGACGCAGGCAAGCGCCATCACGTTCCTCTCCATTCCCGGACAGGGCTTCGAGAGCGGCATCGGTTTTGTGCAGAACTATTTCGGCCTGCCGCTGGCGCTCATCATCGTCTGCGCCGTGTTCCTGCCGATCTACCGGAAGCTCGGCGTCTATACCGCCTACGAATTTCTCGGCCAGCGATTCGACGGAAAGACGCGGCTGCTCGGCGCCGGCCTTTTCCTTCTCCAGCGCGGTCTGGCCGCCGGTGTCACGATCTACGCGCCGGCGATCATCCTCGCGACGGTGCTTGGGTGGCGGCTCGACCTCACGATCGTCGGCACCGGATTGCTGGTGATCGTCTACACCGTCACCGGAGGCAGTGCGGCCGTGAGCCTCACGCAGAAATGGCAGATGGGCGTGATCTTCGGCGGGATGGTGACGGCGTTCGTCATCCTTCTGATGCGGTTGCCAGATGGTCTCGGCTTTGGTGGCGCGGCGCATGTGGCCGGTGCGCTTGGGAAGCTCCAGGCAATCGACGTCTCGTTCGATCCCGACAAGCGCTACACGCTTTGGACCGGTCTGTTCGGCGGGTTGTTTCTCTCGCTGTCGTATTTCGGCACCGACCAGTCGCAGGTGCAGCGATACATCGGCGGCGCGTCCCTCCGCGAAGGCCGGCTCGGCTTGGTGTTCAATGCGCTGCTGAAAATCCCGATGCAGTTCTTCATCCTCCTGCTCGGTGCGCTCGTCTTCGTCTTCTACCAGTTCCAGCCCGCGCCAGTGTTCTACAACCGCGTTGAATGGTCGCGCTATGCTGCCGGACCGGACGGGGCTTCTTTCCGCGCCATCGAGGACAGGCACGCCGCGCTCCATGCCGTGAAGCAGGAGAAGATACGCACTTGGCTGGACGTCCGCGCCCGTGGTGAAAACGCGGCCGAACCCGCCGCCCGTGCGGAGATGGTCGCCGCCAATGCCGCCACGGACGCCGTGCGCAAGGAAGCGAAGGCGGCGCTGACTGCCGCCAACCCGCTCGCGAAGACCAAGGACTCCGACTACGTCTTCATCGGCTTCATCCTCGCGCAGCTCCCGCACGGGGTCATCGGGTTGCTGATTGCCGTGATGATCGCGGCGGCGTTGGGGTCGAAGGCCGGCGAGCTGAATGCCCTCGGCACCACGACGACCATCGACCTGTGGCGCCAGTTGCGGCCGCTCGCCGCACCCGACGAGGCGCGGAATGTCCGCGCGGCAAAACGCTTCACTGCGGCGTGGGGTGTCGTTGCCATCGTCTTCGCCTTGTTCGCCGGCTTCTCGGAGAACCTAATTGAAGCCATCAACATCATCGGCTCGTTGTTCTATGGCGTCGTCCTTGGAATCTTCCTCGTCGCCTTCTTTCTCAAGAAAGTCGGCGGATCAGCGGTGTTTTGGGCGGCGATCGCGGCGCAGGCGCTCGTGGTGGTTCTCTACCTTTCTCTCTCGATTTCGTATCTCTGGTATAACCTGATCGGTTGCGCCTCGTGCATGGTCTTGAGTCTCGCTCTGCAAGCCGTCTTGAAATCGCCGCCGAAGGAGTCGGACCCATGAACACCGCTCCTGTCATCTGTTTCGGCCAGCAACCATGCGGGTTCTTTCCGCGCCGCTTCCTCTACGCCAAGATTGTCACGGCCCGGCGCCTTCAGGCGGAGATCGGCGGGGAGATCGTCTTCTTCTACCACGACAGCGACCACGATCCGCGCGAGACGCGGACGACGCTGCTGCATCGCAAGACCGGCGAATCCATCGAGCTCAACTTCGCCTTCGACAACCAGATCCAGCGCAAGTTCTCCCCCCTGTATCTCAAGCGCGTCCGGGCCGATTGGCACGCGAAGACCGCGCTCCAGCTGCCCGCCTATGTCGATCCCCGCTGGGTTGCCGCGTTTCGTGAAACGGCTTCCGCGACCGTCGGCGAGTTCTGCCTGGAAATGTATCGGCGCATGGGACTGCTCGACGGGATCCGCGTGGCTCGTTCCGGTGATCCAGAGTTCCGGAACTCCGCCTGCGATGTCCCGGAGTTCTTCGTGGACGCTCCGTATGAGAACGAGATCGTTCGGGCCCGATTCGTCGACGGAGTGTTGAAAATCCATAAAGGAGGAGACCAGTTTCTGACGCTGCCTCCGATGGAGTTCACCAAGGCCCAGATCAGCCCGACCCGCGACACCCGGTTGCGCTGGATGCAGTCCGTGCTGCATTGCACCCACTACATTGCCGGCGCCGGCGAGCAGGCCTATCTGCGGCGTGAAGACGCGCCCGAGATCAACTGCATCAACCGCGATGCCATCGACCGTTCCGATGAAGCCTACACCGACATCCCCGCCTGAATCCCCGCCACTGCTGGTCTTTGGCGCACATCCCGACGACATCGAGTTCGGCTGCGGAGGAATCGTCGCGTTGGAAACCAGCCTTGGTCGTGCGGCCCATCTGGTTGTGTGCTCCCGAGGTGAAGCGGGCTCCAACGGCACGCCGGTTCAACGGGTCGCCGAGGCGCAGAAGGCTGCCAAAACATTGGGAGCATCGATTGAGTTCATCGAGCTGGACGGCGACGCGCACCTGGAGATTAAGGCCCAGCACGCGATCACGCTGGCCGGAATCCTGCGCCGCGTTAAGCCGGGCATCGTGCTCGCGCCGAGCCTGGTCGAAAACCAGCACCCGGATCATTGGCGGCTGGGGAAACTGGTGCGCGACGCATCGCGGTTGGCGCGTTTCGGCGGCTTGGCGGAGCTGCGGGATCTTGCACCGCATGTGATCGGACAGCTGTTCTTCTACGCGGTCACTCCGGAGGCAGAGCCCTCCGACATCACTCCGTTCCTGGTCGATGTTTCCGCTCCCGGCGTGGTCGCGGCCTGGACCGCCTCGATGGAAGCGCACGTGTCACAAATGGCCACGCGCAACTATGTCGAACTTCAACTGATGCGGGCGCGCTCGAACGGGTTGCGGGCCGGCGTTGGCCACGCCATAGCGCTCTTCCCGAATGATCCGCCCGTCGTCGAATCCCTCGCGCCGCTGGGCCGGGGGGCACGGCGTTTTTGACATGGGTAAGGCTCTCAAGATCGGCATCACTTGCTATCCGACCGTCGGTGGCAGCGGCGTGCTGGCGACGGCACTGGGCGTGGATCTGGCCCGGCGCGGACACGAGATCCACTTCATCAGCTACGAACGTCCGTTCCGTCTGCAGGCAGATGCGCCCCGCCTGCACTTCCATCCCGTCGTCATCAACGACTACGACCTCTTCAAGTATCCGGACTACACGCTGCCCCTGTCGGTCAAGATGGCCGAAGTCAGCCGCGACCACGGTCTCGATGTGTTGCACGTCCACTACGCGGTTCCCCACGCGACGGCCGCGATCCTGGCGCGTTCGATGTTGCCGTCGCACCAGCAGCCGCGCGTCGTGACGACGCTGCATGGAACGGACACGACGCTGCTCGGCCGCGACGCAGGCTACGCGCCGGCGATCACGCATGCTCTCTCGTGTTCGGATGCCGTGACCACAGTTTCGGCCTGGCTGAAGGTCGAGACGCAGCGGGTGCTTGGGATCGGCTGTCCGATCGACGTGATCCACAATTTTTATGAGCCGCGCCCTGCGCAGCGGACGCGGGACGAGGTGCGTGCCGAACTTGGGGTGAAGGACGGCGAAATCCTGATTGTTCATTCGTCGAACCTGCGTCCGTTGAAACGAATCGACATGCTGCTCGAAACGGCGGCGCGCATCCGCCCGGCCAATTCGTTCAAGCTGCTGGTCCTGGCAGGAGGGAGCTTCGCGCCGTTCGCCGACGAGGTGCGACGGCTGGGGCTGGAAGGGCGGGTGATCGTGCGCGAGAAGGTCATCGACATCGAAGACTACCTCCAAGCCGCCGACCTCGGGCTCATCACCTCGGACACGGAAAGCTTCTGCCTGAGCATCCTCGAAGCGATGTCCTTCGGGTGTCCGAGCGTCGCGACCCGCGTTGGCGGAATTCCCGAAGTGATCGAGGACAAAGTCACCGGCCTTCTTGCCCCGATGGGCGACGCCGAAGCGCTCGCCCGTGCCGTCGAGAGTTTGATTCAAGATCCGGCGCGGCGTGCCTCCATGGGCCGGGCCGCGCGAGAATCCGCCCGCCTGAAGTTCTCCGCCGAGGCCATCGTGCCGCGCTACGAAGCCCTCTACCGCCGCGTGTGCGGTTGAGCTGGAATTGTGTTTCCGGTCCTTAATCTTTCGGCCGATGCCAACTGGGCCTATGTCCAACTGAGAATCGACATTTGACCCTCGACAGGAAAACGCTTCGACCATGAGAAAACGTATGTTGCCTTGGCTGTTGACCGTTGCGGTCATGGCCGATCTTTGCACGGTAGGCCAGGCCGCGTCCGTCACGGTCTTTGCCGCAGCCAGCCTTGCGGATGCGCTGAAGGAGATCGCCTCCGCCTACGAAAAAGACTCCGGCGACAAGATCACCTTCAACCTCGCGGCGTCCAACGCGCTGGCCCGCCAGATCGACGAAGGCGCTCCGGCGGACATCTTCTTTTCCGCCGACGAAGCGCAGATGAACAACTTGGAAAGAAAGGGCCGCATCGTGCCGGAAAGCCGCACCAACATCCTGGCCAACTCGCTTGTCATCGTCACCACGTCCGACAGCAAGCTGACGATCGGTTCCGCGCGCGATCTGGGCGGTGATCTGGTGAAGCATGTCGCCCTAGCCGAACCGAAAGCCGTTCCGGCCGGTGTCTACGCCAAGGAGTATCTGACCAGGCTCGGCCTCTGGACCGCCATCGAACCCAAGGTGATCCCAACCGAGAACGTGCGCGCAGCGCTGGCCGCCGTGGAATCGGGTAATGTCGAGGCGGGCATCGTCTACAAGACCGACGCCGCCATTTCCAAGAAGGTGAGGATCGCCTTTGAAGTTCCAGTCGGAGAAGGTCCGAAGATCCGTTATCCCGCCGCGCTGGTGAAGGGTTCGAAGCAGATGGAAGCCGCGAAACAGTTTCTCCGTCGCCTCAAGTCGGATGATGCTGGCAGGGTGTTCCGAAAGTTTGGCTTCATCGTCCTGCCCTGAAGCCCCGTCGATACGGCGACGGCCCTCGTCCAAGTTGCCCATCCCACCGTGGCGATGGCCCGGTCAGAACCCGTCGTCGATATCCTTGAGCATTCCGCTGAGTTCGAGGAATCCGCGCAGGGCGGGACGTTCCTCGGAGTCGAGCTTGCCGTTCTTGTTCTTGTCGAACATGGCCAGCATCGGCTGGACCTGCTCACGACGGCGGGTGTCCTCCTGCGCGCGATCAATGAACAGGTCGATGCTGTGGTTGCGCTTGGCCTGACGAAGCTCCGCGAGTTGCTCATCGCGTCCCGGAATGACGCTGAGGGTGATGGCCGCCATTTCGTCCGTGGTCATCGGCCCCCACTTCACGGGCCTTGGCGGCTGGGACGGGTTGTTGGGATTCCCGGCCGAGTTGTCGTAGGTGATCGTCGATTCAATGAGCGTGCCTTTCGGAAGCCGTATCCGGTCCTTGAACGCGCAGTCCTCCTGCCAGTTGAAATCCCAGTTCGAAATCTTGAGGAGCGTCTGCTTCTTGCCGTCGGGCAACGTGGCGGTGAGCAGAAAAGTCCGCGCGAGATAGTGCGCGTGCGGGGTGACGGAGAAAGCCTCCATGTCGACGGGCGTGACGAACGAATCCTTGATCGCGTAGTTGGTGGCGCCAGCGGGGATGTTCAAACCGCTCAACCTGCCGAAAAGCGGGGGAAGCTGGAGCGTGGTGAACTTGCGCGAGGGCGGCTTGTCCGCGAAGTAGATCCCGACCGTCGAGGTCTCGTGCTCGATCTTGCCGCTCGGATGGAAATGAGTTTGCAGCACGAGGTCGCTGTTGGTGGGGAAGCGCCAGGCGAGTTCGGGCGGGAGCATCAGCGGTTCTCCGCCGACGGCCCAGCCGCCGAGCGATTCGAATTCGCCGTTGGAACGCCTCATCCCGTTATAGCCGGGCTTGGGATCGAGCGCGTCGAACTTCCGCGCCTGTCCCTTTGTGTCGAGATAGTAGAGCGAGTGGTGCACGACGTTGCGCGCCATGGGACGGAACTCGACGGCGCGGACCCATTTGCCCTCCGGAAGGTTCAGTGGCAGCACGAAGTTCCAGTAGATGTCGCGGCCCTCGGCGCTCACTTCGAATGGCTCCGGCATCTTCACGATGAGGTCCGGTTTTCCGAGCTGCCATCCCTCGGTGAATTTGGGAAGGGCGGGCAGCTTCGCGGGATTCCCTTCCTTCATGCCCTGCTTGTGCCATGCGGCCAACAGCGCGATCTGGTCGTCCGTCAGGCGGCGTTCATTGCTGAATGCGACGTAGCCGTGGTCCGCATGCCAAGGCGGCATGAACCGCGTTCCGGTAACTTCGACGATCTGTTTCCCGCGCTTCTTCGCATCCTCGAAGTTCAGGAGCGGGAACGGTGCGACCTCGCCGGGACGATGGCAGCGGGTGCAGTTTTGAAACAGGATCGGCGCGACGTGTTCGGTGAAGGTCACATTGCCGGGAGGAGGCGGAACCGCAGCGGCGTCAGCGTCCGTTCCGATAAACAGGCCCAGGGCGATGGTGAGCAGACAGGATGCGATCGGCGGTAGGGTTGGTTTCATGCCACGGCTTGTTTCGGTTCTGGAAAGGAACATCTTGATCCATACAACGGCCGATAACTCTGGCAAGTCGAGCCGGAACTGGCTCCGGCCGCCAAAGGAGAATTCGTCGTTCGTCCGGGCGTGCCGCGCGGGTTGTTTCCGAGCGGGAGCGCGAAGAGTGGGTGACAACGTCGTCCGCGTCTTCAGATTGGAGGCACCCCCTGCCATGCGAACATCGATGCCAATCCGGATTCTGCTTCTCGCTTTTGTGGCTTCCCTCACCGTGGGAGCCCAGACGGACCCGTTGCCATTGACGGATCCGAGCCAGGCCGGTTTTTCGCCCGACAGGCTCGGACGACTTCACGGTTTCGCCCAGGGCCTGGTGGTCGAGAAGAAGTATTCCGCGCTGGCCACCTTGGTCATCCGCGATGGAAAGATCGTGAACTGGCAGACCTTCGGCGAACGAATAACGGGCACGCCGCTCAAGACCAACGACCTTTTCGCGATCGCCTCCCTCACCAAGATCATCACCACGGTCGGCGCCTTGACCCTCGTGGAAGAAGGTCGACTCGGGCTCAACGATCCCATTGCCGACTATTTGCCCGAGTTCCGGGAGACGAGGGTGCTCCTGAGCGGTTCCAACCAGCCGCCGGTGTTCGCGGCCATGGCCCGTCCGATCACGCTGAAGCATCTGCTCACCCATACCGCCGGCCTCAGCGCATCCACGCCGACGACCCGCGTGGACTCGGGCTTGGCACCGAGGACCGGCGGGGATTACGCCACCCTGGCCGACATGGTGCGGGAGCTTTCCACCCACGCGCTGCTGCACCAGCCCGGCGAGGCCTGGGTGTATGGCCCGGCCACGGATGTGGTCGGTCGCCTCATCGAGGTCGTCTCCGGGAAGCCGTTCGACGTTTTCCTGCAGGAACGGGTCTTCAACCCGCTGAGGATGCGCGACACGTTCTTCGAGGTTCCGGCGGAACGGCGGTCGCGGCAGGTATCGATGGATGCGCGGCAGGCCGATGGTTCGCTGCGTTCCATGCCGTCAAAACCACGGCAGCATCCTTGGCCCTCGGGTGCCGGCGGGCTGTTCTCCACCCAGGCCGACTACATGCGGTTCGCGCAGATGCTGCTGGGGGGCGGCAAACTGGAAGGAGTGCGATTGCTCAGCCCGAAGACGGTCGAGCTGATGACCATGGACCACCTGTTCGGCCTGGCCAAGCCGACCAAGATCTATCCCGTGTCCGACGGCTTCGGCCTCGGCGTCGAGGTGCGGACGGACGTGGCCCGAAGCGGCTGGCTCGGTTCACATGGCACCTACGGCTGGAACGGGGCGACGACCGCCTACTGCAGCATCGACCCCAAGGAGCGCATCATCGCCATGATCTGGGCGCAGCACACTCCCAACGCCGAGTTCCAGCTCTACGAACGCTTCAACACGCTCGTCTACCAGGCGCTCATCCGCTGAGGCGGCGGCAGGAGCGGGTGGGCTCGGCGGAGGACGCAGGCTGACGCGAAAAACT
Organism: Verrucomicrobiota bacterium; assembly: GCA_043744715.1. Taxonomy (GTDB): domain Bacteria; phylum Verrucomicrobiota; class Verrucomicrobiia; order Limisphaerales; family CANJSG01; genus CANJSG01. Next base: position 11,890 of record JAYTUE010000166.1, on the reverse strand, counting down.
TCTCATGGAGTTGATGAGTGGGGCGTGGGCGTCGATTCCCGACCCGGCCTGGGCGTAAGCTCAGAGACCTTTCAAACGGAAGAACCGGTTGGTCGCCGCAGCGGTGTTGGTCACGTTGAACTCGGTGCTGACGATGCCGCGAAGGCTTGTTTCGGGGTTCCAGTTGGTCCCGGGCAGGGCCGAGATGGCTTCGAGGAGGAACCCGTCCGCATTGGTGGGCCAGGCGACGATGGTGTTGGGCGCTGTCCGCGCGATGCGGAGCTGGGGCGCGGGTTGATCGCCGTCGAGGACGCCGTTCTGCCGGCGCTCGATGCCCATTCGGCGGCCTGAACCCACGGGGACTCCCATGACACTGAGCACGTCGCCGGCCTGGATCTTCGCGACCAGCTGCGCGCGGGTGAGAACGCCGACGGTCGTCTTGTCGCTGAGATAGTTGTTCGACCCGGGTTGGAAGAGGAGGCCGCGCGGACTGCCGTCCACCGTTCCCTTCACGACCAGGTCGACGAAGTTCGAGCGCGCCTGGTTTTCAAGCATCGTCCAGTCATTGGTGAAGGCGGTGCTGCCGAGTGTCGCGCTTGTCAACGTGCGGGTGTAGCCGACGGCCGGAGCCATGCCGGTGTCGAAGCAGAGGACGAAGGCGGCGATGTTCTTCTTCCGAGTCGTGTCGTTGGCGAAGTTGCCGAACACGGAGCGCGACAGGAACGTGAACAGGTCGGGCTCCATGCCGTCGTGGATGAGTCCGAAGCCACCGATGGACGCGGCCCCGGGTGCGTTGTTGAAGTTGCCTTTTTGATAGACGTTCCGCAGGTGCGGCACCTTGAAGTCCTGCGATTCACCCAGCGCCTGCCGGTCGAAGATGAGGCGGTCCGATCCGGTGCCCGGTGGTCCCGTGTGGCACGTGGTGCAGGACAGGCCGAGGACCGGCTGATACTGCTCGTTGAAGAAGGTGTTGCGCCCGGCATTCGGATCGCCGCCCGCGAAGCTGGCCGGCAAGGTCCGGTCGAGATTCTGGTTCGGGTTCGGCTGGAACACGATCGTGTTGATGTAGGCGCGGTAGGCCTGCATGTCCTGCACGGTCAACGTCGTCCCGCCGAGGAGGCTGTCGAAGGCGCCGTTAAAATGGAGAAAGTTGGTGCGGTCTCCGCGCCAGTGCAGGGGATCCTGGCCGTTCAATCCGCGCAGCGTCTGGGTGGCCATCGGACCTTTCATGGGGTGGACCGTCCGGCTGGTGCCGGGAAAGGTGGGCGTCACCCGCGTCAGGATCGTGCTGGCGGTGCCTTGAGGATCGCCCAGATCCCAGGAGACCATGTCCATCTCGGCATCGACGTGGCATGAGGCGCACGAGGACATCCCGTTCCCGGAGAGCCGCGCGTCGTAGAGGAAACCACGGCCCTGCCGGATCACCGCAGTTGTCGGGTCGTAGCTGCCGACGGGAAGTTCGCGGACGACGACGTTGCCGGCGACATCGAGCACCGAGAGCGAATTGGCGATGCGGTTCAGCACGTAGAGGCGCTGGGCGGCCGAAGCCAGCGCGAGTCCGCGGGGGCCGCGCTTGTTGCGGGCATCGGCGGCCGAACCGAGCGCGGAACCAACCTCGATGCGAGCCACGACGCTGCCGTCGGCGGCGTTGATCTTGGCGATGCGGTCGCTGCCAAACGCGGCGACGAACGCGAAGGTTCCCGCCGTGTCGAACACGACCGCCGTCGGTTGCGCGAGCGCGTTGGTCTTCGCCGGGAGATTGGGCAGCACGCCGTAGTCGACGCCGGGGTTCAGGTCGAAGTGGGTGACCGTGCTGTTGGCCGGATTGATGCGCGAAAGGCGGTTTTCGACGATGTGGCCGCGCACGCCGGGTTCGAAATGGACGAGGTTCCGTGCGTCCGTGTTCGCGACGAACAGGTGCCCGCTGCCGGGTTGGGTGGCGATCGCTAGGTTCACCGTGCCGACGCGGGAGAAGTAGCGGCTGATGACGTTGCTCGTGGTGTCGATTTCCACTACGTCGTTGTCCGGCATGGTGAATTTCACGACACCGGTCCAGGCCGGGTCCGTGGCGTCGACGATCAGACCGACCTGTGGCGGCGCGGGAAGCGCCGGGTTCATCGGCGGAGTGCCGGTCGTGATCTGCGCGGGCGCCTGGTCCGGGGGAATCAGCGTGGTTCGGTTTCCGGAAAGCGCGAAGGCGGCGTAGACCTTGGACCCGTCGAGGCTGACCGCCATCGCCCTCGGGTTCTCGCCGAAGACGGAGATGTTCGTGAGCACGGCGTGGGTCGTCGCGTCCAGCACCACGACCTGGTTGTTCCGCGCTGCCGTGACGAAAGCCTTGCCGTTGGCGAACACCACGTCGGCGGGTTCATCCTTCACGTAGATCGTGTCCGTAACCGCGTGCCGCGAAACCGAGACGACGCTGATGCTGTCAGAGACTTCGTTGACGACCCAGACCTCGTCGGCGGTCCGTGGATTTACGGAAACCGGCTCCAAGCCGACGGGAATCTCCGAGATGAGGATCGGGTTGTCGGGGTTGGACACGTTGAACACCGACAAGCGGCCGTCGGGGGTGTTTACCGCGAACAGCAGCTTGCCATCGGCGGAGAGACGGATCGGGCTCGTCTGCTTTCCCTCGAAGTTGACGTAGCTCTGGGCCTCCGCGGCGATGCAGACGACGAGCAATAAGGCGCTAGCGCGGGCGAGGGCGGTGAAGAAGTTCATGGTGTTGTCCTGATCAGAGGGACAGGCGTGCCGGGTGGATTTGCACCGGGACGCTGCCTAGCCACCCGCCGCTTCGCAACGAGAACCCCCATGCTCAGCTGAGATCAATCGTCGTCACCGTCGGCACCGCGGGTAACGGCCCATTCCGGATACGGAACCCCGCTGCCCTTCATTGCCCGCCAGAGGATGCGGTTGAGCTGGTCTTCGGGCGCGCGGTCCACCTCGCGGAAGTTCATCCGCGCCGAGGCGATGGCGTCGCGGCGCAGAACCGGATCGGAGAGAGCCTGCGGCGACGGGTTCATCTGGTCGAGCGGGACGTTGTTCGGCACGGCGGTGAACGGCGTGTAGTCGGGCGTCTCGGTGAAGCAGTCGGCCATCGGGGTCGCGCTCGCATCGAACTGGTTCATCGGCGGCATTCCCAGGATCTGCCCGATCGTCCTCAGCAGGCTGGTGGTGTTGTATTGCGTGCCGATGACGGCGTTCCTCTTCGCGAACGGGCTGATGCAAAACGCCGTCGTCCGGTAGCCGCTGACGTGGTCCCAGCCGGCCTGCGGATCGTCCTCGATCGCGAAGATGGCCATGTCCTTCCAGAACGGGCTTCGGCTGAGGCCCTCGACGATGCGTCCGAAGGCCAGGTCGTTGTCGGCGACGCACGCTGCGGGTGTGGGCTTGCCGGCGCCGGTGCCGCTGGTGTGGTCGTTCGGCAGGCAGATGATGGTGAGGGCGGGGAATTCTCCCTTGGCCTCGAACTCCTTCAACTCGGCGAGGATGAAGTCCGCGCGGACCTGGTCCGGCACGCTCATCTCCCAGCCGACGTAGTTGCTCGGGGAGAATGCGCGGATCGTCTCGACCATCGGATAGCTCTGGAAGATCGCCTCGTTGCTTTCACCCTTCCATGTGCGGAAGCAGGCGAGGAAGTCCGGCGTGCCCTTCTTGCCGTTGCGCCAGCGGACGGCGGGGGCCATGAACTCGCCGTAGTTGCGGATGCTGACTCGGTGTTTCAGCGCGTTGTCCCAGATGAAGCCGGCGGGCGAATAGGCCAGGGCGTCATCTTCGTCCTCGCCCATGCCGTCCGGATAGCTTCGCGGAAACCCGGCGAAGGATTTCTCCATGTAATCGGTCGCGAAAGCGGTCGTGCTCCACTGGTGCCCGTCGGCGCTGAGGATCCCGGCGCAGTAGGTGTTGTCGAGCAGCACGAACTCCCGGGCCAGCTTGTGCAGGTTCGGCGTGATGCGCTCTCCGAATATGCAGAGTTTGGGATCGCCGTTCCCTTCCTTCACGTCGCCGAACACCTGGTCGTAGGTGCGGTTCTCCTTGATGACGTAGACGACGTGTTTGATTCGGCTCGGTTCGCCGATCCGCTCCGGAATGGCGCGCGCGGGCTGGTTCGGACGCGGGGGAAGCTTGGCCTGGACCACGGCCTCGCGGCGCAGGTTGCGCCATACGGTTTCCGAGTGTTTGGGGAGATCGGACTTGGCCGGCACGGGCACGAGCAGGACGGAGCCGGAGTATTGGTGGGAGTTGAAACCCGGATGGCCGTTCTCGCCTTTGCCGGTCTTCAGCGGCAATCCCTTGATGTTGGCCACGCAGACGGCGTTGCGCCGCGCGTCGAAGGCCAGCGCTCCGGGAAACCATCCGGCGGGAATCAGGCCGATCATCTTAGAGGCGCTGTCGGCCGGATCGAACTGCACGACCGCGACTGCGTTCTGCGTGCCGTTGGCCACGTAGAGGCGTTTGCCGGAAGGGTCGAAGGCGAGCGCGTTGGGCGATGCGCCGAGCAGGTCGCTCGGCTTGGGTTTCATCCAGATCGTTTCGACCACGGAATCGGTCCTCGTGTCGATGACGCTCAGGTTGTCCGCGGCGGCGTTGGCGCAGACGACGTGGCGGCCATTCGGCGACACCGCCAACGCGCTCGCGTGCAGGCCGGTGAGAATCTCCGTCAATTTTTTGCCCTCTGAGAGGTCGATCACACTGACCGATCCTTCGTTCGCGATGTGCCTGATCGGATCGACCCGAACACTGGTGCCACGCCCGGCCGGTCCGGTGGGGTCGCCCGCGCCCGGTCGCCGCCCGCCCCAATTGCTGACGTAGGCCTTGCCGCCGACGAGTGCGACGTCGTAGGGCGCTACACCGACCTCGAACGTCCGCAGCGTCTTGCCGGTCAGCGCGTCGATCTCCAGCAGCCGGTTCGAAAGATTTCCGCAAACGTAAAGGCGGTTGCCGTCCTTCGAGAGCGTCAGTCCGGCCGGGATCTCATCCTTGCGGCGCGGCGCATCCGCCGTGGGCAACGGGATGCTATGCGACGGCGCCACCACGCCGGCGGAGGACACGGTGAAAACCTTGATGCTGCCGTTGACGTTGCTGAGGAAAAGACGTCGTCCATCGGGCGAAAAAGCCAGGCCGGTGTAGCTGACCTGGCCCTTCTTGTCCGGCTGGAGGATGTTGGGCGAAACCACGTCCGGCTTCGGTTCTCCCTGCTGGTCCGAAGGCAGCTCCACCCGTTGCCGGATCTCGCCGCTGGCGGGATCGATCACCACCAGTTCGCTGGTCTTGCCCGAGGTGACGAGGAGCCTTCCATCCGGCGACAACGCCAACGCCTGCGGCCGCAGCCCCGGCAGCTCGATGATCTTTCCAGCGGGCGTCAGCGCCTGGTTCACCGGAGTGACCGTCCGGTTGGCACCCACCCGTCCGACGTGCTCCCTGATGGGACTTGGCGCATCGCCTGATGGCTCGGTTCGGCACGCCGGAAGCCAGAGTGCGGCGACGATGAAGACGAGTGGTCGGATCCATGAAGCGGACATCGCGTCATCTCACCCGGACCCGCCGGTTCATCGCAAGCCCGCCGAGGAAACGCTTTGGTGACGGCGCGCGGAAATCGGGACGCCGGCGCGTGGGTTCATTGCAGGCCGTCATTGGTGAAAGGTTTTCCGGTTTAATCCGTCCTGCTTGAAATCCGTCTCCGTCGGCCTAGCCTCCGCGCATTCCAAAATGATCGCCGCCCTCACAATGAACCGAAACCTCGTCCGTTCCTGCCTCCTGGCCGTCGCACTGGCCGTCGCCCTCGATCTTTCCGCCGCCGAAGCGCCCAAGGCCGCTCCGGCGAAGAAGAAAGCCGGCGGTTCCGGATTCGACGACTCGATCCTGCAGTCGATGGACCACGGGCCCTATTACAACGGATCCATCCACGGCAAACGCATCACGTTGAAGGGCGTCGCCCTGAAGCTCGACGGCGGCGAGGCGGGCGCGACCTTCGACACCGAACTCCTCCGGCTTTCGGAGGCGTGGACGGGTGGATTCCTCGAGATCAAAGGCGAGCGCACGACTGGCGGCCATCCGAGCCAGTCGGGCCAGAGCTATTTCACCACGCCGCAGATCCCCGGTTGGGCCCAGGGCGGGAGTTTCGATGATCCGCGTCCGCAGATCAGGCAGGACCGCAGGAGCGGGTCGCCGGGACCGTTGCCCCGCGACTGGGCCAAGTGGAAGGGCGCCTACCGTTACGGCAACGAAGTCGTCCTGAGCTACAGCGTCGGAAGCGCGAACGTGCTAGAACAGCCGGGCTTCGTGAAGCAGGACGGCGTGCAGATATTCTCCCGCAAGTTCGAGATGGACCGCACCTATTCCGCCAACATCCTCAACGTGGCCGAGCTTCCCATCGCTGCGGCGAGGACGTCGCGCAGCCCGCTGATCGTCCTGGAACAGGGTGACGATTCCATCTTCGTGGCCGGCCTCGTGGGCGGACCTTCGGACACGCTCTGGGAATCGACCCCCGACGGCCGCCTCTTCCTCCATCTGCCCGAGGGGCCCAAGTCCAGCTTCGAGGTCTTCGTCTTCCGCGGTAGGGCCAAGGACCTCGGCAAAGTCTCCGCCTACGCCTCGCGCAAGGCCGTTCCCACCAGCCTTTCGGCCAAGACCAAGGGCGGCCCCCGTCTCTGGGGCCGGCCGTTGCTCGTTCCGGGCAAGCCCGCTTCGACCAACGCCCCCGGCGCCTACGTCGTCGATACGATCACGGTTCCCGAGGAGAATCCCTTCAAGTCCTGGATCCGTTGCTCCGGCGTGGACTTCTTCTCCGACGGCCGCGCGGCGGTGTGTTCCCTCAGCGGCGACGTCTGGATCGTTTCAAACCTCGACAGCAAACTGGACAAGGTCACTTGGCAGCGCTTCGCCACGGGACTCTACCAGCCGCTCGGTTTGAAGATCGTCGACAACAAGGTCTACGTCATCAACCGCGAGCAGCTCACCCGCTTGAACGACCTCAACGGCGACGGCGAGGCTGACTTCATCGAGAACTTCAACAACGACATCTCGATCACCGACCACTACCACGAGTTCGTCCTCAACCTGGAAACGGATTCCGCCGGCAACTTCTACTTCACCAAGGGCGGCAACCTCGGCGAGGCCACCATCCCGCACCACGGCACCCTCAATCGGATCAGTAAGGACGGCCTTTCCCTGAGCGTTGTTTCCACCGGCCTACGCGCGCCCAACGGGCTCGGCATGGGACCGAACGACGAAATCACCGTGGCGGACAACGAAGGCAACTGGATCCCGTCGTCCAAGGTCACGCTGATGAAGGAAGGCACCTTCGCCGGCCACATTTCCACGGCCCACGTCACGCCCAAGCCCACCGGGTTCGACCAGCCGATCTTCTGGCTGCCGCACAACTACGACGTCGACAATTCCTCCGGCGGCCAGGTCTGGGTGAAGAGCGACAAGTGGGGCCCGTTCAACGGACAGATGCTCCATACCAGCTACGGCGCGGGAATCCTCTTCAAGTGTTTCAGCGAGGAAGTCGACGGCGTGCTCCAGGGCGGCGCGGTGCGGTTCCCGGTGAACTTCGATTCCGGCGTGATGCGCGGACGTTTCCGCCCGCAGGACGGCCAGCTCTACCTCGTCGGCCTCAACGTCTGGCAGTCGAACAACAAGATGGGCCAGAACAAGCGCGGCATCTTCCAGCGCGTCCGTTACACCGGCAAGCCGGCCCATCTTCCCACGAGCGTGAAGGTGACGAAGAAGTCGCTGGTCGTTGAATTCACCGATCCGCTCGATTTCGCCAGCGCCGCCGATGCCCAGAACTACAGCGTCGACCGATGGAACTACAAGTGGACCCAGGCCTACGGATCGCCCGAGTTCAAGACCTCCGAGCCCGATGTGAAGGGCCACGACGTCGTGGAAGTGAAGTCGGCCAAGGTCTCCGCCGATGGCCGCACCGTCACCCTGGAGATCGACGACCTGAAACCCGTCATGCAGATGCGCATCCGCTATCAGCTCAAATCCGTGGACGGCCAGGAACTCAAGTCGGAGGTCTACCACACCATCAACCGCATTCCCGGCGGCCCTTCCATCGAAGTCGCCGTGGGCTCCACGAAGTAACAGTCTTAACTCCATGCAAAACATCCTGGCCTTGGCGCTAGTCGCAGTCGTTTGCAGTTTTGGGGCTCCTGTCGTCACGGCGGAAACGTCATGGCCGGAATTCCGCGGACCCGGTCGGGAAGGGCACACGTCGGCGAAGGTGCCGCTGGCGTGGAGCCCGACGAAGAACGTCGCGTGGAAGATCGAAGTGCCCGGCAAAGGCTGGTCGTCGCCGGTCGTCGCCAATGGCCGGATATTCCTCACCGCGGCCGTCAAGGAAGGTGCCGGCATTTCGCTGCGCGCGCTGGCCTTCAACGCGGCCGATGGCAAGCAGGCCTGGAGCACGGTGGTCTTCGCGCCCGACGCCATCGCCTCCATCCACTCGAAGAACACCCATGCCAGTGCCACGCCCTTCATCGAAGGCGATCGCGTCTACGTCCACTTCGGCCATCAGGGCACCGCCGCCCTGGCGCTCGACGGGAAGATCCTCTGGAAGACCACCGAACACGCCTACACGCCCGTCCACGGCAACGGTGGCTCGCCCGTGGTCTTCGGCGACAACCTCGTCTTCCACGCCGACGGCGATTCCAAGCCGACGATCATCGCGCTCAACAAAAACACCGGTAAGACCGTCTGGAAGCAGGCGCGCGTCTCGGACGCCAAGAAGAAGTTCTCCTTCGCCACGCCGCTCATCATCACCAATGCCGGGCGCGTCGAGCTCATCAGCCCTGGCAGCGGGATGGTCGGCGGACTCGATCCGCGAACGGGCAAGGAGCTTTGGCGGGTCAACTACGGCGAAGGCTACTCCGTCATCCCCCGGCCGATCGTCGGTCACGGCATGGTCTTCATCGGGACCGGCTATGACAGCCCGAAGATCCTGGGCATCCGCCTTGGTGGATCGGGCGACGTCACGGCAACGCATCTCGCTTGGACGATTTCCCGCAGCGCTCCCCACACGCCCTCCATGGTGCTGGTCGGCGAGGAGCTCTATTTCGTGAGCGACGCCGGCGTGGCCACGTGCGTCGATGCCAAGACGGGCAAGGTCCACTGGCAGGAACGGGTCGGCGGCGGTTACTCCTCGTCGCTGCTGCACGCGGGCGGCCGCATCTACGCGCAGAACGAAGCCGGCCTGACGACGGTTCTGGCCACGGGCAAGGAGTTCAAGATCCTCGCGAAAAACGACCTCGAAGAACGCACCCTCGCGTCCTTCGCCGTGGCCGACGACTCCCTCCTGATCCGCACCGAAGCCCATCTCTACCGCATCAGCGAGACAGGAAGGTGATGGAAGGCATCTCCTTGGGCGCCCGCGTGGAGATCGAGGGCATCGCGCATTTTTGAAATGAACTGCCGAGACGGGAGAACACTGGAATGAATGGAAAACAACGTTTCATCTTGGCTGGTTTCGTCGCGTTATGCCTCGCGCTTGTCTTTGGTCTGCTCTTCCAGAAGGAAGGCGAACCGCCATCCCCAAGAGTTCAGTTCATCGGTTTCACAAATCAGTCAGGTGGGTTGCCGCAGGCGCGTTTCTCTGTGACCAACCAGGCGGCGGTGCCCCTGTTTGTCGGGCTAGCGGGACGGTGGGATGACGGGGGCATTGACCGTCCAGCTATGAACGGGAAAAAACAGATCGAGACTCGCTTTGTCAGCCCGCCTCTTCCTGCTGGCGGCTTCACCAATTTTTCCCTGGCTGTTCCCTCAACCAATGTCGTCTGGTTTGTGGAGGTGAATTCAGGTCCGCCTCCCACGCGGATGAAGACCGTCCTCATGCGGCTCTCCAGACTGTTGGCAAAGATTGGAATCGAGACATGGTGGGGTTACACAACTTTTCGCCGGAGTGAGGAAAAGACGGTTGTTCCGATGTATCCAGAACCTCCCAGCAACTAGGCCCTCGCACCTCCATCTATCGTTTCGGCTCGGCGCTTCCTTCGATGTCGGGAGTTGGATGTTGAATGTTCGGTGTTCTTTCATCGGTAGCCTAATTCCCTCTTCCGCCTTCTCCTTCCAGCCCTTTGAATCCCGGCGATGTCCACTGGCGCCTATCTCGGAATCGGCCTGCTCCTCGGAGCGGCCATCGGCTTTCTGCTTGGCTGGATCTTCGCGCTCAAGCGGCCAACCGCTCCCGACGTCGTCGCGCCCGATCAGCGGGTGGAGAACGAACTTCGCCAGCTCCTCGCCCAGCGTGAGACCGAACTCACCGAGCAACGTCGTTTGACCGGTGACGCCGCCAGCGCCCGCGCCGCCGCCGATGCCAGCCTACGCGCCGCCGAATCGTTCGCCGCCGACGCCCGCCGAGAACTTTCCCAGGCCCAGGCAGATGTCGTGGCCCTCCGCCAGGAAGTCGCCGGCATCTCCACCCACCGGGCCACCGCCGAAGCTGAGCGTGATGCCGCGCGCCAGCGCCTCGACGCGCAGAAGGCGGAACTCGACCGGCAATTCGCCACCCTCCAGCAGGCTCAGGCGGAATCACTCGTCCAACTTCGGGAACAGTTCAAGGCCCTCAGCGGCGACGCCCTCCGCCAAACCCAACCGCAGTTCCTCGAACTCGCCAAGCAGACCCTCGCCACCTTCCAGGAGACGGCGAAGGGCGATCTGGCCCAACGCCAGCAGGCCATCGCCACGCTGGTCGAGCCGCTCAAACAGACGCTCGACACCTACCAGCAACGCCTCCAACAGGCCGAGCAGGCGCAGGCCGGAACGCTCGGCGAGGTGAAGAAGCAGCTCGAACTCCTCACGCTCCAGAGCGGCAGCCTGTCGAACGAAACACTCCAGCTCCGGCGCGTGCTCAGTTCCAACCAGGCGCGCGGGCGTTGGGGCGAGGAGACGCTGCGCCGCGTGGTGGAGGCGGCGGGGTTGAGCGTCCATTGCGAGTTCGAGGAGCAGAGCGTGGCCGGCGATGCCAAGCCCGACATGATCGTCCGTCTGCCCGGCGACCGCGTCATCATCGTCGACGCCAAGGTGCCCGACCTCGATTTCCTCGACGCCATCGACCAGGCCGACCCGGTGAAGAGATCGGAGGCGTTGGCCATCCATGCGGCGAAATTGAAAGGCACGATCAAGGCCCTGGCCGACCGAGATTATCCCGCGCAGTTCCCGAACGCGCTCGACCATGTGGTCCTCTTCGTCCCGGCGGAATCGCTCTTCAGCGCGGCGCTCGAAGGCGACCGCGACCTGATCGTCTGGGCGGCGCAACGCCACATCATGCTGGCCACGCCGGCGTCGTTGATCGCCCTGCTGCGCTCCGTCTCCATGAGCTGGCAACAGCACGAGCAGACGCGCAATGCCCGCGAGATCGCGGTGGCGGCGGGCGAACTCTTCCAACGCGTGAGCAAGTTCACGGAACACTTCGAGGCCATCCGTGGCGGTTTGGAACGGGCCAACAAGGCCTACAACGACGCCGTGGGCAGCTACGAACGCATGGTGCGCCCGAGCGGCGAACGCCTGATCAAGCTCGGAGCCGCCGCGCAGGACGCGACCATGGACGAGATCAATCCGACGCAGGTGCCGCTGCGACTCCCACCGACGGCAACGTCGTAGGCCGGGCATGGGTGGCAACCCTCTTCGCCCGGCCAGTAGGTGATTTAGTCGGGGAAACACCGAACACCGAACACCGAACATCGAACATCGAACATCGAACATCGAACACCGAACACCGAACACCGAACACCGAACACCGAACACCGAACATCGAACATCGAACATCGAACACCGAACATCCAAGGCCGCAGGCCTCCCCAGGGTCTTTTGGTTTGGGTTTATGAATGGGAGAGGATTGCTAGGGAGCGTGCGGGTTTGGAATGGAGGTGTTCTCGGAGTTGAGGGAGGGATTGGGTTTCTAGGT
>JAYTUE010000165.1:0-22151 GCA_043744715.1 Verrucomicrobiota bacterium | reverse complement strand
TGCGGCGACCCCCGCAAAGCCGGCCCGCGGACGGGCATTATACGCGCGGCACACGCCTCTCCCGTCGCTGTTTTCAGAACGAATCATGGCCACCGTTGCGCGCCCGGGTCGATTCGTCAGTTCGAGTTTTGGCCGGCCGGCCAGGCCTGGGATTGCCAAGCGGATGGAATCAAACCTTCGGTTCCCAGCCCTTGCGATACTCACGCCGCCACAGCTTGGCTGCTTCCTTGTCGTCGAGGATGCGGCGTTTCATTGGATCGAAGTTGAGGGCGTGGGCGGTGCGATAGGCGATGTTGCCGAGATGGCAGAGCAGGGAACTGGTCTGGCCGACGGCGATCTCCGAGTTGGGTTTGGCCTTGCCGCGGATGGAATCGATGAAGTTCTGGATGTGGACGACGTCGCCGCCGGGGCCGGTGCCCTGGTCGACGAGTTTGCCGCGACCATCAAACACCTTGTAGCCGGAAGCGATCTGCTCCATGCGCATTCCGTTCTCCCCATACCATGCGACAAACGGAACCGGCTCGCCGGGACGCGGATTGCAGCTGCTGTGATCCCAGGACGCGCCGCACGTCCCGAAATCGTAGGTGGCGATGGCGGTGTCGGGCGTTTCCTGGTCGTCGTCGAAGTGATACCGGCCGCCATCATAGGTGACCCGTTTCGGCAGTTCGACGCCAAGGCCCCAACGCATCAGATCGAGCGCATGGGGCCCGTTGTTCGCCAGTTCTCCACCGCCCCAGTGCCAGCGCCAATGCCAGTTGTAGTGGACGAGGTTGTCGACGTAGGGCCGCTCGGGAACCGGTCCCTGCCAAAGCGCGTAGTCCAGGTTGGAGGGAACCGGCGCAGGCTTGCCCCGGCCGATGGTGGTGCGGGAGTTGGTGTAGAAGCCGCGCGAGAACGTCACTTTGCCGATGGCACCGGCCTTGAGCTTCTCGATCCCTTCGATGACCCCGGGCCAACTGCGGCGTTGGTTGCCCATCTGCACGACGCGGTTGAATTTGCGGGCGGCCGCCACCATCCACTCGCCTTCCTGCGGGTTGTGGCTGCCGGGTTTCTCGACGTAGACGTGTTTGCCGGCGGCACAGGCGAGGATCGTGATCGGCGCGTGCCAGAAGTTCGGTGTGGCCACGAAGACCGCATCGACCGACTTGTCGTCGAGGATCGTCCGGAAGTCCTTCACCGTCTTGGGCGCGGACTGCTTTCTGCCATCGAACGACTTCACGACGCGGGCGAACCGGCTGTCATCCACGTCGCAGAGGTAGGCGATCTCCACGTCGTCGATCTGTTGGAGCGCCTTGACGTGGTCGAAGCCCCGTCCCATGCCGAGCACGGCGACGACGAGTTTGTTGCCCGGTGACGCGGCCGCCCGCAGACGGGGGACAAGCCCGCTCGCGGCCAGGCTGAGGCCGAGGACGGAGGCGGACTTCACGAAGGCACGACGGTTGATGGGATGGGTCATGGGATGGATTGCGTTGTGGATTGGACCGAGAATAGGCTGCCGTCATGCTTCGTCGAGCCTTCAGCCTTATCGGGTCCATGCTTGTCGCATCCTCCGGATTCGCCGCCGATCTCCGGGTGGGGATCATCGGCCTCGACACATCGCATGTCATCGCCTTCACCAGGACCCTGAACATCGCCACCAACAAGGACCATGTGCCGGGAGCAAGGGTGGTCGCCGCCTACAAGAGCTTCAGCCCCGACATCGAATCGAGCGCCAGCCGGGTCGAGGAATACACCAAACAGATCACCGAGCAGTTCGGCGTGAAGCTCGTCGGCAGCGTCGAGGAGCTCTGCCAACAGGTTGACGTGGTCATGCTGGAGAACGTCGACGGCCGGCCGCATCTCGAACTGGCCCGCCCGGTCATCAAAGCCGGCAAGCGGCTCTTCATCGACAAGCCGGTCGCGGGTTCGTTGAAGGATGTCCTGGAGATCTACCGTCTGGCGAAGGAGGCGAATGTCCCCGTCTTCACCGCGTCGGCCTACCGCTACTACGATTCCATGATCGAGCTGAAGAAGGCTCCCGTCGGCGACGTGATGTCCGCGATTTCCTTCGGTCCCGCCCACCTTGAGAAGACGCATCCGGATCTTTATTGGTATGGCGTCCATCCCACCGAAGCGCTCTTCACTGTGATGGGCACCGGCTGCCAAACCGTGACCCGCGTGGCCACGGTGGAGAACGACGTCGTCGTCGGACTCTGGAAAGGTGGCCGGGTCGGCACGCTTCAAGGACTGCGCGGAAAGGCCACGCCGCACAAGGTCATCGTCTTCGGCAGCAAGGCGAATGCGGAACAGAAACAGGGCGCCGACTCCTACGCACCACTGCTGAAGGAAGTCGTGAAGTTCTTCCAGACGGGCGTCTCTCCCGTGCCCAGTGAGGAAACGATCGAGATGTTCGCCTTCATGGAAGCCGCCGACGAAAGCAAACGTCAGGGTGGCAAGCCGGTGAAACTCTCTGACGTGATCGAGAAGGCGAAGCGGTGAAGCAAAAAGGCGCAGCGGAAGCTGCGCCTTTGTTGCTCCAAGGAAGCACCCAATGGCCGGGCGGGGACGCCCGGCCTACAAAACTTACGCCACGACTTCGGTTCCCACGCCCTTGTCGGTGAAGATCTCCATGAGCACCGAGTGCGGCACGCGGCCATCGACGAACGAGACCTTGTTCACGCCCGCCTTGATCGCAGCCACGGCGCTGTCGACCTTCGGGATCATTCCCTTGTCCACGATGCCGGCCTTCTTCAAGCCGTCGACCTCGGACGCCTTGAGATGGCTGATGAGCGTGGCCGGGTCTTTCGGGTCGCGCATCAGGCCGGGCACGTCGCTCATGAAGACGAGGCGCATGGCCTTCAACGCGATGGCCGTCTGCGCGGCGGCGACGTCGGCGTTGCAGTTGTAGATCTTGCCGTCCTCGCCCCGGGCGGTCGGGCTGATCACGGGCGTGAAGCCGCGGGCGATGCAGTCGAGCAATGGCGTCACGTTGACCTTGGTGACTTCGCCGACGAACCCGATGTCGAGCTTCTTGCCGGGGTTGTCCTTGTCGTCCAGCCACAGCTTGCGGCAGGTGAAGATGTCCGTGCCGGCGAAGCCCTGGGCCAGCCCGCCGAGTTCGTGGATCGTCCGGACGATCTCGGGATTGATCTCACGCGAGAGCACCTGGTCGACGACCTTCACCGCCGCCTCGTCGGTGACACGCTGGCCCTGGATGAACTCCGTCTTCGCACCGGACTTCTCCAGCGCGCGGGTGATGGCCTTGCCGCCGCCGTGGACGACTACCGGGTTGATCTCGACGGCTTCGAGGAAAACGATGTCGCGCGCGACGCCTTCGCGGACGGCCTGGTCGGGCGAGTCCATGAAGCTTCCGCCATACTTCACGACGAACGTCGCGTGGCTGAACTTCTGGATGTAGGGGAGTGCTTCAAGGAGCGTGGCGGCTTTCGAGATGAGGTCGTGCATGTCTGAATTAAAAAGAAACCAGAGACAGATTGCCCAAAAGCCGGCCTGTGGGCGACGGAGGCAGGCGTCCGACATTTTGAAGAGACATGATGTGATGTGAGAGGCAGTGAACGCTGAGCCTGAGCGCGTGCTTCTGGCATCCCTCTTCTTTGCAGGGCTGATTAGTTTCTCGTTGCCTGTTTTGTTGAATGAATTCGCCAATGACAAAGTTGTGCATGAAGACTTTGTCCGGCTCGGCATACGCTTGCTGCATCCAATTGTCCGTTTCAATGGTCGGCACCTTGAAGAGGAGCGTCAAAAGATTCTTGAGGTGTTTCGACTGTTTGACCCGAGTGCGGAAACTTTCCCGAGTAGGCTCCAAGTCACGGTATTCGGGGTAGGTGCAGTTCATGGCTAATCAACCTCCCAGCGTCGTCGGGTCGGTCACGTCGCCCTTGTTGCAGTCCACGTATTTCTCCGTCAGGTCGGCGGCATACATGAGGGCTGGCGTTTGTTTTCCTGTGTTCATTTCCCCCGCTTCTCCAATACGGGCGTGAAGTAACGGATGCGCGCGTGGCGGTAGCCTTTGAGCTGGGTGTCCGTGGTGAGCAACGTGAGCCGGTGGACGCGCGCGGTGGCCACGACGAGTTCGTCGGCGGGATCGCGGACGGGAAAATCGGGGAGGCTCATGGCGTCGGCCACGATCTCCGGCGTCAGCGGCAACACCTGGATGTGCGCTGCCACCGCCCCCTTCAGCCAAGTGGCGAGTTCCTGCTTCAGGTCGAGTTTTCCGATCTGGTGCTTCTTCCCGACCTCCCAGAGGCTGATGGCGGAAAGACCGAACTGCGCGTCGCGTTGGTCGAGGATCGCTCGGATGTCATCGGGCAGGGAATCCTCGTTCAAGTAGCCGAACAGCCAGACATTGGTGTCCAGCAGGTAGGTCACTTCATCGCCTCCCACTCCAGGTTGAGCGGCTCGTCGAAATCGGCGGACATCTTCGCCGTCCCGTGTCCCGAGCCCAGGAAGCTCTTGGACTTCGGTTCGGGCACAACGCGGGCGAAGGGTTTGCCGCGTTTGATGATCTGGACCGTCTCGCCCTTCTCCAGCCATTTGGAGACGCGGGCGAACTCGTTTCGCAGGTCGCGGATGGTCGCGGTTTTCATGGTGATACGTTTGTATCACCAACGATGATCCGTCAACCCCCGAGCGTTGTCGGGTCGGTCACGTCGCCCTTGTTGTAGTCCACGTATTTCTCCGTCAGGTCGGCGGCATACATGAGGGCGGACGACTTGCCGAGGTTGAGGCGGATGTGCAGGTCGAACTCCTTGGGCGCGGCGGCGGCGCAGAGGTCCTTGTAGGTGGCCTTGGTCGGCTGACCGCGCTTGAGGCTCCAGAGAATCTTCCGGCTGCCGGGTGCGCTGTAGCCGATGTCCACCTTGTCCTCGACGATCTTGGCGGGGCTGTAGCCGAGCGCATCGATGATACGGCCCCAGTTCGGGTCGCCACCGTGCCAGCTGGTCTTCACGAGTGAGCTGTTGGCCACGGCACGGGCGGCCGCGTCGGCGTCGTGGAGGGTCTTCGCGTCGTCGACGCGGACGGTGACGACGCGGTGAACGCCTTCGCCATCACGCACGATCATCTTGGCCAGCTCCAGGCAGACGTGCGTGAGGGCCGTCTGGAACGTGGTAAAGTCGGCATCGTTGACGCCGAACTTCTCGTTCCCGCCGAGGCCGTTGGCCAGCACGAGCACGGTGTCGTTGGTGCTCATGTCGCCGTCGACGGTGATGCGGTTGAAGCTATGGGCCACGGCTTCGCGCAGGGCGGCTTGGAGCACCTTGGGATCAACCGCCGCATCGGTCGTGATGAAGCAGAGCATCGTGGCGTGAAGGCCGGCGGGAACTCCGCTGGGCAGCGCGGCGGGCCGGGCTCCGGTTGCGCTCATGCCGGGCTGGATCATGCCCGCGCCTTTGCAGATGCCGCCGAGGCGGACGGTCTTGCCGCCGAGTTTGAACTCGATCGCGACCTGCTTCGGCTTGGTGTCACTGGTCATGATGGCCTCGGCTGTTTGCGCGGCGTGGGCCGCGTCGTTGCCGAGAAGTCCGGCGGCCATCCGGATACCTTCGCGGACGTTCTCCATCGGCATGGTCACGCCGATGCGGCCGGTCGAGCCGACAAAGATGTTCGCCGCATTCAAACCAAGCGCCTGACCGGTGAGCGTGGTCATCTCGAGCGCGTCCTTCATGCCCTGACGGCCGGTGCAGGCATTGGCGTTGCCCGAGTTGACGACGATGGCCTGGGCACGGCCCTTCTTCACGCGCTGGGCGCAGACCTTCACCGGAGCGGCGCAGATCTGGTTCGTGGTGAACATGCCGGCGACGCTGGCGGGGATTTCGGAGACGATGAGCGCGAGGTCGCGTTTTGGTCCCTTGTCGGAACCCTTGCCGGTGCCGAGGCGTTTGATGTCGCAGAAAACGCCGGCGGTGAGAAAGCCCCGCGGGGCTACGATGGAACCTTCGACGGACTTGAACTTGAGCTTCATGGATTGATGCGGCGGAACGTGATGGCAAAAAAAAGAGGCTGGCAAGCTTGCAGGCTGGCCAGCCTTCAAATGGGAAGATGGACGCTCAGTTCTGGGCCCAGAAGTCGAGGACCGTGACGTCTTCCAGGATGGGCCCGAGCATGGCGCCGAAGGCCTTGTGGTCGGGATGCGGGAGGTAGACGGCGCGGTCGGCCTCGGACTTGAAGACGAGGACGAAGCAGTGGGTGAATCCCTTGTCGTGTTTCTCTGGGCTGTTGTTTGTGCCCCATTCCAAGGTCGCGATCTGAGGAATCTTGGTCTTGAGGGCGACGAAGGCGGCTTCGACCTTCTTGATGTCCCCGAGCTTGGCAGAGGCCTTGAACTTGAGGCTGACGACGTGGAAGAGCTTTTCCTTCTTCATTGTGGGCTGGGCGGCAAAACAGGTCAGGCCGACGGTGGCGGCGACCAACAGGGCGATGAGGGTGAGGTGTTTCATGACAAGGGGATGCTAGGTTGTCCCGCCTCGTGTCGGCAAGCCGACGATCACGTTCCCAATGCTGAGACTGGAACGGATGAGGCTTAATCAACATGAAGAAGAGACCGATGAACAAGAACCGGGCCTGTTGCCGGTTTCCAAACCCGAACTGGAAGATGAATGCGATCAGTTTAACCGGCAGGAGCCTGAAGCAGGTGTTCCTTGGCTCAAATCCGGATGTGACCATCTACCGCGTGACGCTGCTGCTGGCGGTCGCCGTGCTCTCGTTCCGCGCGCTGCTCGTGCCCATCCGGGTCAGCGGAAACAGCATGGCTCCCAATTTCCAGGACGGCGGTCTCAATTTTGTGAACAAGTGGGCCTACACTAAGGAACATCCCAACCGGGGCGATGTCGTCGCGGTGCGGACGGCGGATCCGAAGGTGATCTACATCAAGCGGGTCATCGGCTTGCCCGGCGAGACCGTGACGATCCGGGGCGGCGAGGTGACGGTGAACGGCAAAACTTTGACCGAGGGATATGCCGATGCCCGCGTGCCCTTTCCCGTTGGTCCGATGAAACTCAGCTCCAGCAGCTATTTCGTCATCGGAGACAACCGCGAAGTCACCATCTTCGGCCCCGTTCCCGAGAGCCAGATCATCGGCAAAGTCCTGTTCTGATTCGCGCGAGAGCCGGCTTGAGGATCGGCCAAAGCCGGGACAGCTTCTGGCCGTGATCCGCCTCATACTGCTCTCGTTCATTTTTGCCGCATCCGGCCTGCACGCCGCCGAGTGGGATTTCAGCGCCTTTCGCAGGGAAGTCGGCTTGCTCACGAGGTCCAACCGTCTCGCCGAAGCGGAAACGCGGGTTCTTGCCGTCATCACCAACCGGCCGGCCGAGTTCCGGGTCCATGCGTTGCTCGGCGAGCTGCTGGAGCTGAAGGGCGACAAGGCCGGAGCCGTCAAGGCCTACACCCGCGCGCTCGACATGGCGCCGGACCAGGCGGACCGCCTCTTCCAGACGCGGGGTGAACTCCACTTCAAGATGGGCATGGCCAAGGAGTCGGCGGACGACTTCACCCAGCTGATCCTCCGCAATCCGCGGCAAGGCCCGAACCATTGGCAACGCGGCATCTCCTTCTACTACGCCGATCAATTCACGTTCGGCCGCCGCCAGTTCGAATCGCACCAGACGGTGAATCCGAACGACGTGGAGAACGCCGTCTGGCATTTCCTGTGCGTGGCCCGCGAGGAGAACATCCAATCCGCCCGCACCAACCTCATCCCGATCTCGGGCGACAGCCGGGTGCCCATGGCCCAGATCCATCGCCTCTTCGCCGGGAAAGCGACGGAGAAGGACGTGCTCGAAGCCGCAGCCGGGGAGCTTCCGGGTCCGCGACGCGAATCGGCGGATTTCTACGCGGCGCTTTATCTCGGGCTCTACCACGAGGTGATGAACCAGCCGAAGGAGAGCCTCGTATGGATGGAGAAGGCGGCGAAGCTGGCGGACATCGGCGGCTACATGGGGGACGTGGCGCGCGTCCACCTCATGCTGCGAAAACCGAAGGCTCCGTGACGAAGACGGGGCTCAGGACAAGACGCCATTGATCACGTTTCCGGACACGTCCGTCAGGCGGAAATCCCGGCCGGCGTGACGATAGGTCAGACGTTCATGGTCGAAGCCCAGCAGATGCAGGATCGTCGCGTGGAGGTCGTGCGTGTCGACGGGACTGTCCGCCGGGCCGATGCCGAATTCATCCGAACTTCCGAAGACCGTTCCGGGTTTGATGCCCGCACCGGCCAGCCACGAGGAGTAGACGCCGGGATGATGTTCACGGCCCTTGCCATCGGGCCGTTCGTTGAACGGCGTCCGGCCGAACTCCGTCGTCCAGACGACCAGCGTGTCCTCCAGCATTCCCCGGGACTTCAGATCCTTGAGAAGCCCGCCGATCGGTTGATCCACATTGCGGGCAAGCCGGGCGTGGTCGGCCATGTCGCCGTGGCTGTCCCAGTTGTTGTTCGCACCCGAGTCGATCAGTTCGATGAAACGGACGCCCCGTTCGGCGAGCCTGCGGGCCATGAGGCATTGCCAGGCAAATCCCTGCGTGCTGCCGCGCTCCAATCCGTAGAGCTTCAACGTGGCGTCGGACTCTTTCGAGAGGTCGAACGCTTCCGGTGCGGCCTGCTGCATGCCGAAGGCGGTCTCGAATGAATGGATGCGCGCCGCGAGGTTTGGATCGGTCGATCGGGTCTTCAAATGACGGCGGTTCAGGTTCTGGATCAGGCCGAGTTCCAGGCGTTGTTCCGCTTCCGATCCCAACCGTCGGTTCATGTTCGGAATCGGCTCCGCTCCCGGCAACACCCGGATGCCTTGGTGGCATCCGGGTAGGAAGTCCGCCGACCAAACCTGTCCGCCGGCGTAGGGCAGGTAGGGCGCGATGACCATGAACGAGGGAAGATTTTGGTTCACTGTCCCCAGTCCGTAGCTGACCCACGAACCGATGCTGGGACGGGCGAACGTCACCGAGCCGGTGTGGATGCCGAGCGTGGCCTCGAAGTGGTTTCCGTGGTTCGCCTTCAGGGAGCGGATGACGGTGATGTCGTCCACGCAGCTTCCGATGTGCGGAAAGAGTTCGCTGACTTCCGTGCCGCTCTGGCCGTGGCGCTGGAACTTCCAGCGGGGCGCTGTGAGGAACTGTCCCGGCATCCCCGGCGCGGGTTTGCCATGCGCTTTGGCGAGAGCCGGTTTCGGGTCGAACGACTCGATGTGCGAGACGCCGCCGCTCATGTAGAGGAAGATGACGCGTTTGGCTTTGCCCGGAAAATGAGGAGACCTGGGAGCCAACGGATCAACACGCGGTGACGCATCCGATGCCAGTAGGCTTTGCAGGATGCCGGGCATGGTCAACGAGCCGCCCACGATGGAGCGGATCATGTTCCGGCGCGTGACAAAGGACGGCTTCATGGCTTCGACGGATTCCAAGGTGTTTGTGCTTCGCGGCCCGCGCAAGCCCGATGCCGGTGATTGGGGATCAAGAGAGGGATGGCTGGCACTTGGGGCACCACGCCGTGGTGCGCCCGCCGATCTCGTCCCGCCCGAGCCCGGTCTTGCAGCGGGGACACGAGCCGCCTTTGGCCCAGCGCACATGGAAAAGCCAACCAATGGGCGGATCACCGAATCCAGGGCCATTGCCCATGGCAATAGTCGCAAGAGCCTTCTCTGCGACGGCTTTGGTTTCGATGAACAGAGTTCGCATCCCGGCCGCCGGAATTGAGCCGGCAGCGGCCGATGGGTGGATGCGGCTGCGCCAGAGGATTTCGTCGGCCATCCAGTTGCCCACACCGGGAAAGAACTGCTGCATCAGGAGGACGGCTTTGATGGGAGCGTTGCGGCGGCGCTGAAGCACCTTGGTCATCCAATCCAAGGTGAACGCATCCGAGTCCAATGCCGGAGGAAGGCCGCTCCACCAGGTCGGCTCCTTTGCTCCCGCGTGGAACAGGACCCGTCCGAAAAGCCTTGGATCGGCGAAGACGAGCGAGCGTTCCGGCAGGCGGAGAACGAGGTGGTCATGCTTCCCGGCCGCAACTCCCGGCTTTTCCGCCCGGAGTTCGCCGGTCATGCCGAGGTGGATTCCCAGCCAGCCGTCGGAGAAGCGAAAGACCATCTGCTTTCCATGGCGGAACGACTCTTCAAGGATTGCGCCGGTCAGCTTTCGTTGGAGATCGGAGGTTTCGACGCCCCGGAATATCCGCTTGGTGTCATGCAATTCCACGCCGATGACACGCTGGCCCAGACCGGCGTTCCAGATCCGACGGTAGAATTCGACCTCGGCAAGTTCGGGCATGGCGATGGGTTTTTGTTCTCAGTCGAACCACTCGTCCGTCTCGTCGAAAGCGGGGATCGGGATGTTGAGGATGCGAAGCCGGCCCACGGCGCGGTGCCGGCAGCCGGGATGGATCATCACGCTCGTCATGGGCTTGAGCGGGAACTTTTCGCCGTCGAGTTCGATGGTGCCTTCGCCTTCCAGCACGACGTAGATCTCCGTCATCCGCTTGTGGTAGTGGGTCTGCGAGTCCGCCTGGATGTCGACGACGTGGACGGTGGCGGTCTTGTTCTCCGGCGTGGCAAAGGCGCGGCGGGCGAAGCCGCAGGGACAACGGACGGCTTCGATGGTGTCCAACTGGGAGATGTCGAAACGCTTCACGGGCAGACTCAACGATGGCACCCCGGCCGGCGCAAGTGCCGGATGATGCCCGAAGATCGAATGGATGGCCGTCCGCGGCGTCTCATTCGCAATGGGACATCCGGACCAGCCGCGGCAGTTGACACCCGCCGGGGCCCTTCGGTTTAGTCTCACAAACAAACCATGCGCACTTTGCTTGGAATACTGGTGATCGGAATCGTGGCGGGAAACTCCTCCCATATGCGCGCCGCCGATGCGGTTGCGGACCTTTTCCCAAAGGCCAAAATCATCCTCGAGTCCTCCTGCGTCTCCTGCCACGGCGGGGAGCACCACAAGGGGGAGCTCAAGCTCGACACCTTGGCCGCAACCTTGAAGGGCGGCGAGAACGGCACGGCCCTCGTGGCGGGCAACGCGGACAAGAGCCCGATCTATTCCACGACGATCCTGCCGAAGGACAACGAGCACGTCATGCCGCCCAAAGGTGAACTGCTGGGCAAGGCCCAGAGCGACGCTCTCAAACAATGGGTGCTCGCCGGTGCGCCGTGGCCGGACAAGGAACCGCTGAAGGTCGTTCGCCGGATCAGCTTCGAGAAGGACGTGAAACCGATCCTGGAATTCAACTGCGTCGCCTGCCATCGCGAGGACTTCGCCAAGGGCAAGTTGCGGCTGGACGTGCGGGAGCAAGCCTTTAAGCACGAGGGAGCGATCGTTCCGTTCAAGGCCGAGAAGAGCGACGTCTACACCTCGACGATTGTCCCGAAGGACGACGAGAACCTCATGCCGCCCGCCAACAAAGGAGGTCCGTTGCCGAAGGAAATGACCGACATCCTCAAGGAATGGATCAACCAGGGCGCCGTGTGGCCCGACGGAATGGTCCTCGTTCCGAAGAAGGCGGACGAAGCCACCGGCGACGAAACCAAGAAGAGCGAGGAGATCTACAACCTGATCGTCGCCGCGCAGAAACAGATCCCCGCCGGCGAGATGACCCGCCTCACCAACCTGATTCCCGGCACACGCGTGAAGTTCGTCACGGTCCCGATCCCGGCCGGCGAATTCCTGCTGGGTTCACCCACCACGGAACCCGGCCGGACGCCGGATGAAGGGCCGCAGATCAAGGTCAAGATGGAGCCCTTCTGGATGGGCATCCACGAAGTCACCTGGGACGAATACGAGATGTTCATGTATCAGGACCAGGAGCGGAAATTCCAAAGCGAGATCAAGACGGACGCCGCCGTGGACAAAATCTCCGACGCCGTCAGCCGTCCCACCAAACCCTATGTCGAGATGAGTTTCGGCATGGGCAAGGACGGCTATCCCGCCATCAGCATGACGCACCACTCGGCCCTGAAGTATTGCCAATGGCTCAGCGCGAAGACCGGCCAGTTCTATCGCCTGCCGACCGAAGCCGAGTGGGAATACGCCGCCCGCGCGGGCACCACCACCACCTATTCGTGGGGCGATGATGCGTCCAAGGCTTCCGAGTATGCGTGGTTCGAGAAGAACAGCGACTACAAGTATCAGAAGGTCGGCAAGAAGAAGCCCAACCCCTGGGGTCTGCACGACATGCACGGCAACGTGGCGGAATGGGTGATGGACCAGGACACCGGCAGCTACGAGGCGCTAAAGGCTCTCGGCGCCATGGGTTCGCTCTACACCCCGTCGAAGGCGCCTTATGGGCATGTCGCCCGCGGTGGTTCATGGGATGACAAAATCGACAAGCTCCGCAGCGCCGCCCGTCGTGCTTCCGACAAGTCGTGGAAGCAGCAGGATCCGCAGATCCCCAAGAGCATCTGGTATCTGACCGACGCCCAGTTCCTCGGTTGCCGTATCGTGCGTCCTCTCAAGATGCCGACGCTCGAAGAAGCGCACAAAGCGTGGAACAACGGCGTCGAGAAGGAGTAATCTTCCGCTTCGTGAACAGTTCAACGGCCGTTCGTCCTTCGACGAACGGTCGTTTTGTTTCCAGCCGGCTCCGGCAAGTCACCTCCGGCGCGATTGATTAAAAGCTGGCGCGCAGGCCGATGGTAGCCCCACGACCAGCCTGGGGGGCGATGTCCTTCAGGAACGACGAGTGCCCCCGGATTTCTTCGTCAAGCAGGTTGCTTCCTTTGGCGAAGGCTTCCCACCGGACCCGTCCGGTTCCGAAGCCGTAACTCAGGCCGAGGTTCAGGAGGGTGTGCCCGTCCGTCGGCAACTCGTTCGCGGCCACTCGTCCCTGGTAGTCGGACCGCAGCGCCTCCAGCCGGGCTCGGAACGAACCCTCCTTGAAGATGAGCGCGCCGCCGAAGCGCAACGGGGCGATGCGGGGCAGGGATTCGCCCGTATCGCGGTTGGAGGCTTCGAGCCAGTCGCCGCGCAGTTCAAGGTGAAGCTGCCGGGGCTTTGTCTCGATGAGATGGAAGAGGACTTCGGCCTCCGCCCCGTAGAACTCCGCCGGCACTCCGCCGTAGGTGAAGATCGGCAGGTTGTTCACCGGATCGATCCCTCCCGTCGGACTCAGCGAGATGAAGTCGCGGAAGCGGTTGTAGAATCCGCCCACGCTACCAGTGACGAAGCCGGTGCGCTTGCGGACCGACAGATCGAGTCCGAGGGAATGCTCACGGCCAAGCATGGCGTCGCCCACCTCGAACGCGTGGGTCGCGAGATGCGGTCCATTGGCGAAGAGTTCCTGGTAGTTCGGTGCCCGTTGGGTGTAGGCGACCGACAGCGCGGTCGACCAAACCTCCGTCGGCGTGTAGACGATCCCCGCTGATCCGCTGCCGGTGGTAAAATCACGCGACTGGCCGGGACCGAAGTTGGGATCGTCGAACGATGTGACGTTCTGATGATCCATGCGCGCGCCGAATTCGAAACGGAATTTGCCGAGCTTCACCTCCTCGAACAGGAACCCGGAGTTCACCAACGTCTCGGTAGGCGGAAGGAACGCCTCATCCCCGAGGGCGGAGAAGTTCGAGAGCTGCGACTGGAATCCTACCACGCCTTCGAACGGTCCAAGGGCGGCGTGGGTGGCTTCGAGACGTCCATCGTAGCCGCTGTTCTTGAAGACGGTGCCGACGTCCTGGCCCGCGTATTCGGTGTGCTTGTAGTCGGACAGGCCGAGCTTGAAACGGATCGCCTTGATCTTCTCGAAGGGCTCCGTCGCTTCGCCGGCGAAGTCGACCCGACGCTGGTGCAGGCGGATGGTCACGTCCGGTTCGGCGACGGTTCCGTAGCGGTTGTTGAATCCCGAGACGGATGCGCCGAGCCAGCCCTTCTCGCCGACGTAGGATCCGCCAAATGCTCCGCCGTCGGCTTTGCCCGCGCTATTCGGCAGGCGGTTCTCCGCCTCAACGGGATGGGGATCCAACGCACGGAGCCGTTCGGACCTCGCGAAGCCGGGGATGCGCAAGTCCTCGGATTCACGGACGAACCCGTCGAGGTGGTAGTTCCAGCCTTTGTGCCCCCCTTCGACCACGGCGCCTCCGGATCGGAGGGAATCCGCGGATCCATAACGGCCTTCCACCGTGCCGGTGACGGGAGACGCGAGGCGGACATCGGGAATGCGGTTGTCGATGACGTTGACCACGCCGCCAACGGCCGAAGAACCGTAGAGAAGCGAAGCCGGACCACGGACGACTTCGATGCTCTTGATCGTCAATGGATCCGAGGAGACGGCGTGGTCCACGCTGGTTCCGGAGGCGTCGAGCGTGCCGACGCCGTTCTGGAGGATGCGGATGCGGTCACCGTCGAGCCCGCGGATGACGGGGCGGCTGGCATTGGGTCCGAAGTAGGTGGAGGTGATGCCCGGTTGGAGCGCGAGGGTTTCGCCGAGGGTCGATTGCTGGCGAAAGGCGAGATCCTCATCGGCCAGGACCGTGACAGGCGTGGCGAGCTCGAAGAGCGTCCGACCCAGCGGGCTGGCCGTGATGACGACGCGGTCGAGATGAATGACATCCTCGGCATGGACATGGTTGGTCGTGCTTCCCGATGCTGGAGGCGCTTGCTGGGCCGCTGCGGCGGAAGCACCTTGGATGGAAAGGAACAGGATCGGCACACGCCACACGGCGGGCCGGACGGACGAGACAAAATGATTCATGGAATTCTTCGAATGTGCCCGGGCCTCCAGTAGGAAAGCCCAGGCGGAGATAGATGGGAACAGCGGCCGATCAATCGCACAAAACAGTGCGCCCATTCCGTCGGCCGCGGACGAAATAAGTTGGTGCAGGTGGGGGAAACGGTCAGCCGAGGAAGGGAGGACCGCGTTCGGAGAAGACTTTTGGAGGAGAACGGAGGACGGGGGTCCGCTGCACGGTGGACCCGCTGGGAGTCTCAACGAGAGCGGGAAGGGGAAGGAATGTGACCGACGTCTCGGCGTTCAGCAGGCCATCCGCATAGGCCGTGACGAGGCAGGTGTGGCTTTCCGATCCGGCGTCGGAATGGACGTGCTCGTGCAGCACCGGCGCCATGGCCGCCGCAAAGACGCCGAGCCATGAGAGCAGGACCAGGAACGCGGCTCCACGCATCCACCAATTGGATGAGGAGCGCGGGGTGTTGTTTTCGCATCCGACCACGGACCTTCCATCGGCTTTCCGACAGGCGGCTGAAGGGAATGGCTGGTTCGCTTGCGTCACTTCACGAAGCCTTGAAGGCGGAGCCAGTTCAAGCACGACGTAGTCCAGGGATGCAGTTTCGCAGGATCGCCGTCATGTGAACCGAGGCCGATCCCGTGTGGACCTTTCTGGTAGGTGTGCAGCTCAAACGGGACGCTGACCTTGTTCAAGGCCTGCGCGAACGAGATGGCGTTCTCGATCTTCACACCCTTGTCCTCGAAGGTGTGCCAGACGAAGGCGGGCGGTGTATTCGACTTCACCTGCAGTTCGCTGGAGAGAAGCGTGACGAGCTCCGGCGAGGGGTTCTCACCGAGGAGATTCTTCTTCGAGCCGGCGTGGGTGTTGGCTCCCATCGAGATGACGGGATAGCAGAGGATTCCAAGATCCGGCCGGCTGCTGACGCGCTCGATAGGATCGGTGGAATCGGCCCGGCCTTCGTCCCAATGGGTCATCAGCGTCGATGCCAGATGGCCTCCGGCGGATGAGCCGATGATGCCGATGCGTTTCGGGTCGATCCTCCATTCCTCGGCCCGGCTGCGGGCGATGCGAAGGGCACGAGCGGCATCCTGGAGCATGACCGGATGGCGATAACCGGCCGAGCCGAGCCGATACTTCAGCACGAAGGCCGCGACGCCGTTTGCGTTGAGCCATTTCGCGTAGACCGACCCTTCGTGGTCTGCCAACCCGCCGTAGCCGCCGCCAGGGCAGACGACTATGGCGGCACCGGTGGCTTTGGCAGGATCGGGGAGGAACGGTGTGAGCGTGGGGATGTCCTTCGCCTCGGTTCCCTTCGCGCCCGGAGCGCCGTCCTTCCACAGCGGAAACGCTTCTGATTGCGTCTGGGCGGCAGCACTCACGGCCACAAAGGCGGCAGCGATCAGGGCGAACAGGGATTTCATGGCCGAAACAATTAGCCCGCGGAAAGAGCAAGGGCCAGCGGTTTGTCTCGGCTCCGGCTCAGTTCTCGAAAGGCCGGGTGGCGAGATCGCGGAAGCGCGTCTCCAGTTGGGGCTTGGCCCAGCCGTAGGCGATGACCATGACGCCTACCGTATGGAGAAACAGAAAGGTCTTCAATTGAACGTGAGTCGTCGCTCCAATCCAAAAGAAGCTTACGAGGAAAGTCATAGCCAGCGCCGCGATCAGCATGAGCGCAGCGACACCGCAGGATAGAACACTTTTCCAGAAGGTCGCCCGAGGGCGGCTGAAGATCTTCCAGCAGTAAAACAGCACGGGCAACCAGGCCAGCAGAGGCAGGGAAAGGATCATCCAGAGTATTCGATAATCACCCTCGGAGGGGACCTGGAAAGCGAGCAAGCTCAGAAACCGCTGCCACTGATCCAGCAGGACCATTACCCCACTCCAGACGATTGACGGCAACGCCATCAGCACCAGCGCGCGAATCATTCCGGCGGTGACGGACTTGGACGAGAGACCGATCCAAGGACCAACCCAACGCAACGAACCGAAGCAGGCGGCCAGATAGATGATCGGTGTCCAAGCCCACCATTCTTCGTTTTCCGCCGGTGGGCTGAGCTGATTTAGGGCCAACGCTGCCGCTGCGAGAAGGATGCCGGCGGCGAGAAAGATTCTCAGCATTGAGCGCTGCATTCCACGGATGATCTCCGGGCCTTGCATGGGGGTCGTTAGCACAAGTTCGAGGGCGCCTGCGTGACGATCTTCGTTCAGACGGACGATCGGTTCGGCGACCATCCAGATGAGCAGGAGGAACGATGCGATGTAGAAGAACGGGACGATGAAATCAAACTCTAGCCGAGTGCTCCGAGTTGAAAGGAACACGATTGGCAGGACCAACAGGGCCACGGTGACGATCGCGGCCATCAGCCGTTTGTCCGCGAAGCGTTCACCCAGCCAGATGTAGGGATGGATGTTCAGCAACGGCCGCTGGCGGATGGCGTAGCGCCGTTTCCAGAGGTCCATCTTCTGTTTGAAGGAAATAGTGGCCGGAGCAGGAGACTGAATAGGAATCCCCTTTGAATCAGTCGCTGGGCGTTTGCGTTTCTTCCTGGCCTCCAGCAATTCCGGGCTCCAACTGTGCGGCAGATGCCGCGCGGCCGAGACGATGGCCGCCGCGCTCAAAACCAGGCTCAGGACTAGGGAATAGATCCACAGTTCACGCGGCCACGGCGGGGCGCCGCCACCGCCCATGGAGATGATCTGGACGTGGAGCAGGCCCATCAGCGGACTGGCGACACCATATCTCCAACTGTCCTCAGGACGTCCCCCGAAAATCTCCTCCGACATGGCGGCGGTGATGATCGGCCCGACCAGATAGACCAACAGCAGGCCGAGGGTGAGCATCATGGCGCGACGCTCGTTCGTGCTGCGGGAGGAAACCCAGAGGCCGATGCTGAGCGACACGATGCTGGTGGCGATCAGCATGACGGAGGTCAGGACCACGCGCTCCAGGCGGACCCCGCCCAGCAGGAGAGGCAGGGCCAGGAGTGGAATCATCGAGAGCAGGCCGTAGAAGGCGTTGGTCGCCTTGGCCGCGAGTTTGCCCGCAACCACGTCGGCCCCGGACAGGTCCGTCAGAAAGAGCAGGCCAAGGGTTCCTTCCCTTTTCTCCCAACCAAACGCGTCGGCGGTGGCGTGGATGCCAATGGTCGCGGCGTAGAAAGCGAGGCAGCCGGCGATGACACTGAAGAGCTGTTCGCCCTGGGTGGCCGGAGTGCGGTTCGCCGTGTCGACGATGACAAAGGCGGCGATGGTCAGCATGGCGACGAAG
This sequence comes from Verrucomicrobiota bacterium, assembly GCA_043744715.1. Taxonomy (GTDB): domain Bacteria; phylum Verrucomicrobiota; class Verrucomicrobiia; order Limisphaerales; family CANJSG01; genus CANJSG01. Next base: position 4,220 of record JAYTUE010000165.1, on the reverse strand, counting down.
AACAGCGTCCGCCGGATCCACGTGCCCGGTTTGCGGGCGGCGGAGATCAGTTCGCGATGTGCGATCGGGAGAAAGGACATCCTGTGACGAGGAGAGGGCCGGTCCGAAACCGACGCAAGCGCGGACTTGCCGTCTCTCCCCTCAATCGGCCGACAACCGGCGGACGATGGCCGCATGGACGGTGTCGGGCTGGATGGCGGCGATGCCGGCGGGATGGCGGATCACATCGAACCGGTCGCTCCGCGGCCGCCAGACGGCTTCGTTCGTCGGACCCCAGAGCAGGATGCCGCGAAGACCGAGGGCGGCGGCGAGGTGGCTGATTCCGGAATCGTGCCCGACGAAGAGCGCAGCGGACCGGAGTTCGCGGGCGACGTGGGTCAGCGGTTGCTGGAAGAGAAGGGTGGTGCGGTCGGACGGCAAGGCGCGGGCGATTCCCGGAAGGCGCTTCTGATCCGCTTCGCCACCGACGAGAAGAAACTTGAGCCGAGCGTCCGTGGCCAACGCTTCGGCGAGGAGAATCCAGCGGTTCAGCGGCCAGTTCTTCGACTCGCTGCCACTGCCGGGATGAAGCGCGACGACGGTTCCTTCCGAGGTCTCATCGCCGGTGGAAGGCGCTTCATCCAGCCGCAGCTGGGCCGAGCCGTGGGCGTCGAAGATGGCGACTGCTTCGAGAGTCTTGAGCAGTTGGTCCGAGGCGTGGGTGGTGGCCGTGTCGCTAGGCCGATGGATGCCCTGGATGAACTGCATGGCGCCCGACTTCAGGACGTTGCTCTGGAAGGTGCCGTCGTAGTCGTAGAGGTGGGAGATGACGACGGCGAAGCGGTTGAAATACATCCGCCAGTCGGGATCGAGCTGGCCGGTCGGGGCGAAGAAGGGCGCAAGGCCGCGCGCTTCGAGGGGCCGGAAGGCGTCGGCATGGCCCGAGGCCACGGCCAGATCACCGACGCGCTGAGGGCAGAGCAACTCGATGCCCGCGCTGGGAAACATCGTCCGCAACGCCTTCAGCACCGGCAGGGTGACGATGAAATCGCCGATGGCACCGCCGCGGATGACGAGGATCTTTCCGCCTGTGGCCATGGCGCGGTCAGTTGAATTTCTTGAAGACCGTCAGGCCAAGCCAAACGAGGAATCCACCGAAGCCCACCCAGGCGGCGGCGGCGATCTTCAGCCGGATCGCGGAGGAAAGAATCCAGTCCTGCCAGTCGCGCAGGCGATAGGGTGAAATCGTCAGCCACATGCCGGCCATGATGAGGACGTAGGCGAAATACTGGTTCACCAGCACAAGCCCGGACTCGGTCAGATGGGGCCGGCCGGCATCGACCATGATCTTTGCGATGAGGAGAAGCAGGACGGCCAGCGCCCTCACCGGCAGGAAATCGCGGACGAAGATGCAGGTGGTGATCCCGCCGATGGCGAAGACGCCGAGGATGATCGGTTTGATGTTCTCGAAGTCGGCGAACGACTCGGCCTGGGCGATGGAGAGGAACCATCCGGTTGCGACGAGCATGAGCACGACGCCGAGGGCGGTGTTGCGCGGGAAACCTTGGGCGAGCTTGGTAAAGGCTTTCGGCGACGCAAAGGCGAAGACGCCTTTCAGCAGGAGGAGCGCACCGAGTGCGAGGGAGACGTTGGCGAGGGAGGGTTGCATTTCAGTTCGGTCTTCCAATGAGCCTAGTCCATCAGGATGGCGGGGTCCCCATAGAGCGTGAAGGAACCGGTGCGGATGATGTCGAGCTCCATGAGCTGGCCGCGATGCCGTTCGTCGCCGTCGAAGAGGACGATCTTGTTGCAGCGCGTGCGGCCGGTCATCCGGCGGTCGTTCTTCTTGCTGGGACGTTCCACGAGGATCTCGGTGCGACGCCCGATGAACGCGGAATACTTCTCCGCACCGATCAGGTTGATGCGGTCGAGCAGCCGGGCGTGGCGTTCCTCGATGACTTCCTGCGGGATCTGGTCGGGCATGTCTGCGGCCGGTGTGCCGCGACGAGGGCTGTATTTGAAGATGTAGGCGTTGTCGAACCGCGCCGCGTCCGCCAGCGACATGGTTTCCGCGAAGTCCTCTTCGGTCTCGCCCGGGAAACCCACGATGATGTCGGTGGTGATGCCCATGCCGGGTTTCACGGCGCGGAGTTTGTCGAGGATGCCGAGGAAGCGCTCACGGGTGTAGCCGCGGTGCATGAGTTTCAGCAGGCGGTTGCTGCCGCTCTGTGATGGGATGTGGGCGCTTTCGACGAGCTTGGGCAGACGGCCGTAGGCTTCGGCAAGGTCGTCGCCATAGCCCTTCGGGTGCGGTGAGGTGAAGCGGATGCGCTCCAGTCCCTCGATTTCATGGACCGCTTCGAGCAGTTGGACGAAGGCGGATCTACCGTCGGCGATCGGATAGTCGCGTTTGCCGAAGCTGGTGACGATCTGGCCGAGGAGCGTGATCTCCTTCACCCCGCGTCCGACAAGTTCGCGGCATTCGGAAACGATGTCGGGAATCGTGCGGCTGCGTTCTTCGCCCCGGGTGAACGGGACGATGCAAAAGGTGCAGTGCTGATTGCAGCCCTGCATGATGCTGACGAAGGCGGTGACCGCCTGGTGGCCTCCTTTGCCGCCGTCCAGGATATGCTCGCGGATCGTGGCCTGGCTGCCGGCTTCTTCGTCCGTATCGACGATCTTGTCGCGGCGACCGGCGAGAAGCTCGTCGAGGTATTCGGCCGCGCGGTGGAACTTCTGCGTGCCGAGCACGAGGTCCACGTCGGGGAGGCGGTCGATCAGTTCGCGGCCCCGGCTCTGGGCCATGCAGCCCATGAAGCCGAAAACCTGGTCCGGCCTTTCCCGGCGGGCAACGCCGACCATGTTCCGCATCTTCGCGATGGCCTTCTGTTCGGCGAGATCGCGGACGGAGCAGGTGTTGATCAGGACGACGTCCGCCGTGCCCTCGGAACCGGCGAGGGAATAGCCCTTGGACACGAGCTGGGCGGCGACGGCTTCGCTGTCGCGCTCGTTCATCTGGCAACCGTAGGTCTTGATGTAGACGCTGGGCATCCTGGAACCCGCTGGCGGAACGGGAGCGGGTAGATAACGGGGTCGGTCCCCGCCTTCCAAGCCGCAAAATGGTTCAATGCAGATGGAAGATGCAAATGCTCCGGTTCCGCAACGGAGCCACGGTTCAAGCGGGTTAAAAGCAACGTCAGTGACGAGCAGGGGGACGAAAAAGCCCGGGTTCAATTGCTCGAAACCCGGGCGCGAAAGTATTGGTCGGAGGCCGCCTAGTCCTCGATGAACTTGATCTTGCGGGACTTCTCCGAGCGTTTGCGGGCGGTTTCTTCGAGCACCTTCTTGCGGAGACGAAGGTTCTTCGGCGTGGCCTCGACGTATTCGTCCACGTCAATGTATTCGATGGCGCGCTCGAGACTGAGTTTCATCGGCGGCGCGAGCTGGATGCCCTTGCCGTCGCCACCAGAGCGCATGTTGTTGAGCCTCTTTTCCCGCACCGGGTTGACCATGATGTCGTCCTCGCGGGTGTTCTCGCCGACGATCATGCCGACGTAGATCGGGTCGCCGGCCTCGATCATCAGGCGGCCGCGTTCCTGCACCATGTTGAGCGCGTAGCTGGTGGCGACGCCGTTGTCCATGGAGACGAGCGAGCCGTTCTTCCGGGCGGCGATCTCGCCGCGATCCTCGCCGTATTCGTGGAACAGATGGCTCATGACTCCCATGCCCTTGGTGGAGTTCACAAGGTCGGTCTCGAAGCCGATGAGGCCGCGCGTCGGGGCGAGGGCCTCGATGGAGACGAGGTTGCCGACATGGTTCATGTTCGTGATCTGGGCCTTCCTGGTGGAGAGGTTTTCCATGATCGCGCCGAGGTTTTCGCTCGGGACTTCGACGTAGAGCTTCTCGATGGGTTCGAGCGCATTGCCGTTCGCGTCCTTTTTCCAGAGCACTTCAGGACGGGACACGAGGACTTCGAATCCTTCCCGGCGCATCTGCTCGACGAGGATCGCGATCTGCATCTCGCCGCGGCCCGCGACGGAGAAGATTTTCGCATCGCTCGTCTGGGCCACGCGAAGGGCGACGTTGGTGCGGATTTCCTTGGTAAGGCGGTCCCAGATGTTGCGGGCCGTCACGAGCTTGCCCTCCTGGCCGGCGAGCGGTCCATCATTGACGGCGAACTCCATCTGGATCGTCGGCGGGTCGATGGGGATGTAGGGCAGGGCGGGGCGGATATCCGAGTC
>JAYTUE010000164.1:0-22191 GCA_043744715.1 Verrucomicrobiota bacterium | reverse complement strand
GCGCGTCGAAGCAGTGGTATTCGTCCTCGATCTCCGGCCCGTCCGCCACGGCGAAACCGATCTTGCGGAAGGCGCGAACGATGTCCTCCACCGTCTGGGTCAACGGATGGAGCTTGCCGATCGGGCGGCGGCGGCCGGGCAGGGTGAAATCGGTCGGGTCCTTGGGAAGAGCGGCCTTGAGTTCCAGTTCACCGCGGCGTTCGGCCAGCTTCGACTCCAACTCGGCCTTGGCCACGTTGATCAGTTTTCCCGCCGAAGGTTTTTCCTCCTTGGACAGGGAACCCATCTGCTTGAGCAGGGCGGTGAACCTCCCATTGCCGCCAAGGGAGGCCACTTTTGCCTGTTCGAGAGCACCTAGGTCTGCCGCAGCCGCGAACTCCGTGAGTGCGGCGAGCTTGAGCGGTTCGATCTGGTCGAGGAAGGACATGAGGCCGGGATTTAAGGATCTGGAAGCCGATATGACGAACGGAAAAATCAAGACGGGCGCGGAAACGAAAACGGGCGATCCGTTGCCGGATCGCCCGTCGTTGAATCGGGAAAGGGGAGTTTGAGACTCAGGCCTTTGCGGGAGCAGCAGCGGCCTTCGCCACGAGGGCGTTCTTGGACACGGTGACCAGCTCGTTGAAAGCCGCGATGTCCTGGGCTGCGAGATCCGCCATGACCTTGCGGTCGAGGGAGATGTTCGCAGCCTTCAGGCCTTCGATGAAGCGGCTGTAGGTCATGCCGGCGGCGCGGGCCGCGGCGTTGATCCGGATCTGCCAAAGATAGCGGTAATTCCGCTTCTTGGTCTTGCGATCCCGGTAGGAGTATTGCCGTCCGTGGTCCACCGCGTCGGATGCGTAGCGGTAGAGCTTGGAACGACGCATCCGGTAGCCCTTGGCTGCACGGAGCATCGTCTTGCGACGTTTGCGGGAGGCGACGGCGTTCGTTACACGCATGGTTCTTTTGCCTTTCTAACGGTTGTTGCGGTTGAAGATCATAGGCATCCGCCAGCGTGGCGGATTTCCCCAGCTGGCGTCAGCGGCTGAATGGGAGGCAGGCCTTGATCTTGTATACATCGGTCTTGTGGACCAAGGCGCGCTCGCCGAGTGCCCTGCGGCGCTTCGAGCTCTTGTGCTGGAGTAGATGCCGCCGTCCCGCCTTGGAACGGAGGATTTTACCGCCAGCGGTGATCTTGAAACGCTTGGCTACCGATTTTTTGGTCTTGATGCCTTTAGGACGACGCATAATTCGCCTTTTCTTTGAAAAAGGAGCGCGGAACCTAACAACCGACTTTGGAGGGTGCAAGGGGGATCTTTGATAAAGATGATCGAATTCGGCGACGGTTCAATCAGACGGTTTGGGAATATGGGTTTGCACTCCTTTGATGCTTCGCGTAATCCCTGCGGCCTACGAGTTGCGGAAGGGTGGCTGAGTGGTTGAAGGCACCTGACTCGAAATCAGGCGTAGTCGCAAGGCTACCGGGGGTTCAAATCCCTCCCCTTCCGCCATCGTTCTTCCGGATTCTTCTTTAGGCAGGGGTTTTTGAGCCCGATTTCGTCCGCAAGCTTCCCTCATTTCATGCAGGATCACCCACCTTGAGGCTTGGGCGTAGCATGGTGCCATGTTCGTCGGAATGGTGGCAGTTCCGCTCACCTGCATCTTCTTCTGAGCACGCCGAAGTCGAGTGCGGGAGATTGTCGGCAGGGTGCAGCTCGCCCAGCTATTTAATCAGGCGACCCATAAAGGCAGGATAGGACATCCGCAGGAGCTCAACATTTGCTCCAGTTTGCTTTCTTTTCCGTCTATTTCGGTCAGTTCGCCGAATACCGTCCGGAGGAGTCGTCCGTTTGCGGCCAGCCGGTCGTCATCTTCCAGCGGCTGGAAATGATCTGGAGGATCTCGTGTATCGGGAAGCGCCGCGAGATTTCGGCCAAGGCCGCAGCAGCGGCGGATTCGCCCACCGGCGAGAAGCGGAGCAGTCGCCGGATTCGGACGCGAGCACCGTCCAACGGCCCCTTCTCGTCGAGCGGCACGCTACCCATGACCGACTCCAACACCATGCGGGTATCTGCCTCGGATAGTTCCTTGATTGCTTCGCAAAAGACTTCGGCCCGGGCCGCATTGTCGAATCCGGGCGGGCCGAAGACGCGGCTGGCGAAGCCGAAGACCGACTCCGGCTTGGGCGGAAGCGGAATCACGGCTTCGGTCGCAGGCGTGCCCGCGATGCTCGTTGTAGCGCGTGCGACCCGCATTTCGAGCGCGAGGCGATGGCCTGGGGATTTGGCCGCCTTGGCTCCATCCAAAACGATGAAGCCAAGGCCTAGTTCGCCGGTGGATGCGTTCTTCTCCAGAAGGTCCACGGCCAAGGACAACGTCACCTTCTCCAACTCCATCGCGGTCCCGGTCGAGCCCGTCTTGCCTTCGGCGAAAGCGGCATCGAGTTCGCGCTGAAGGGCGGCGACGATGTCCTTCAGCGACGGCATCAGGGCAGTTCCTGGAGGCGGATGCGGCGGTATTCCATCTGGCCGTGGTCGGCTTCGAGGCCGATGGGGCCGGTGAGCGGGAGTTTGAATGCGGCTTCGAGGACTTCGCCGTTGCAGGTGCAGTGGGCGACGTTGTCCTTCACGACGACGACGATTTCATTCCAGTCCTGCGGCTTGTAGTTCTTCAGCGTCTTGTAGGGTCCGGCCACGAGGTAGTCGCGGCATTGGAGCTGGGGTTTGCGGAGGAAGATGCCGCTGTCGGCGTTGACCTCGGCGCGGAATTCCAGCTTCAGGATGAAGTTCTTCGGGAACTCCTGGCTGGTGTAGAGCTGGCGGAAACGCGGCCCTTTCGCGGGGCTGTGGTCGTTGACGACGAGCGCCTCGCCCTTCGCGGTGTAGCGGCCGTCGCTGGCTTCGGTCATTCCATTGAAGCTGGTGAATCCATTGGACGACGAATAGCCCCAGCCGGTCAGGTCGCGGCCGTTGTAGAGGCTGACGAAGCCGGGCTCCGGCTTGAACGCAGAGGAGGAGCATCCGGCGGCGAAGAGCGCGACGGTGGCGACGGAGCAGAACAGGGAGGGTAGATGTTTCATACGGGGGTCAGGGTGGTGGTTTGGGGGCGAAGCTGGAAGCTCGGATGCCGTTCTGGGTCATGTCGAGATAGTTGTTCACCCCGGCCTGCCACAGATCCCACCGGTCGCCGTAGTCCTGCTTCAGGTAGGTCTTGAGAACCTGCCTGGCGTCCTCGCGGTAGAAGTGGTCCTTCGTCTGCGCCAGATCGAGGAAGAGAGGCAGCTTGAGGCCGTTGCCGCGGATGACGAACTCGGTGAAGAGCTGGTTGAAGACGTTGGTCGGCGTGCCCGGATTGAGCAGCAGCTTCGCGGCGGGCGCGTAGTTCGTGTCGCTGAGGATGAGCGACATCTCGCGGGCGGCCTCGTTCTGCACTTCGGGCGGCTGGCCGGGAATCATCGCGCTGAGCTGCTCGGCCTTCTTCTCCTCGCTCACGCCTTCGGCCGTCAGGATGTCGTCCATCTTTTCGCGCCACTCGGGCAGCCGTGTCGGGCGGAGGCCGGGCGGAATCTCCGCGGCTACGCCGGGTTGGTTGGTGCCGAAGACGCGTTTGGAGGATGCGTTGGAGATGATCCCGGAAGCACCGTTGCCGGATGACGAGTCGCTTCCCGTCCCATCTCCATGGCTCACCTGCCAGCCGATGTAGCACGCGATGATCAGCAGGAGGAAGCCCGCGCCCAGCACGGCGAACAGCTTGCCGTTTCCTTTTTCTTGCATGGACAAGACTTAAACGGCGCTTAGCCACTTTGGCAATCGGTCCGCCGATTCCGCAGCTGGAAAATTGGCGGACCCACCTCCATAGTCCGCTGCCCGTCGCTCCGTCCGATGACGGGCAAATCTTTTTTGATGAGCATCCACGATCCTGATCCGAACCAGAGCGAGTCCGACGATCCACGGGACCACCAGGTCCCGATGCGCTATTTTTGGATCGCGCTCGCCGTGGCGCTCGTCGGTGTTTCCATCGGGTCGGTCATAGTCATGCGCAGTGTCGCCAAGGAAGATGCCCGCCGCGCCCGGCCCGCCGGGGCCCTCGGCCACAATGTTCCCGAGACCGCGCCCGTCGGCATGTCGTGGGTGCCCGGAGGGGAATTCCTCATGGGCTCCGCCGACGGACCGGCCCACGAACGTCCCGTCCACACCGTGCGCCAGCGCGGCTTCTGGATGGACGACAAGGAGGTCGCCAACGAGCAGTTCGAGAAGTTCGTGAAGGAAACCCGCTACGTCACCCTGGCCGAGCGCCCGGCCGACCAGCGCAGGGCCATGGGCCTTCCGGAAACCGAACAGCCGCCCGGCTCCTGGGTCCTCGCCGGTGCCGCAGGGACCAACGCGTTCCGCTTCATGCCCGGCGCTTGCTGGCATCGGCCGGAGGGGGCCGGTTCCACCAACGCGGGCTTCGGCCGTCGGCCTGTCGTCCATGTGGCCTACGACGACGCCAGCGCCTACGCCGAGTGGGTTAAGAAACGTCTGCCCTCCGAGGCCGAGTGGGAATACGCCGCACGCGGCGGCATGGTTCAGCAGCCGTTTCCATGGGGCCGCGACGCCCAGACGACGAACGACCTCCGGGCCAATGTCTGGCAGGGGGAATTCCCGATGAACGACCTCGGCTTGGACGGGTATCGAGGCATCGCACCCGTCGCTTCCTTCAAGCCCAACGGCTACCGTCTCCATGACATGTCCGGCAACGTGGCGGAATGGTGCTTCGACTGGTTTGGGTCCGCCGCCTACACGAAGGACACGGAGATCAATCCCTCCGGTCCCGTTGGCGAAGACGGCGGTCGGCCGAAAGACGCTCCCGGTCGGGTGGTCCGTGGCGGATCATGGCTCTCTCCTGAAGGCGCCAACCCCGACTTCCGCACCTCCGCGCGCAGTCATCTGGAACCGTGGCGTAGCCGATCCGACGTGGGATTCAGGCTCGTGAAGAACGGGCCGCCGTATGGCGGGAAACTCTGACGACCCAAGCTCCATCGTCGCTGCAGCGCATGGCAAGCGATGTGGCCACTAGAGAACCGCTGATTTAATCGCGCTCCGCCAGAAAGGCTGCCGACGAGCGTGGAGCAGGTGTGCAGGCTGAGGGGCATGGAATAACAGGGGGAGTTTCGCGGAGGCGGAGTTCATGGCGAGGAACCCCTTATGACCTTGATCTTTGCATGGCCGAGACGTTGTTGACGCGGCTGGAGAAGTTCCCAGCAGAAGGATTAAACCCGAACTCCGAAATTGAAATGGGAGCGCACGCGTCCCGCGTGCGCTCCCCGGTCCGTTCTCATCCTCTGATTCCAACTTCGGAGTTTGGATTAAAATCCGTCACGGCCAAAGCGGGGGAAGGGAGGCGGCGCCGGGGCGGCCGGCCCAAAACCGGTCTGCGCGCCAGCTTCGCGGAATAGGGCGTAGGTGTTCAGATTGTCGGCGCTGACGATGCCCGCGAGTTCCGCCGCACGGTAGACCAGCAGGGCCGGCACCCCCGAGGTCCGCAGCTGCAGGAGGATTTCCTCAACCGGCGCGTCCGAATCGACCACGTGCGGATTGCCGTCCATGAAATCGATGGCCGCGGCCGAGGGATGGAACCGCATCAACGCCTGCCGGACCTCCCGTTCGCCGATGGTGCCGATGACCTGGCCGTCGTGGCGGACGGGCAGGAGCTGTTGCCCGGAGCTGACGAGCAGCGAGGCCGCGCGCGCCAGCGTGTCGTTCGCGTCCACCGTCAGGACGTCGGTCCGCATGATCCGGGCGGCGGTGACGCCTTGGAACAGGTGGCGCGCCTGCGTCATCCGGTTCTCCTGGTCGGCTCCGATCCAGACGAAGACCCCCACCACGGCCAGCATGAAGTATCCATGGTTCAAGAAGGCGAAGACCACGAAGCCCACGGCGATGATCTTTCCCAGCCGCGAAGCGATGGCCGTGGCCTGGGCGGCGCCGAGTTTCATGGCCAGCAACGACCGGATGACACGACCGCCGTCCATCGGAAAGGCCGGGATCATGTTGAAGACGATCATCCAGAGGTTCGTGAAGAGGAGCAGCTCGAGGAACGGGCCCTGGCGCGGAGGGAATCCGATCCCGCCCTGGAAGCCCTGGGTGAAGTAGATGATGGGGGCCAGCACCGCGATGATGGCGACGTTCACCGCCGGTCCGGCGATGGCGACGAGGAATTCCTCGATCGGTTTATCGGGCATCCGTTCGAGCCGCGCCACTCCGCCGATGGGCAGCAGAGTGATGTCCCGGGTTCTCACTCCGAAACGGCGGGCCATCAAGGCGTGGCCGTATTCGTGGAGGAGGACGCAGCCGAAGAAGGAGAGGATCAGGCCGATGAACTGCCAGCCTTCCTTGTCACCGCGGAAGGCCCCGCCGGCGTAGCCGAAGAAGCCGAGCAGCAGCAGGAACGTGACGTGCAGGTAGACGTCGATTCCGGCGAATTTTCCAATTTTGAGGGACCATTTCATCGTGTTCTTGCCTACTTCCGACAGGCAGAGAGGTAACTCGTTCGTTTCTGTCGTCAACCTCGCACCGACCTTCATGGAACTTGGGATTGGAGCAACGCCCGTTTTCAGAATACTCCACGGCGTGCGTTTTGGTCCGCTTGAGCTGAAGTCCCACCTGTTTCTCTCGCCCTTGGCGGGCTACACCAACCTGCCTTTCCGCATCGTCGCACGCGAGATCGGCGGCCTCGACCTCGCCACGACCGACCTCGTCAACGCCCGCTCGTTGATCGAAAAGAATCCGAAGGCCTTCAAGCTGATCGAGACCAACGCGCAGGACCGTCCGCTCGCCGTCCAGCTCTTCGGTTCCGTGCCGGAAGAGATGCGTGATGCGGCGGTCTACCTGGAGTCCCTCGGCGTCAGCTCGGTGGACATCAACATGGGCTGTCCGGTGAAGAAGGTCTGCAAGGTGGGCGGCGGTTCGGCCATGATGACCGAGCTGGACAAGACCTCGGCCCTTGTGCGCGGCATGGTCGATGCCCTGAAGATCCCGGTGACGGCCAAGATGCGTCTCGGCTGGGACGATGACAATCTGACTGCGCCCGATCTCGTCCGCGCGCTGGAGGACGCAGGCGTGGCGGCGGTATTCATCCACGGCCGCACGCGCGAACAGGGCTTCGGCGGTTCCGTGAATCTCCCCGGCATCCGCAAAGTGGTGGAAGCGGCCCGCACCATTCCCGTCATCGGAAATGGCGACATCACCACACCCGACGCGGCGAGGAAGATGATCGACGAGACAGGCTGCGCGGGCGTGAGCATTGGCCGGGGAGCGTTCTACGATCCCTGGATTTTCCGGCGCACACGCGAGTTCCTCGCCACGGGCGTGATGCCTCCGGAGCCTTCCTTCGAGGAGCGGTTGCGGATCATCCACCGGCACCTGGACCTGATGGTGGAGATCTTCGGGGAGAAGCACGGGTGCGTCATGTTCCGCAAGATCGCCCCGTGGTATGCGAAGCGGTTTGGGCCCGTCCACGAGTTCAACAAGAAGGTCGTCCGGCTGGAGTCACGGGCGCAGTTCGACGAGATCGTGGCGGGCTATTCGCGCTGGCGGGCGCAGTTCCTCGACGATGCCGGCGAACTCAGGCCGCAGTATAGGCCCGCGCCGATGGTGGCGAGTTTCATGCAGGCCGGCGAACCGGCGGCCGCAGCCCGCGAGTCCATCCCCGTGCCCAAGGGGCCGGTCGAGGTCTGGTGACTTCCGCCCTGTCCGCAGTCTGCGCCCCCGCTTTCCCGGCCAAAGGAAATCCGTCTTGCTCCGACAACGGGCGGCCGGTATCGCTCCCCGGCTCTATGAACTACAAGATCGCGCAGCGTGCTGCCTCGTTGTCCCCGTCCCTGACCCTCGCCATCGATTCGAAGGCGAAGGCGATGAAGGCGGCGGGCGAGGACGTCGTGGGCTTCGGCGCGGGCGAGCCCGACTTCGACACCCCGCAGCACATCAAGGACGCCGCCGCCGCCGCGCTCGCCTCCGGCTTCACGAAATACACGCCTAGCAGCGGCATTCCCGAGCTGCGCCAGGCCATCGCCGACAAGTTCCAACGCGAGAACGGCCTCACCTACAAGCCCAGCCAGATCATCGTCAGCAACGGCGGCAAACATTCCTGCTACAACGTCATCCTCGCCACCTGCGAGGAAGGCGACGAGGTCATCATCCCTTCACCCTATTGGCTGAGTTATCCCGAGATGGTGAAGCTCGCCGGCGCGAAGCCTGTGATCCTTGAGACCACAGACAAGACCGAGTTCAAGGTCACCCCGGCCCAGCTTCGTGCGGCCATTACGGCGAATACCCGGCTCTTCATCCTCAATTCCCCGAGCAACCCCACCGGCAGCGTCTACACGCCCGACGAGATCAAGGCCCTCGGCGACATCTGCGTGGAAAAGGGCGTGCTCATCATGAGCGACGAGATCTACGAGCACCTGACCTACGACGGTGCCGTGGTGAAGAGCGTCGCCAGCTTCAGCCAGGCCCACTACGACCACACCATCATCGTCCACGGCTTCGCCAAGGCCTGGAGCATGACCGGTTGGCGGCTGGGCTTCCTCGCCGCGCCCGAGCCGATCGCCAAGGCCATCGACGCCGTCCAAAGCCACAGCACGAGCAACCCGTGTTCCTTCGCCCAGAAGGGCGGGGTGGCCGCGTTGACCGGTTCGCAGGAGCACCTGCCGAAGTGGCTGGCCGAATACGCCAAACGCCGCACCCGCGCCTGGGAAATGCTCAACGCCATGCCCGGCGTCACCTGCGTGAACAGCAAGGGCGCGTTCTACCTCTTCCCCAACATCAGCGGCACCGGCCTCAAGTCCGCCGACTTCTGCGCCCGCCTGCTGGAACAGGAAAAGGTCGCCGCCGTCCCCGGCATCGCCTTCGGAGCCGACGACTACATCCGCATCAGCTACGCCACCAGCCTCGCCAACATCGAGAAGGGCCTCGGGCGCATGGACGGGTTCGTGCGCGGGTTGAAGAAATAGCCCGCCATCATGCCTGCCGATCTCAAACGCGGCGTCTACGCGGGCACCTTCGACCCGCTGACCATCGGCCATCTCTGGATGATCGAGCAGGGCGTCCACCTCTTCGACCACCTGACGGTCGCCATCGGCGTGAACCCGAACAAGACGCCCACTTTCGCGGTGGAGGAACGGCTTGAGCTGCTCCGGGAATCCACGCGGCATTTGCCGGGCGTCGAGATCACCAGCTTCGGGGCGCAGTTCCTCATCCATTACGCCCGGACGGTCGGAGCCACGCACATCCTGCGCGGCATCCGGTCGCCGAGCGACTTCGAGTATGAGCGCACCATGCGCAACCTGAACGGCGACCTGGAGCCGAAGATCACCAGCGTCTTCCTCATGCCCCCGCGCGACATCGCGGAAGTCAGCTCCAGCATGGTGAAAGGCCTCATCGGTCCGGAAGGCTGGGAACCCATCGTCCAGAAGTATGTGCCGCGCGCGGTTTACGAGAGGCTGCTGGGGAAGATCCATGGCGGCACGCACCCGATGAGCTGAGTCGGGGATAGCTCGATCCAAGGCCTCACGGCCCCACCAGGAAGGGCCTACAATTTAGAATGCCGGGCGGGTCATGGCGTGGAATAGATCGCTCGCTGCGCTGGATGCCTCACTTCGGAATCTGTCCTGACCGCCACGCTGTGAGGCGTCCGAAGACCATCCCCAGGATCAACCCGGACAAGTGGGCCCAGTTGGCCACGGGACCGAGCAACCCGGTGAAGCAGGCCACCAGCCAGACGAGGCTGATGACGAGGCTGCGCTGGTCGAGGAAGACCCCGGAGGCCCGGTCGTATTTGCCCCGCATCCAAACGTAGCCGATGAGGCCGTAGACGACTCCCGACATGCCGCCGAAGTTTGCGCGGCCCGTCACGGCATACTGCGCGAGGTTCGAGCCCAGTCCGACCAGGATGACCAGCATGGCGAGAGTCCTGACCCCACGGCGCGCCTCGATCATGCAGCCGAGCTGGTAGATCCAATACATGTTGAAGATGAGATGAAGCGGACCGAAATGGAGGAAGATGGGCGTGATCAGCCGCCAGACTTCGCCCTGACGCACCTTTGCCAGGAAACTTGTCGCGCGCGGATCGTCGATGAACATCCATTCCACCGCCGCGCGGTTGGAGCCGAGCATCGTGTAGAGCGCCACGCCGACGCAGACCGCGATCAGCAGGTAGCTCAAGATCCCCACGCCGTAGCCGCCTTTCTTTGGGAAGAGCCCGTCGGCCGTCCGGATCCGGCGCCGATACGCCTCCAGCTCCTCCGCCTCCGCGCGCCGGACGGACTCGGCCCCCTGGGCCGCGTTGCGGAATTTGTCGGCCTTGGGCGACGCCAGATACTCGGCCAGAAACGCGCTGCCCGCAGAAACCTGGTCGTCATCCCGGATCCACACCGTGAATGACCCGTCGGTCTCGCTGTCCATCTGGCTGGCGATGCGGTTGGCGACGAGGAAGTCGCCGAAGACGGCGACAGCCTTGGCGTCGGGAAGGGTGCCGATGGGTCTCATGCGGTCGGCAGTGCTTGGTTCATCCTGAACATGGGCAAGACCCTAGTCCCTCACCGCGCCACTGACCATCACCAGCACGCGCCGCAGGCCGTCGTCGCCGCCGAGGCTGCCTTCGCTGAACGGTGTCCGGCCGATCGGCTTCCAGTTGTCGCGCGAAGTGTCCACGTCCTTGGGCTGGGGCACGTCGGTCAACGTCGGGTCGTATTGGCCGTTGTTGCCGCCCATCTTGTAGATCACGAGATCGAGCGACGGCACGATGAGCAGGCCGAAGCCGCCCGCGCCGGATTTCCAGAAGGCGTCCTTCGGCGCGCCGGCTTGTCTCGGAACTCCCGGAGCATGATGCCGCAGGCGATGCTGGTGTAGGCCTTGCCGGTCGAGGCCATGTCGGGATTCACGTTGCGCCCGGCGCGGCCGAAGTAGCGCTCGAAGACAAGGTAGCCCTTGCGCACCACGACGAGCCCGCCGTTCTGCGTGCAACGCTGGGTGAAGTCGTAGGCGCGTTCCAACGCGGCGGCGTCCATGCCCGCGAGCCGACGCGTTTCGGCGGCGTTCTTCGTCGTGCGCCAACCACCCGCGCTGTCCGGCGGCGGGAAGTAGTCGGCGGCAACGGCGGCAAAAGTGGTCAGGGCGAGGGCGGTGAGGGCAGGGGAGAAAGGGCGCATGGGGGAATTGGGATGGCGGAAGGTGGCGCTGGAACTGAAGCGGCCGTCAAGCGCGCGAAGTGCGGCGTGGCCTACCGGTAGAGGTAGCGTCGGCTGATGATACGGACGGCTTCGCTCCCGTTGGTGAGACCGGCGACGAAATAGCGGCTGCCGGTTTGGCCCAATGCGGACAGCTGTTTCGCCCGGTATTCGATGAATTGCATGGGCTCCTGAGCCGAATTTGCACTGTTCAAAAAGCTGCTTCCAATGGCCTCGGCGAGCCGGTTGGTCTCTGCTCCGTGCCGGAGCAGAAGTTCATCCAGACGCGCCTCCGTAAACAAGTCGGTCACTTTTGACCTGCACTGCCACAGGATACCGAGATTCAGCTTTGGCGGCGTGTTCCAGGAGATGGCCAATTCAAGGGTGCGCAGTCTGACCATGTGGTTGGTGTGGAGAAGTAATGGCTCCAGCCTCGACCATGTGGCCGCACTGAAGTTCGTTAAGACCCCAATACGCCCGATGTGTCCATTGAGTTTATATAGCCATTCATCGCGGCCATTCTCGAGCATGGCAATCAGCTTTGGCTCGACGCTCAACTGCGCTTCCTCCGAGCCCAGCCTGAGAATCATAACCGCCGCGACTTCACGTTGGATGCGTGGAATATCCCCGCTGCGTGGAGCCAGCTTCTCGATCCAGAGCCGCAGCGCGCTT
The DNA here is from genome assembly GCA_043744715.1 of Verrucomicrobiota bacterium. Classification (GTDB taxonomy): domain Bacteria; phylum Verrucomicrobiota; class Verrucomicrobiia; order Limisphaerales; family CANJSG01; genus CANJSG01. The sequence continues at coordinate 10,334 of JAYTUE010000164.1, read as the reverse complement.
TTCTTCCAGGTCACTTCGGAATTGAGCCAGTCCACCGCTGTCTTCGCCGCCGCCGGTCCCATCTGGTGGATCGCATTGCTAGCTGCGAGGTAGTCCGGCTTGTCGGTCAGGGCCAAGTTTTCGTAGTCCTGCCCTTGGATGGCCCAATCGGTCAGGCTACGTCCGCCGTAACGCGGCTCGCTCCGCCAAAGCACCAGCGCCACCAGGCCAGTGATGAGCGTGGCGACCAGGATGATGACGAGACTCCTTCGGCGTTTCATGGGCTTTGGAGGAGATACGCCCAACGTTTCGCAACGGCAATGTTCATGAAGCTGCCGCGTCGTAGGTTTTGTAGCGGCGCTCTGTGAGCGCCGGGGAGATACGGCAAGTCACGGCGGTCACAGACCGCCGCTACAACCCGCACTGTCTTTTGCAGAAGACTCATGAAGTTGTTCCCAGCTCCGATTTGCTTGTTGGCATCGCCGGGGCTTTCGAGCATCTCCCTCCGGTCCGTTGAGCCACGAGTGAAGCAAGTCATCGCCAGTTTAATTTTCGCCGCGTCCGCCCTGCACAGCATGGCGCAGGCGATCACGCCCTTGCCCGATCTGACGGGCGATGCGCCGCCGGTCGGAGCGGCCGTGACGAACGTCGTCGGGGTTCCGTCCGCCTTCACCGGAACCAACGCCGTCGTGCCGCCTTTCGCCTCCACCAACGCGGCTCCGCTTTCGACCAACATCGGCGGTCTTCTGCCCGATGTGGCCAATCTGCCGAAGCCCACGCCGTCGGCCCGGGTGTGCTTCTCGCAGTGCCAGGTGAGCGGACCCTACGTCGCGCTGACGTTCGACGACGGGCCGCATCCGGAGAACACGGTGCGCCTGTTGAAGATGCTCAAAGAGCGCGGCATGAAGGCCACGTTCTTCTGTGTCGGCCAGCGGGTGGCGGATCATCCCTCGGTGGCGAAACGCATCGTCGAGGAAGGCCACGAGATCGGGAACCATTCATGGTCGCACAAGGTCTTGTCCGTGATGACCGATGCCGCCGTGGCGCGTGATCTGGAACGCACCGACCAGGCCATCCGCAAAGCCACCGGCGTCTCGCCGAAGCTGATGCGCCCGCCGTATGGCGCCTTCACGGATCGCCAGCGGGATTGGGCGCATCGCAAGTGGGGCTACTCGATCACGCTGTGGGACGTGGACTCGAACGACTGGCGGAATCCCAGCGCGGCTTATGCCCGTTCGCGCATTCTCCAAGGCACCGGCCCCGGCTCCATCGTCCTCTCGCACGACATCCACAAGTCCACCGTCGACGGCATGCCCAAGACCTTGGATGCCCTCAAGGCGAAGGGCTTCAAGTTCGTCACCGTCTCCGAGCTTCTCGCGCTGGAGCAGGAGACTTTGAGCAAACTTCCGGCGAATCCCGCTCAGCAATCCCACGCGGCCAAGACCGGCCAGGCCAAACCGGCCAGGGCGATGATTAAAGCGCCATCGGTCCGGCGGTAGTTCACGACGCTCAGTCTGACGCGGCGATTGGGCCGCTTCTCCGTTCCATGGCTCGCTGACTTTGCCCTTTGCCCGTTTCCCACCGGCTGGTTAGCTTCCACGCTCTTTCTCGACCCCGTATGGACTACAAGAACACGTTGAATCTGCCGCAGACCGGTTTCGCCATGAAGGCCGACCTCGTGACGCGCGAACCGCAGCGGCTCGCCCTCTGGGAGTCGTCCGACCTCTACGGGCGCATCCGCAAGGCCCGCGCCGACCGCGAGAAGTTCGTCCTGCACGACGGCCCGCCCTTCGCCAACGGCGATGTCCACATCGGCACCGCGCTGAACAAGATCCTCAAGGACATCATCGTCAAATTCCGCACGCTCGAAGGGATGGATGCGCCCTATGTGCCCGGCTGGGATTGCCACGGCCTTCCCATCGAATCGAAGGTGTCCCAGGAACTTCGCGCTGCCGGCAAGACCGACGCCGACGCGGCCACCATCCGTTCCGCCTGCGACGCCTACGCCCGGAAATACATCGACCTGCAAAGGACGCAGTTCAAACGCCTCGGTGTGCTCGGTGATTGGGAGAAGCCCTACCTCACGCTCGACAAGGGCTACGAGGCCGAGGAGCTCCGCATGTTCGCGGACATCGTGGAGAAGGGTTTCGTCTATCGTGGCAAGAAGCCGGTATATTGGAGCATCCCCTTCAAGACCGCGCTGGCCGAGGCCGAGGTCGAATATGCCGACCACATCAGCCAAAGCGTCTACGTGAAGTTCCCGCTGAAGGGGCAGCCGAATTCCTGGGTGCTCATCTGGACGACCACGCCGTGGACGTTGCCGGCAAACCTCGCGGTGGCCTTCAGCCCGACGATGTTCTACTCGCAGGTCTCCGCAGCCGACGGCGTTTACTACGTGGCCAACGCGCTGCTGGAACAGGTCTCGCAGAAGCTTGGGTGGGATTCCTACCAGATCAATTACACCGCTTCGGCCGACGAATTGGCGTCGCTCGAATACGAACACCCGTTCTGCAACCGCACCGGCCACCTGTATCCGGCGGATTTCGTCACGGCCGACACCGGCACGGGCTTCGTCCACATCGCGCCCGGCCACGGCATGGACGACTACCATCTCGGCCTGAAGGTCGGGCTGCCGGTCTATTGCCCGGTCAACGACGACGGCCAGCTCACGCCCACGGCGGACCTGCCGCGTGAACAGCAGTTGCCCGAGTCGCTTTTGGGCAAATCCGTTTTGTCCAAGGGCGGCCGTTCCGACGCGAACGACGCCGTGCTCGCATTGCTCACGGAGAAGGGAGTGCTGGCTCATCGCGAAGACTACCATCACAGCTACCCGCATTGCTGGCGCAGCAAGACGCCCGTGGTGTTCAGGGCGGTGGACCAGTGGTTCATCAGAATTGACCATGATTCCGGATGCCGGATTCCGGATGCCGGATCAGGGATCGGGAATCAGGCATCCGGGATCACGTTTCGGCAAAAGGCCCTCGCCGAGATCGACAAGGTGAATTGGATTCCAGATTGGGGCGTGAACCGCATCAAGAGCGCCGTGCAAACACGCCCCGACTGGTGCATCAGCCGCCAGCGCACCTGGGGCGTGCCCATCCCGGCGTTCTACGACGTGGAGAAGAACCCGATCCTCAATGCCGACATCATCCGCAACGTCGCCACGGTCATCGAGGAACACGGATCAAACGTCTGGTTCGCCAAATCAACCGAAGAACTCTGGTCGCTGGTGAAACCGCTCAACTGGACCGGCGCGACGCCGGCATCCAAGTCCTCCGACACGCTCGACGTGTGGATCGACTCGGGCAGTTCCAGCCGCGCCGTCCTGAAGACCCACAACGAACTCCAACATGCCGGAGCGAGTGGCTCCGCCGTATGGCAGGCCGACGTTTACATCGAAGGCTCCGACCAGCATCGCGGTTGGTTCCAGTCCTCGCTGCTGCTCTCGCTCGCGGGCAATGGCGCTGCTCCCTTCAAGACCGTGCTGACCCACGGGTTCATGGTCGACGAGGACCGCGAGAAGATTTCCAAGTCCAAGCAAGGGCAGGGCGGCTACCAGAAGCCGCAGACGGCCGACCGCTTCGTCAAGGAATACGGCGCGGACGTGATCCGTTTGTGGGTCGCCTCGCAGGACTACCGGACCGACATCGTCGTCAGCGAAGAACGGCTCAAGAAGGTCGGCGAGACTTACCGCAACATCCGCAACTGCCTGCGTTACCAGCTCTCGAACCTCTACGACTTCGATCCGGCCAAGAACGCCGTGGCCGACGACAAGTTGACCGGATTGGACCGTTGGATCCTCAGCGAGTTCGCCACTCTCGAAACCGAGGTGAAGGCCGCCTACGACGCCTACGAGTTCCACAACGTCTACCAGAAACTCAGCCAGTTCGTGTCGGTGCAACTTTCGTCCGTGTATCACGACGTGGTGAAGGACCGGCTCTACACCGACGCGGCCAACTCGACGCGTCGCCGGAGCACGCAGACGGCTCTGCACCGCATCGTCACAGGCCTGTCGCAGATGCTCAGTCCGATGCTGGCCTTCACGGCGGATGAAGCCTGGGAAGCCATCCCCGGCAGACCCACGGCAAGCGTGCATGAAAGCGAGTGGGCTCCGACGGCCACTCGTCTGACAGACGCCGAGCTGGCCGGCTGGAAAACCCTTTTTTCGATCCGCGAGAAGGTGTTTCCCGCGCTTGAGCAAAAGCGCCAGGCCAAGATCATCGGCAAGGCTCTCGAAGCGATCGTCTTCCTCAATCTCCCTGAAGCCGAGCAAACCTCGGTCAAGGATCTTCAGGCCGAGCTCACAGAAGTCCTCAATGTCTCGCACGTCCGGGTCGGCGAACTTGCCCCCGGCGATGCTTCGGATGACGCCGTCGTCGTCCGCCACTGCCAGGAGTTCGGCTACGTGAAGTGCGAACGCTGCTGGCATTGGGAACCGGCTTCCGACATCGGAACCGATCCCGCTTATCCCGGCATCTGCCCGCGCTGCACCGAGGCGGTGAGAAATTCTCCGGTTCAACCGGTCTGAAGCGCTTTGTCCCGTTGAAACGAAAACCCCGGACACGTTGTCCGGGGTTTTCGTTTGGAATCGCAGGGGAATCTTTTGGCCGTGCTCAGTTTTTCAATGGAGTGAGGAAGATGTCGACCGTCTCGCCGGGAAGGACGTGGAACTCCTGCGGGATGTCGACGAGGAAAGGGAGGGCAAGCTCGGGATTCTTTCTCTCGTTCAAGGAGGTCGGGAGCAGGAGCGGGTTGATGGGTTCCAGCTGGGTGCCCACGGACCGGATGTGGCCGATGGCGGACGGGCGTTTCTTGGATCGCGCGCGCACCACGACTTCCATGCCCACCGTCGGCATTTCGCGGAGCGGCTGGCGTGCGTAGCCGATGACGCGGTCGCCGGAGGCGGTGTTGATGGTGGCTATGGGCAGGTCGGTGTCGACGACATCCCCCTTGCGGCGGTGGATCTGTCCGACGAATCCGTCGGCCGGCGCGCGGATGACGATCTTTCCGAACTCGGCATCGACATAGTTGAGCTTCTTGTCCTGGTAGTTCATGGCGGCGGCCATCGCATCGGCGCGCGAGTTCGGGGTCATGCCTTCCTTGATGGGCATGGCTTCCTTGGCGGCGTTGAAGGACTCGGTCACGAGGGCGGTGAGTTCCGTCACCTGGGTCTTGCGGGCGTCGCGCAGGGCCGTGAAGCGCTCGAATTCGGAGGCGGAGATGATCTTGTTGGCCGCGAGTTCCTTGCTGCGGAGGAGTTCGTTTTCAGCTTCGGCGAGCTGCACCTTGGCGACGGCGACCTGGGCCTGGAGCACGAGGGCGTCGAGGCGGAGCCGTTCGTAGTCGATCAGCATCTGCTGCTGCGGACGGATGGGGGCGAAGTTGCTCTTGAGCAGTTCCGTCTCGGCGCCCACGAGGCCGCGGTAGGATTCGATGAACGCCTGGTCGGCGATTTCCACGACGGCAACGGGATCACCGGCGCTTACCTTCTGGTGCATCTCCACGAGGACTTCGGCGATGACGCCCTTCTTGGGCGAACCGACGAGGCTTTGCCGGATCTCGACCTGGCCGACCAGTCCCTGCGGGGTGATCTGCTGCTGCCAGATGACGGCGGCCGTGACGGCCAAGAGGAAAGTGGTGAGGCCGGGGAGGAAACGGACGCGGAATTCGCGCCAGCGCAAGTGCGGCGGAACAGGGATGGGTTCGAGGGACTGCATGGCAAATGATGCGGCTTAGAGCTCGGATTCGTCCTCGGCCTTGATCGTGGTGACGCGGGTGATCCCTCTGAGGTTGCGAAGCTCGGAAGTCAGTTCTCCCAAGCGTGACGGATCTCTCAGGAGCACACGGTAGGAAAGGTCGACTCCCTCGGCCCCTTCGTGGCTGCGCTGGCTGGCGATGTGGATCTTGAGGCCGTGCCGTTCCAGCAGCCGTGAAAGGTCCAGCAGGTCGGTCTGGGGCCTCGCCCAGTGGAGGTTCAAGATGACGTCATACCGATGGCGGCTGCCGAATTCCGTATACCAGAGGAACAGGAGGATGCCGGCCACGACGGCGAGCCCCAGCAGGGCGGTGGAAAATTTTTGCGTGCCGCAGGCCATTCCCAGGACGAGCGATCCGAGAAGATAACAGGTGTCGAGCGTGTCCCGGAGGATGTTGCGGAACCGGACGATGGCGAACACCGCCATCAAGCCGAACGCCGTCACGAGGTTGTTGGCCATGACGCCCATGACGAGGGCCACGAGCACGGGCATCACGCAGATCGCGTTCACGAACGAGCGGGAATAGGACAGCCCCGGATGGGTCACCATGTAGACGTGGGCGAGCACCTGGCCCGCCAGCAGGGCCAGCACCAGGCCGAGGAGCATGGGGGCGATGTCGGTCGGCAACAGCCCTTGGTCGCCTTGGGTCAGCCAGTTCAGCGCGTTCATTCTTTGTGTGGAGACGTCCGGGACTCTGACTGGTTAACGCCGAGTTCCGCAATCCGCTTGTCCCGGAGAACCAGAGAATCCGCCGCCGGACTCCCGCCGTAGATTGAATCGGAGAAGAACCTTTCGCCCTTCAACGCAATTCCATCCGCATACTTGGCGGCGCTGCATTGCATCAGGCCGAATGACTGCACGAGATCGCGGAACCAGTTGGGGAAACGGCCCGTGAATTTCAGCTCCAACACCACTTTGCGGCCGAAAACACAGACGGGATCATTCACCTCGGATTTGAAAAGCGTGGTGAACTCCGGGCCGCACAGGACGTTCCGGTCCATCGTCACGCGGATGGAATTGTCGTGCGGGCTGATCCAGGCCTCGCGCATGTAGGACACGTGGGCCGTCGGACGCGCCTGGTGTTTCATCATCAGCCCGTGGAAGCGCATCACGGCCCCGGCTTGCTTGGGATCCTTCGATGCGATCATCGAGCTGTCGGGCAGCTGGCCGTTCAAGAAGGAGTCGATGAACTCCCGCCGGAGGGCTCCGCGCTGCTTCAGGATGGCATCGTTCATCCGGCGTTTGATCTCGAGGAAAACAGGGCTCTCCGGCCGGTCATCGTAGAACCGGACACGCAGTTTGTAGCGGTTCTTGTCCCCGTTGATCGTGTGCCAGTAGGTCGCCAGCAACGGTGAATCCAGATACAGGGAGTGGACCGGATAAGAAAGGTCGGGCCGTGACGCACCGAACTCGTCGATCTCCAGAAACGATGCGATGAACTGTCTGATTTCCACGGCGACAGCCTCCGAGATGAGATACTTCAACTCGTGCCGCTGCAGCTGCATTTGGTCCTCAGCCATTTTGGAGAGGCAGCTCATGAGGTCAACGAGATGGAGAGTCAAGACCGGTCCCAAATGGTTGAAAAGTTCCTGTGCGTTTCACTGCACAGCCATTCACCCCAAGAAACTAGTTGCCAAGCCAAGCCGGGTTTTGTTCTTCTCCAAGCACTCACAGAGCCCCAACAAGTGCTGAATCGTCGTCTTTCTTAATCCCAAGCCCAAACCAACCCAACCCATGCGCACCCTCAAACTACTCGTCATGTGCCTGCTGGCAGTGGCCGCGTCTCAGGCGGCCAGAGCCGGCATGGCCACTCGTCTCTGGTATTCAGGACCAGGGACGTCCGTTGCTTCCCTGAAAGCACTCCCGGAGTTCCCGCTCCTGTTCAACACGTCCCATTACTACCAGTATGACGACACGCTCGGCAGCCTGCCGCAGGAGTTGACCTACCTCCGACCCTCCCTCAGCGACAACACCTCGTGGCTGAACAATTACGGCACCTGGACCAGAGGCTTCATCCAAGCCCCGCAATCCGGCAACTACCGGTTCTTCATCTACTCCGATGATGATTCCGAATTCTGGATCAGCACCGGGACGACGCCTGCCGGGCTCGTCAAGGCGTCTGAAAACATCGGTGCTGTTGGAATTAACTCGTGGGCCGGTAAGCCTGCCCAGATCTCCGGCCTGATCAACTTGAACCGCGGACAAACCTACTACTACGAGGTCTTCACCAAGGAAGGCGGTGGCAACGATTACTTCGGAGTGGGTTGGCAGATTCCAGACGGGACTTTGAATCGTCCCATCAGCGGCCAGTATCTGGTCCCGTTCAACCAGGTGTTCACGGGGTTCAACATCGCGAACCAATCGAACAACGTCCAGACCATCAACACCCCGACCTTCAGCATCCCGGCCTACCAGGGCTTCAATTCCGCCCCGGCCAATGTCCCGATCAATGGCCAGCCGCAGAGCGTAACCCAAGGTGAAACCCTCAATGCGGTCATTGAAGGCACCGTCATGGGTGCGCAGCCCATGTCCTTCCAGTGGGTGGTCCAGACCAATGGCGGCACAAGCTACACCATCTTGACCGGTGCAGACTTCCAAGGGTTGACCATCACCAACCTGAGCATCGCCCTGCATGACCAGAATCGTTACCGCCTTGTGGCCAGCAACGCCTTTGGCAGGGTGACCAACACAACGGCCGCGCTCTTGACCGTCACAGCTGACGCGGTGAAGCCCACCGTTATTTCCGCCCAGTCATTCGGCCGCACCAATGCGGTGACCTTGCTCTTCTCCGAAAAAATCACCTCAGCTTCGGCGGGTAACATAAGCAACTATGCCGTTACCAATCAGACCCTGGGTGTGACGGTCCTCTCGGCCGCCTTCGATGGCGACCGCACCGTGACCCTGAACACCACTCCCATGCCGTCAACAGGTGTGCCGAGCGTGGTTTACACGGTTGTCATCAACAATGTTCGTGATGTTTCTTCCGCACAAAACGCCATCCTTCCCAACACCGCGATCAGTTTTGTGCAGGTCAACGGCGTGATCAACTCCCGCGTCTATAACAACATCGGTGGCACGGACATCCCATCCCTGACCAACAACTCCAAGTTCATCAATGGTCAGTGGGACAGTGAGCAATTCAAGAACCTGATCGAGAGCAATACTGATCAAGCTGACAACTACGGTGCCGAGTTGATCGGCTACATTGTTCCCAGCGTTTCCGGTGTCTATTCCTTCTATGTCTCCGCTGATGACAATGCCGTCCTCTTCCTTTCGACGGATGCTCAGCCAGCCAACAAGGTTCTCATCGCCCGCGAGCCGGAATGGAACGGCTCCCGTCAGTATCTGGTTACCGACCGCCGAGGGAATCCACGGGCCAACGCACGGTATGCCAACCAGTCGGACGACATAACCCTGGTCGCAGGCCGTGCCTATTTCTTCCAGGCGCTCATGAAGGAAGGCGGCGGCGGCGACAACCTCTCAGTCGCTTGGCAGTTGCCCGGTGGTGGCCGTCCGGCCAACGGATCAAGCCCGATCTCCGGTGGCAATCTGTCCGCGTTCACCAACTTCGTCGTGAACCTCACACCGCCGACGCTCACCATCCAGCCTTCCAACACAGTGGTGGCCGAAGGTGGACGAGCCACGCTCTTCTCGGCTGCTTCGGGTGGCACGCCGATGAACTTCCAATGGTTCCGCGACACCGCCGTCATTCCTGGCTCGGTTGCGCCGAACTACTCAGTGTTTCCGGCCAGACTTTCGGACAATGGAGCCACCTTCTTCGTGACTGCCAGCAACCTCGGTGGTGGACCGGTCTTCAGCACAAACGCCGTCCTCACCGTTCTTCCCGACACGAATGCACCCGTCTTGGTCCGCGCCCGTGGTAGTGCTTCGCGCCGTGAAATCACCTTGGACTTCAACGAAGGCTTGGATCCCATCAGGTCCACCAACGTGGTGAACTTCAACGTTTCCCCGTTCTTGAACATCCTGTCCGTCCGTTTGGCGGCCACAGGGACAAACATCATCCTCGTTACTGATCGCCAGACCGAAGGAGCCCAATACACGGTGAACGTGCTGGGTGGTGTTGCCGACAACTCGTCGCAGACCAACGTGATCACAGGCACCAACGCCCAGTTCTACGCGTGGGTCTTCGCCAAGGGTTTCGCCCTTCGCCAGTGGTATGAAGGCATCGGCGGCACGGCAGTCGCCAACCTGACCTCGGCCGCGAACTATCCTGATTCTCCGAACCGGGTGGACTTCATCACCGGATCGTTGAACCAGACCCAGACCAATCCTGACCTGAACAACTTCGGCACACGCATCACGGGCTGGTTCAAAGCCCCGGCTGTGGCGGAATCATTCCATTCCAATTATTGGAACTTCTTCATCTCCTCGGACGACGCCTCCCGTCTCCGCATCAGCACGGATGATGATCCGATCAACCTGACCACGACCAACGTGGTCGAGGAAACGGGCTGCTGTAATGCGCTTCTCAACAGCAATCCTGATCAGACGATTGTCTTCCCGTTGAGCACGACCTCCACCCACTATTTCGAGGTCCTCATGAAGGAAGGCGGCGGTGGTGATTTCGTGAACGTCGCC
>JAYTUE010000163.1:0-1503 GCA_043744715.1 Verrucomicrobiota bacterium | reverse complement strand
GGCGGAAATCGCTGAAGGTTTTCGCGCCGGGAAACTGGGCCGAAGCGGCGGCGAGCCGGGTGGAATCGATGTCGCACAAGGCGACGATGTTCTCGCCCTTCACGCCGGCGAGATTATCGCCGCCCCGGCCGGCCACGCCGACGATGGCGAGGTTCAGCTTCGAGTTGGCCGAAATGCGGCGGATCTTCGGTCCGGCGCAGGCGACGAGCGAGGAACCGGCGGCGATGGCCAGGGCGGAACCCTGGAGGAACTGGCGGCGATTGAGGGGCATGGGAGTTTTCTGCCACGGGCCGACAGGCGAGGCAAAGAGCCAAGTTCACCTGAGAACGAAAGTGAAAGGCCCGCTGCCGAGACGCCTTCACCTACTGTCGGGCAGTATCCTACAAACCCACCGCGTCTTTGCTCCATTCCATTGAAAAGACCGCCTCCTTAGCCTGCGCCCATCCTGCAAACTGGAATGAGCGATTCATCACCCGCCCTCGAATACCTCCGCCGCGCCCGTGGCCTGGTCGACACGGTCGAAGCCCAGCTTCCCGTGATTCGCCAAACGGCCGACCTGTTCGCCGCCACCATTCTCGCGGGCCGGATGGTCCACCTCTTCGGCTCGGGCCACAGCCGCATTCTCGTCGAGGAGATGTGGCCGCGTTACGGGTCGTTCCCCGGCTTCAACCCCATCGTCGAACTCTCCCTCAGCTTCCACAACCTCGTCGTCGGCGCGAACGGCCAACGGCAGGCGATGTTCCTCGAAAACGTCTCCGGTCTCGCCGAGCGCATCCTCCGAAACTTCCAGCTCTCGCCTTTGGACAGCGCGCTCGTCGTCTCGTCCAGCGGCTGCAACATCGTGCCCATCGAGATGGCCGAGGAGTTCCAGCGGCGCGGCGTGAAGGTGGTCGCGATCATTTCGCGCGCCCACAGCGAGGCCAGCACCAGCCAGCGCGCGGACGGGAGGAAGCTCCAGGACTTCGCCGACATCGTCCTCGATACCGGCGCACCCGTCGGTGACGCGATGGTCCGCGTGCCCGGATTGGAAACGCCCGTCTCGCCCGGCTCCACCGTGGGCGGCTGCCTACTGGTCAATTCCATCAAGGCGGAAGTCGCCGCCCGCCTGACCACCGCCGGGCATCCGCCCAAGGTGCTCACCGCCGGTGCCCTCGTCGGCAAGGCCCGCGCCACCGAACTCTTCGAGGCCGCCTACGACGAACACGCTCGCCGGCTGGCGAAGCTCTACGAGAACATCGGACTGGAATCGAAGGATGAGGTTTGAGGTATGAGTGATGAAAAGAAGCGCCAAGATCTGCGACTGCGGACGAAACAGTTTGACCTCCGAATCATCAAGATGTGCTCCACTCTCCCGAACAACCGCGCGGGACGAATCATGGGCGACCAGATCTTCCGTTCGGCGACTTCCGTCGCGGCCAACTATCGCGAAGCTTACCGAGCACGGTCGCGGGCGGAGTTCATTTCCAAGCTGGGCGACTGCCAGAGGGAACTGGAAGAGACGAT